>NZ_JBPXRQ010000007.1:0-196680 GCF_051842895.1 Cytobacillus sp. Hm23
CCAGAACCAATATATGAATGTTCAATACCTACAACTATATAACCATGGCTTACAAGCTCTTCTATTTGAAATGAATTTAATGATGTTGAAGAACCGTGAGCATGTGAAAATAGAAGTACTGGATATTTATATTTTTTATTTGAAACTCTAGCTCCCTTTATAGAGTTTGTTTCAATTTTGTTGACCCCATTAAATATAAATTGTGGGACATTTAAGTATTTTGATATCTCTTCAATAAAGTAAGCACTGTTTGGATGGTATGGTGTCCGATTGTTTTTTGTAATTTTCATATCCGTTGGATACCACAATTGAATAATTAATTCTCTATAGTCACTAGGTTTTTTTGTAAAAACTTCTTCCCTAGATTGATCAACGTAGTGTTCAATAATTTTACCTACATTGTACTCACCTGTGGGTTTTGGTAATTTAATTATTGGAAATAAGTAACTTAGCATGGTAACAATAATAAATAACAATATAAATGTTAGAATGATTTGCCATCTAAAATCTCCAAATATAAAATTTAAAACAGCCAAAATAACTGACGTAGCAAATAATACATTTTTAATAAATCTATTTTTAAAGTGGTAAACCCCCACAGCAATAATACTAATATACGATAAGGTAATAATTAATAACTCAAAGATATCCATTTCTAATCCTCCATTTTCTTAATTGTTGATCATGATCATTAACTATTATAAAAGATAGTGAGAACCCCACATCAATATGAGAATTTCATCTGTTTGTATTAAAAATTTTAAAAAAGATCGGGTTAACCCGATCTTTTACCTATGTATATATAGTTATATGTTTTTTCTCCTTTTAAAAGGTTTAACTCATACCTTCCAGGGTGGCTTTCAATGTAATTAAAAATAGTTTCTTCTTTCAATTCAAAATTTAAATTTTCTATTTTTTCTTTGATAAACTCCAGCTGAAAGTTCTTTCGCAACCCTCTATTAATTTCATTGTTTGCATGAAAATTTTCGTAACATACATAGCTTCCCATCAAATGACTGTGATCTTTTAAATAACCCTGTACCTTTTGAAGCAAAAAATCCTCGTGGTTAAGACTATATGAAGATGTACCAGTATCAATTAAAAAATCGATCGTATGTTGTTTAATGGGAATATTTAATAAGTCAGAGCAAATAAATAGTATATTCTTTTGAGTTTCATACGATTCTAGGATACTCTTTAAAACCTGCATCCTTTTATAATCTGGCTCTAATGCTATATATAAACAATTCTGTGGTAGTGATTCGTATATAAATCTCAACGAAGTCCCTATACCAGTTCCAAGATGTAAAATGTTATTAAATTGAAGTTGTTCAAAATCGATCCTACTATAAGACCAATCTAGAGATTTATAAACGTTATCAATAAATTGTTCATCTGTTTCCTTTATGTAATCATACATAAAATCACTAAATTCATTAATTACTTTTTTTTGATCTCGAAGTTTGTAAGAATCTTTGATTGTATTGGAAGTAAATAATATACCATCCTTTATTAAATATTGTTCATTACATTTACATTGTAATACTCCGTTTAAGATTTGGTTGTTCTGTATATCTCCGTCAATTATATTTAATTCTTGTTGGCATTTTTTACATTCTAATATTGATGCTGAGGACAACTTCATACCCATTTTCTTTATTACTTGGTTCTTTGTAGCATTAAAACGGTCAATTTCAACCTGTAAATTATTTTTTATATTTTGATATTCTATTATTTTATTATCAATTTCAACATATTTTTCATCAAATAACCTTTTATAATACTGATTATTTTGAAGAGAAGAAAGTTTCCCTATCCTTCTATATTTATTAATAGTTTTGATTTCATTTAATGAGAATCCTAAATTTTTCAAGTGAATAATTCCCTTCAAATCCTCATGACATTTATCACCAAATTGATATTGACCTGTAGTTTTTTCAGGTGTAATCAATCCCATATCCATATAATGTCGTACTGTATCAATACTTATTTTATTTTCATTCGCAAATTGCCCTATTTTCACATCATCACTCCTTACCTACAACTTCAGATATTACAATATTCAATATATGTATGTCCAAATAGAAAGTTGCTGATCAATAAGTAATACCCCTATACAATTGTAAAATTATATATATATTCCTATTCAACATGGGACAAATTAAATTTTATTAGTCGATTAAGAATGAGGACAATCAAAATATCACTTTTTGTTGCATATTAAGTGAATTAAATTAATCATTCCATTTACCCATATATATTATAACAAATTCAGAAAAGATGTGGATTTATTTGACAATGACTGTGATTGATGTAAAAACCTTAGCGTGATTATTTAGTTACCAATCGGAGAGACTTTTATATTTGAAAGGTCTATCTTCACGCCAGATGGCAAACTTGCTTAGTTGAAGAAAGGGGTCAGTAGTTAGATAGAAACCACAATGTCCATTAAATTTATTAGGAAAATGAACCTTAACTTTAAATGTTGAAATACACTATAAAATGGATATTTTATTAAAATTATTCCTTTTGCAAAAGAAAATAAATCGTATTCAAAACTTTCATTTTTACGAAGTTATTATGAGGATCTCATAAGAATTAAGGAACAAATGGGAAAAACCTTAAAAGTAAAGACTAAGAGTTTAATACTTATATTTATTGGTCTTATTATATTATTCTAATCTCTTTTATAAATGACAGAACATTTTTTCTAAGTAAATATTCCTAATATTTTGTCGAAATATTGTATATTTTATCGAAATATTATAAAATCATTACATCATGAAAGGAGGAGTGTCGCCTTTTAATTTAATAGTTTAAAGCAAAAAACCGATTAGTAATATACAATTAATCAGTTTATCTTGCTATATCGCTAAAATCTAATATACAAGGAGAGTCAGAATGAAAAAGAGAAAAATAGCTTCAGCACTACTAGCAACTTCATTAGCATTTGGGACACTATTTACACCGACAACTGGAGTTGTTTCAGCAAAATCACTTACTGAAAAAGCTTCTAATGAGGTAAAAGACAAGCTCAAACAACAAGAGAAACTAAATAAAATAAAAGAGAAAACGCTAAAAGCAAATGGTAAATTTAAAATTTCGTGGGATGAACAGAAAGGTGTTCCTCGCTATATTTCTGGTAAACTATCGGATAAAAATGTGGATATTGCCGTTTTTCTTGAAGAAAATAAAGATATTTTTAATATTGAAGATGGAAATTTTGAAATTATTAATACCGACACAGATGACCTTGGCATGACACACTATCGCACTCAGTTTGAAATTGATGGGATACCCGTTTATGGTGCTGAATTAATAGTACATACCGATAAAAGCGGTATTGTTACTTCTTTAAATGGACAAGTAGAACCTAAATTAGTTAACAAAAAATGGAGTCAGTCTATAAAACTATCACCTAAAAAAGCAATAGAAGTTGCTGAGCAAGAACTTAGTTTCTCCCCAGAAGGTGATACTTATACGGCTGAACCAAAAAGTGACCTTTACCTATATAACCACGAAAATAAATGGACACCAGTCTTTATAGTTGAGCTTCAATTTTTAGAACCGTATATTGGTAGAGAATTTTTTTACATTGATGCGAAAAACGGTGATGTACTAAAATCTTATAATCTTATTGAACATGCAGCAGAAACAGGAAGCGGTACAGGAGTTTTTGGTGATGTAAAAACTATTAATACCTATTCTGATAATGGATCTTTCTATTTGATCGATGCTACAAAATCCATGTTAAAAAATGATATAGCTGAACCAATTTTATTAGACGGTGTTATTAGGACACATGATGCAAGTGATGGGTGGAAGACTGGTTCAATAGTTTCAGATTTAGACAATAACTTTGATTCTTCTAATCAAAATGCAGCTGTTGATGCACATTATTATGCTGGTGTAGTTTATGATTATTATTTAGATAAACATAATCGAAATAGTTATGACGATAAAGGAAGCGATATCGTCTCAAGCGTCCATGTTAGAGACCCTGATAACTTAAATACTGGGTGGAACAACGCAGCTTGGGTTGGTACACAAATGGTTTATGGTGATGGGGATGGGACAACGTTTGATCCATTATCAGGCTCATTAGATGTTGTAGCACATGAATTAGCACACGCAGTTACAAACTTTTCTGCTGATTTAGAGTATCAGGCACAATCTGGAGCATTAAATGAATCTTTTTCAGATGTTTTTGGGATATTAGTAGAAGCAGATTATGAAGGAACATCCGATTGGTTGTTAGGAGAGGATGTCTATACGCCAGGTGTAGATGGCGATGCGTTGAGAAGTATGTCTGATCCAACTTTATATAATCAACCTGCTCACATGAATAACTATCAGAACTTACCTGTTACTAGAGATGGTGATTGGGGAGGCGTTCACATTAATAGTGGAATTCCAAATAAGGCCTTCTATAATATTGCAACAAAGATTGGACTAGATAAGTCTGGAAAAATATATTACCGTGCTCTAACAAAATATTTAACTTCTCAATCACAGTTCATTGATGCACGTAATGCCCTATTACAAGCTTCAGAAGACTTATATGGTGCTGACAGCTTGGAATATAATGAGGTTGCAAAAGGTTATGCATCTGTAGGTATTGGTAGTGTTGATGATACGAACGATACTTTTGGAGCATCATATCAATTAGATCCAGGTGAAACTTATTCTACTACGATTTCTTCGGGCACAGATATAGATTACTATCGTTTAAATGTAGAACAAGCTGGTCAAATTACTGTTAACCTGACAAATGTCCCTGTTGATTATGATCTTTATCTATATGATAGTAACGGACAAATTCTAAAAAAATCTGTGGAAGCTGAGACTTCTGATGAGTCTATTGTTTATTCTTCTTCAACACCAGGAACATTCTATGTTGAAGTTGTAGGGTGGAACGGTGCAAACAGTATAAATCCATACTCAATTACTGCAACTTACCCTGTAATTTCTGAAGAACAGGTACCAGAGGGCAGTAAGTGGTTCTATGAAATAGTAGATTATCAAACCCCTCATCCTTACACTAATTTGTACAATGACGGATTTACGTTTAATAAATCAGGAGTCAAAAAAGTCGCTGTTCATTTTGCTTATATTGAAACTGAAAAAGATTATGATTTTGTTCATGTAAAAGATAAGGATGGAAATATCATTGCTAGTTATGACGGTACTCATGAAGATTTTTGGGTGGAGACAGACGGTGATGAGATTAGTGTAGTGTTAGAGTCTGATGAAAGTGTTACAGCTTATGGATTTATCGTAGATCAAGTTAAATATCTTAATGACTCATTAATAGTTGATTAATAGCTTGTAAGATTTAAATTTAGCTAAATTCAGTCGCTATCTAATAAGTATTATTTTCCATTAAGAATGACAAGCACTTCTATTTGGAGTGCTTGTTGGACATATAAAGAGTCATATAATCACACCAAATTCATTATCTACACCAACATATTCCTCACCAATTTTTTTGTTTATTTTATAGTAATCATCACCAGCTATTTCAATTATCTAATTATTCGCACATTTATCCACAAGATGTTAACATTATCCACAGAATAAAAACAGCCCAAATAGGATGCTTACATTTGTATTCTGACTTTTATACCTTACATTAAAATACTTCTTTTATTATAAATTATCTAAGTTAATTCTTAAAAACATCGTAATTTCCTAACAAGTTATTCCAGTTGACAATTTTATTAAAATACTTATTCTGCTGACAACTCATATAGTGTGTAATAAGTTGATATATAATATAGATCTGATTCAATCTGCTGCCTTATGTATTGCATGATTTGTTCTATAAAAAAACCCAGCAATCTATATTCCATGATCTCTTAACCAAAATACAATTCTCGCTTTTGTTCACGAATAATATAACCTTTATTGCAGTTCTTCTTTAATTGATTGTTATAATTGATTAATTCTCCTTTTGAAAGTCTATTAATAAAATAATAATCCTTCTCAGAACCTTTTAACACAGAACAAGCCAGTTTAGGGCTTAAGGGAAAAATATATTCTTTTTTTCCTTGTGGATTATCAAATCTACAAACAGGATTATCGCTTGTTATAAACTCTCCATTTGGCGGTGCTATGTAGAAAACAATACTAGATTCATTAATAAACTTCTTTGCTTCCTCCATTATAATTCCCTTTCCATCTAAAAATTTACGATATTGTTTTAAAATGTAACTATGAGCATATTCATCATATAGTGTCTCTAAAAATGGATACAATCGTTCATTTTCTGGAATTTGTATGGATTTTAAGTCAATTCCAAAAAAGTTCTTATTCATGACATCATTAAATCCTTTTTCTAGTTCAGGGTGATAAGGTTTTGTTCTCCATTCAATTGAAACCATAAACTTTATAAGTTCTTCTCTTTTAATTGCTTTTACTTTATTTGTTTGTAGTTTAGGATCATGATAAGGAAATATTTCACTGAAGATTTGTGTATTTATTTGATTCCAATTATTTTCATATTGTCTATCCCAACCAACTTCAATATCATTTTTAGTTATTGAAAGAATAGATTTTTTTAGTGTATCTTTATCCTCCTCAGATACAACTTGTCCATTTAAATGTTTTATAATCCATTTATCATAATCGATAAACCTTCTATTCATTTCAAAGACATTATTCGTCACTTTACCATCAATTTCTACAGTATAGTTTTCCAATGGCTTAAAAAACATTTTACAGTCTTCTTCAGTAGAAATTATAGACCCAGCTCTGATTGAATGATAATTGTTCGTTCCAGCAAATTTTTTCGTACTTTTTTCTTGTCCTAGATCGTCGCTACTTTTTTCTACTACGTAGATAGATGATTTCCCATGTTTCCAAGACCTCATATAGATTTGAGGAGTTAGGTGGTGATAGATTGCTATCGTATTCATCTTTTCTCTCCTTATTTTTAAAATCTTCTTTACTAGCTAATGGTGGAATCCACTAAAATAGTTTAACTATCCCTTTCATTAGATTAACTAATCTTGCACAATCATACTTCCCTTTAATGTTGATAGTAGAGACCTACATACTTAAACTCTCATTTTTTTATTAATTCTAAATTCCTCTAACATCTCTTTTAAAATTTTTCCCGTGGCAATTCGTTTTTGTGCCTCTTTTCTCTCTTTTATATTGCCATACTCAATGTAATTATTATCTTGTTTTTCATTAAGTTTTCTTAAAAAAAACTCTTCATTCAATAGTAAATAATTATTAAATTGTTCTTTCTCTACTTCACTGTCAAATAATAGAACAACAGATAAGAATCTTTTATGTGCTAAAAGAGCTTCTTCACTTGTCTTCTTTAACAAAAATTCATGGAGCTTATACTTTATGTCTCCCTTTATGTAATATTTGTATGGATAATTCTCATGATGAAAATCATCAAAGCACAAGCTTTCCCATTCAGGCACAGAAGTTACATATCTACCACTATCAAGTACAACTTCTTGGTCAGTATATAGAGTAACTCCTCGATACTTAACTTCTATATCCCTATATTTAGTAGAACTATTCATCATTACATAAGAATAGAATTGTGGATGATTGCAATCATTATCAAGAGTGATAGATATAGTGAACTCAGGATAAACAGAGTGAAAGTATTCTTGTCCATTGTGCTCCCATTCATTTTTTCTTGATAATAGTTTTACTACTCTTTCTTTTGGAGTAATATCAATACCAAAACGCTTTTTCCATAAATATTCAATTACCGAAGGTTCAGAATTCTTATCTAATGGTGTATTACTGTCCCCTCTACGAGAATAAATTAGTCCTTCCTTTATTACCTTATACTTTTTTCCTCTTGGTTCAAGGTAATAGGGAACTTTCTCGGAATTAAGAATTAACAATACGTCAAGGCTCTTCCCTTCCATCTCTATTGTTTCAATTTGTATTAACGTTATATTACCACCTGCAAATGGGTAAGACCTCAACAAATCAAGAATATCTGCTTGTTTCCTACTTACATCTATACCTTTTATTTCTCCTGAATCTGACACACCAAAAATAATATAACAAATCCTGATCATGTGTTGTATTTGCAAAACAGAGTATATCATGTACTAGCTTTTCATTATTGCTATGCCATTTTTCTTTATAGTCCGTTTGTCAAAGGTAGGCAGTATGAAAGTTTAGAAGAATTAACACGAGAACTCCATGACTACGTGCATTGGTTTAATCATATTTGTATTCACAGCACACTGGGATATGCAAGTCCTGTTGAGTACAAAAACAGCCACCTTAAAAATGTTGTCTAGTTAGATGTTGACAGTCCACATATTGACCTCTTTGGGATGCTACTATACAAGTTTAAAACCTTAGATTAATTCACCTTCTCATGACTGATATCAGCGCATACACTGAAACATATGATTAACAAGGAGGTCGGCACGATGGTACTGGCTTATGTTGTTAGTATGTCACAGATGGATAATGTAACGGTTATTGACACTAAAACTCACTCTGCAATCGCCACCATTTCTTCTAGAAATATTCCAGACAATGCTAATATCGCTATTACTCCAGACGGAAAGATCGCTTATGTAGCTACTTCGAATGGAAACACTGTCATAGTTATTGACATAAAAACTCACTCGGTTATTGCTACAATTCAAGTAGAAAATAATAAGCCACCTCAACGTTTTGTCTCCTTCACACCAGATGGAAAATTAGCTTACGTAGGAAATAACATTGAAGGAACTGTATCGGTTTTGACGTAAAAACCCATACTCTAATCGCAACTGTAGACATTGGTGTAAATCCAATTGCCATCGCCTTTACACCGAATTAACCTCGATCATTCTGAACGGGGATTTGTTGGGTTACTAGTTCCATTTGTATTGACATACATAAAAAATAAAAACCACACAGAGAAGTTTAATAGTGTGTTGGAATATGCTGAGATTGCAGTTAAATTTGCTGAACAGTATTATGACAAATACTCAGGTGAGACTAAATATAAACATGCTGCTAATTGGTTATCTGAAAGAGCAAAACAAATTGGAATTGTATTAAGTGAAGATGAGGTTAGAGGTATTATTGAGGCTACACTTAAGATATTAAAATGGAATATGAGGATGCTTGGAAAGAAAAGAACTTAACTGAGTAGAAGAATTAATTATGGGGATGGGTTTATATATCTCTCCCCTTCTTTTAAATTGCCCATTCGTGATGTAGCCCATAATATATGAGAAAATCTATAATAATCTTCCAATTATAATTGAAAAAGCTCATGAAATATTTTAACTGAATCTAACAATACTTAAAACAGCATCGTTATATGTTGAGTTTCCTGACCCCATGCTTGCATTAACAGTTACTGAGATTACTTCATTCTCTACTTTACTTGTATACAGTATAGTTTTCGATACTGGTAACACTATAAAAGTTGTAGGTCTTACAACAGTGACAGATTGAATAATTGACCCAAATTTATTGCTATTCAAAGAAAACACAAACTCTTCATCTGGTTGCATTCCTGTAATCATTCCATATGTTATTTGATAATCTCCTATATTAGGAAGTCTAATAGAGTTTTTTTCTGTAGGAACACTAAAGCCTACACATGTCCCTCGATTTCCAAATATAACATTACTTGTCCCAAAAGGTGGATTCAGGGAACTTATTGTTCCAAATATCTCACAATACCCTAGTAAGCTACTTGGTGGGACGACCCTACATTTACAATCCTTGTTCTTATCATACATAATTTGCACCTCCAGTATACTATTCCATTTATATGATATATTTTTTTGATTGCTTGGACTAACGTTTTAGTTAGTCACAATTATACTCATTGTACATACAATAAAACATGTCCCGTAAATACATTTTCACATCTCTTCTCTGTTCCAGATTCTTTGAACAGAGTTTGCTAATTTTCAGTCTACTAAAAGGGGTATAGGGAGCTAAGTTACGATATACCGCGAAGTAGATTACTTATTTTGTAAAACAACAAAAGTTCCAATTTTTCATTACTGAAGAACTGGAACTATTCGACTCAATAATCATTGTGTAGAATAACAATGATTTATTTGACCTATCAAATTAATACAAACAAACTAGTTATTCCCCTTACTTTAAAATGTTTTACAATTTTCTGATAAAGTTGCAGAAATTGAATATTCACAATCGACATTCCCAGTACATTCTACCTCTATAAATGTTACATTATTAAAACTATAAAGAGTTATAGGATCTATGGGATTACTTAACTTAATAGTCTGAACTATACCGTTTTCTGTAAATCTAAATTCGATTTCCGCCCCGTTGCCACCTGTTAATTCTACAGTACCAGTAAAACCACGTGATACATTGTTATAAATTTGCTTTGTAGTACCTGGCGATAACATATTCGCCTCTTGCACCTGTGGATTTGAAATAACAACCCGACAATCACAGGAATTACAAAAAGGTGTTTTGCACCTTCCCGTTAAGGTTGCAAAAAAACTTAACGTTTGGTCATCAGTACCATCACCTACAACCCTCACTTGAGTTACATTCTCAAAATAGAATAAACCACGGTCAAAGCCTGGTTCATTTAAGGTAATGGTTCTGTCTATACCGTTTGACGTAAAAATAACATCTGCCATTCCTTCAGATATACTTGCATTTCCTGCAAAACCAAGAGATTCACCTATATAAATTAATTTGCCATCCCCCGGCAATGTATCCACACTTTCAAAACCTAGTGAATCAATAATAATTGGACAATTACAAACTATACAATTTTCATCCTTCAATGTAACATTTCCACAACAAGGACTAACTTTTTTATAATATTTACTCGTGTTCCCACCTCAATTCACACTTTGATATTTAAAATATCCTATGCCTGATTTTTTTTTTTTGATTGGGTGGATAACGAGATGTTAGAATAATTTATTTGCCTTTAGACACAATTTCTATTATGTTTATAAAATATTTTTATCATTCTATTCTTTTCTAAAGTGTCTTAATAAGGTACGCACAACAAGTGGAATAAAGGTCAATATCAGAGCCATAATAAATAATTCAAGCCATGCAAGAAATGAGTACAATTTAGACTTTTCTTGAAAAAACAATAAAGAAATAAAGTATTCCAAATGATGTTCATTTTGATTAAGTTTTGTATCCGACAGGTAACTGTCGAATTTAAAGAAACAATAAATTAAACCCAACATAAATAAACCTAAATCCCATTTATCAGTCAAAAAAAGCAATCCCGAGATAAAAATAACAAGTAGTATAAACACAAAAAATATAATATCTATAGTTATCACCTTCTTCAACATAAAAAAAACTTTCAATAAACACAATATCACATTTGTTCACTACTTCCATTTACAATTGACAATTGACAGTATTTCTTTCATGTTTCATAGACTACTGTCAGTTACAAAAGTACATAAACGAGCATTTACTAATTAGATAGAAGTGGTTTTATCGCTTCATAATAGCACTGAAAGGAATGAAAAAATTATGTCCGATTGTAGATGTAAGGGGAAAGGAAACAACGAAATATCTTGTAATTGTCTATTTGGTACTGTCACATTGTCAGATGGTAACAATGCAACGCCATTTGTACCTTTAACATTAACAACGGATACAATAAATGTTACAGAAAGGGATTGGGTAGTTAAGGTTGATACGATGGCAGACATACAAAAAACTGGTGGTACCACCATAACCGCTGTTAATTATGTAGTTGAACGAATAACAGGTGGAACTACTACAACATTATGTAGCTACAATGTGGTGGATGAAAGGATTACTGATTTCACATTAACCCCAAACAATACAGTGTGTGATCACCCACCACTGGGCTGCCATATGTATAGGCTGTCCATACTCGATAATGGTACAAATCTTTCCCTAACACTCGAAAATACTTGTCGGTGCATTAATGTCACTACCTTTCAAAAGAGCGAGCAGAGTAAATAAAGAATATGTAGCAACTAATTAATAACACACAAAATCCCTACTATTTAACAAGGGATTTTGCTATGTCATGATTGTCAATGTAAAGTACTTTATATACTACGTTGTCCTCACTCATTTGGTGAGGGTAATTTATAATATTTTAGTAACCACAATGTCCATTGTGTTTCATAACTACTTTCCAAGTAACTAACTTCTAAATAACACTTTGACACTCCCACCCCTAAAGGGGCAAACTGATAACTTACGGAAAAACAGTGGGTTTCTCGAGTGATTGTTAAACAAGGATACAGAAAATCACCAAATTATTTTGGCTTTTTCTAATTCATCCAGGTTTATTTGATTTTTTTGCATGGGGCTAGGACATATTGTGTTATGTTTACTAATTTTCTCGTTAATGACTATGACATCCTGTTCTGTTTTACAAGAATGTACTAATTGAGAGATTTCTTTTTGTAATTTTACCCAAGTAGGTAGATATCCCGCATCCTTTGCTATTTTTTGAAAGCGTTGATATGTGTCCATTTCTAAATACTCTTTAGATATTGGTTTACCTTTCCCCTTATAGTTATCTTTTTCCCCAGCTTCTTTTAAAATATCTCCTATTAAATCATTATATTTTCTTTCCATATGATTCCTCCATTTTTTACTTAATCAATAACTACCTTCTCATTCCCACTAAAATATTTTGGTTTAGATGACATTAATATTGTCATAAAGAGAACTAATGCAAGCGATGTCCCAACCAGAGAAAATGTAATACATACGAAGAGAAATTAAATGGTTATGGCATTAGTTGGACCTCAATGGTGGACATAATATCACTTTTTTTACTAAATAAGTAATTGAACTAAACTAACTCTAAATACAACCTAATAATTTCGGTTGTATTTAGCTTAAAGTGAATTGTTATCTCCATCTCCCATGTTTTTTCTTAATTGATCAAGATATTGTTCCGTATAAATTTGCTGAGATTTCGAAGCATTTTTAATTCCTTCTTCAGGTTCAATACTTCTATTCTTTTTCTTGACTCTGTAATCAATAAAAACACCTAAACCTAGTATTCCACCAAAAACACCTAAAACAAATAACCATAGAGGCATATTATCAACTCCTATCCTTTATATTTCATTCATTACTATAATTCTTTATTTGATAAATAGTTAGTAACATCATTTTATATGTAATACGAATAAGTTCATGTAAAAGTTGCAAAAATGGACGTAAAATTATAGTGGTAGTAAATATTATGATTAATTTCTACTCAGCACAGTGTCCATTGTGTTGCACATAAAAATGATTTATTTGACCTACCCTTTCATACAAGCTTTACTAAAATACATGCATAAAATTAAGTACACCCTTCTTTATTATCACTCACTCTCCTTGTCTCCACCTTTCATAAAAAAAGAAACAGGGAGAGTTTACATATATTAAATACTACTACAAATAATACCTTCTAGTTAGTAACAATCACATAGTACTTCGATAAAATCATTGTTATACACAGGAGTTCCTACCGTACAATTATCCCTGTCACGAAAATACAGATTTGCAATAAGACCCATACATTTACATTTATTCTCGGTTTCAATCAAAAGCTCAGCGTGTCGAGTCATATCAAAATCAAATGTTCTACGAGTTCCTGGAGGAATAACTATTATGTCTTCTTTAATCAACATTGGATCATTTTCATCATCCCAGTCAAATGCTGTAGCTTTTATTGTACATTCCTCTTCGCCACGATTTAGGATTTCTGTGTGTCCTTCAACGGTACCTACTTCTCGGTACAAAACACCGGTAGTTCGTATTTTTCCTTTGGCCATAAATACACCTCCTTTAACCTTTATAGTTCATTATATTCATTAATTAGAGAATAGCTTGGATATGTATATGTGATTTTAAAAAACTATGCTTTTATATAGAAGCATAGTTTTTTTAAATATATGAAAATTTAAAGACACATTTCCTAGTGTGGTTAGTAGTTACGGTAGTTAAATATACATTTTGTCTTTTTCTGGACAAAGGCTCAAAATAAATAAAGTTATAATGCATACAATATAATCTACCAGTAGAATCCTTGTATAAGGTCATTTATCACCTCTCGAAAATTTCGGGAGGTTACATAATATCACTTGTGTTTCCTAACTACATATACAATTGACAGTATTTCTTTTATGTTTCATAGACTTTTGTATGTTACCAAAGTTTATAAACCAGCATTTACTAATTAGATAGAAGTGGTTTTATCGCTTCACAATATACTGAAAGAATGAAAAAAATTATGTCTGATTGTAGATGTAAGGGGAAAGGAAACAACGAAATATTTTGCAACTGTCAATTTGGTACTGTCACATTGTCAGATGGTAACACTACAACACCATTTGTACCTTTAACATTAACAACGGATACAATAAACGTGACTGAGAAGGATTGGGTTGCAAAGGTTGATACTATGGTAGATTTAGAAGTAACTACTAGCGCTCCTAATGCTTTTGGTGTACTTTATTTAATTGAACGTATAACATGTGGGAATTCTATTATACTATGTAGTTTCCCTGTGTCAGATGAAAGACAGGGGAATTTCACATTAACTCCAAGCTATACAGTATGTGACACACCGCCTATAGGATGTCATACATATCGATTCTCTATTTTAGATAATAAATGCGCAATAGCATTTTTAATACTTAAAAATACTTGTCGATGTATTAACGTTACTACATTTCAAAAAAATAAGTAAACATAAAAATAGCCCTACTCTCCTTAAATTCAAAGAGTGGGGGGCTGTTTTCATGTCTTCATGCCATTGTAATACATTATATGTTCTCATGTGTTTTGGTGCAATCAAAGAGAGAAAAAAAAGTTGTTCAACACAATTTCTAATATGTTTACTTAATAAAAGCCACAATATAATAGCGATTAATGTAGGGGGTGCTGCACCCACTATATCTCTAACCTCAAACAATTCAACTATCATAAAATCCTACGCTTTACGAATTTCATAAGTGCCAACGCATTCTTTCTCACTTTTTGTTTTACAGCATTTTACTCTTACGAGATTTAAACCTCTACGCTCCACGGTAACACCTTGACCATTATTTGGGAGAGGAATTGATTCAGGGTTATCATTAACTTCTGAATAAACTTCTACAATCATTTTACATTTACTTTGATTTGTTACAGTTACTGCTCTAGTTATCCCTTTGAATGGTTTGTTAGAATAGTACATTGTAAATTTATCATTACAAGGTTGTTTTATCTTTCCTTTACCAATTAAATTAGACATGTGAAAACCTCCATAATAGTATAATATTTCAATTTATACTATGCATATAAGGATGCTATGGCTTTAACAGATGTCTAATTACAAATACTAATATCGAACGTTGTAGTATACTTTTTATCACTTATGTTTACTAGTATTTTATCTGTTTTACATTTTTTTATAACAATAACCCCCGTCATCAAAGAATGAAGTCGGGGGTTATTGTATTTGATTCTTTTGAGAGGAAACTATTTCATCGCTTCATAATGTATTATTCAATAATAGAAAGGGAATATTTTGTGAATTACCAACCCATGCACGTTATTCATTGTAAATAGTCTTTTGGCTATTCTTCAATTAGCTTTGGCTCCCAAACATATACAGAATCTGTTGGCCCATTATAGACACTTGGCCAAATGACAACAGTTACACCATCATTAGTAGAAAACGGTTGATCAGTTGTTACTGAGAAATACTCCCAATCAGTTGTAACGTCAACTTTTACAGCAGCTGATTCTGTATTATTACGATTTTGAACCTTAATTTGTGCTTGATGGGGTTCATCTGCTTTCAGCCATACTCCAAATGTATATTGATTTCCGTCTGAAGCAACATCTACATATTGTTGTACCGCACCGTTAACCTCTTTTTGGGTTAATTTTTGTGCAGGGTCACCTTCAGGAGTAGTTTCTGATTCATATCCTATTGAAACATTAATATTTCTCCAATTTGAATCTGTAAAATCACTAATAGAATATTGGTCTAGTAGATTCTGTTCTGGAATTCTGAATCCATTCTCATAAACTTCGACTGCACGATAATCATCTGTTGGATATGAAAAAGATCTATCTCCAACTGTTGTATTTAAATCACGTTTACCAATGCCGCCATCAACCAAATAGATTTGTTGAAGAGAATCAACAATCTCTTTTAATTGTTTTGATGGAACTAGTTTATAGTCTCCTACTAGGTGATAAATAGCATACATATATGGATCATCAAATCTTTCTCCAAAATTATAAGAATATGAAACTTCATGGGAGTTCTCAACATCAATAGAAGAACCAAAGCTTTCTGTCAACTCAGTGCTTATTTCAGCAGTTACAGTTGCAATGTCTCCAAATCCGAGTTCAAAGCCATAGCTTGCCCCAATTGTATTACTAATCTCTCTAGATTCTGATTTTGTTATACCAGTAGTGTATGTTTCACTAAAAGATGCAGGCTCACCACTATAATTTGTAACAGCATTTCCTATTCTTTCATAATATGCATCCAATATTAAGGATGAGTCATCGTCAGCTGGAAGTACATCAGGATTTAACATTAACGTTCCTAGTTTTCCTTTTTTGTCAGGTACTTGTTTCCATAAAAAGTGTATATATTCGTTATACTCACCGTTGTTATCGACAAATCCAAAGAAAATGGGATTGTCATCAGAGTCGTGGTTAAAATTTGGGTTTAATAAGTCCACGTCTGGCAAAATACCTGCAGTACTCTTTGTCCAATTTACATTATCTTCATAAATATCTACCGGAATATAATCTAACAATGAACCAGATATAGTCGTAAGTCCCCTTTGCAACTGTTTAGTATCAGATGGCAATGTTTTTGACATATCCCACCCCTTAAGAGCTTCCAATAAGTCTGGTACGGGGGCTGCAGGATACGAAGGAGATAATGATTTCAATCCTCCAAAACTAAGATTATTATTATCATTAGTATCAACAAGTTTAGACACAAATACATTATTCTCTTGATTATCAGCTATTTCTTGTTCTTCACCAAAGGAAGTAATTGGTTGTAACCCACTTGACACTAACGTTACTGCCAAAGCTGATGTCGATAAAATTCTAAAAAACTTGTTCATGTTATATCCCTCCATAATATAGTTAGATATTTTTTATTAATCACAATATGCCTATCTGAATACTATGATTTAAATTAGAGTTAATCCTTGCTAGCCGGTTAGCTACTGTTATTCTATTAAATATAGAACCATTTATTCAATCCGTTAAATCAACGCTGAGGAGTCATTTTTCAACAAAATCCACCTATGTTTCTATCATTTTCACTATATTTTACATAGTTGTGTCAAGATATTAATATTTATAATAGTTACAAAAAGTATTGGAATTAAAGTAGTACAATGGTTCACCTGCTAATCAGCACATCGTTAACAAATAAGTAGATTCATTACCCTGTTTACATCTTGAAATAATCAAATAACAGAGTATTAAGATAGTCTTACTAAGAATTTTAATTAAACCTTCCTACATCAATAGTACATTCAATAGGTCTAGAACAAAAATATTTTCAAATTATTAAGTATATCCTGTGAAAATAAGTTGCCCTCCATTAATCTCCAATATTTTCGATTAAATATGGTCATCATTTGGTACAATTCCTTACTATCATTTTGCTGTTCTAGTAATTTGAAATAGTTCCTTACAGTTCTCAGTTATTACCACTATCCACTTGGCTACCAACCAATATAAATATTTTTAATAATAATACCCTTTACTATTTCATAGAATCACATCTCCTATGCTCTATTTAATTCCACATAATTTTTTTTTGTTTAATCTCTTTGAGAACACAGGTAATCCAGTGTGAAAGATTTAGTTTACATATGCCCTCATTATCTAATATATAAATTTTTTTGTATGAGAGGTTCTTAGTTGATTAAATATTAAGATAATTATTTTTCAACATTTCCCCTCCTTCTACAAAAAATTATAAATAGCATATAACGATGGGTAAATAGGTCAATTTTTTTTGACCTACACAGTGGATAAGCCATTTTTTGACTATAATATTATGCATTCTTATTATTTCTCCATTTTTTGCATAATTGTATCAAGATATTTATATTAGTTATTCAATTAAATTATATTAGAAATAAAGATTGTTAGAATGATACTTCTGCAGCTCACCTCAATGTCCATTAAGTTTATTAGGAAAATGATTTATTTTCCCCAGCACATTTATACAAGCATAACTAACATAACTTATATAAAATAAAGTACACCCGTTATTATCACTCTCCCCTCCCTGATGTCTCCTCCATTCATGAACGATCAGGGAGGGTTTACATACTTTACCCTTCCGTTATTAAAACCTCCATGTCAAGCGTTTGATTGGTTGTTTTTAATAGCAGCCAATAGATGAGTGCTTTTCGACTTTTTCACACTTACTCAAATGTCCTCAAATCTAATACCTTTTACTTTTTATTTCTGTATTTTGTACTTTGTAAAGCACAAAATTAAAAAGCCCTATACCTGGGAATAGGGCTTTAGAAATCAATTGGGAAGACTAAATATACCCAGAGAATATGATATGTACTTCCTATACATATTGTGTAGGTAATGGAGCACATTCATGGCAGTCAATCATGCTGTTTTATTAATATATAAAATTATAGTTGTTAATGTATTTATTCACGATAAAATTGTTCTTTTATTATAAACTTCATCATCTTATCTATGTAAAAATCTTTTCTGTTATAAACACAAGTAACTAACTATTTTTATCTAAAAATTTCTAACTCTCAAATGATATTTACCTCCAATATTACCTGCAAGTGAATATACCTTAATTTTATATTTACCTGAACCATATAAGCTTAAATCTACTGAATATAACCTTTCCTGCGAACCAGCAGTAGTAGATTCTCCAATCAAACTTCCATCAGGAGCATATACTTTGTATTTATAGTTGTAACTATCATGTAAGTTATTTAACCAGAAATTACACTCTTCACCCGTAGTTATATCTAAATTGATGTAATGAATAGTAGAGCTTTCATTGAGCACTTCAATCACACTAAGTGCAGCCTCTGTTTTATTTTCCACAGGTGTAGAAGCATTCCCTAATTTGTTAAATTCTTCTTCAGACATGTATGGTGCTAACAAAATACCAATAATACAAAATACTATTGCTAAGCCAGCCAATGGGAGGACTCTGAAAACATAATTGTGCCTTTTGTTTGTTTTATTTAAACCCTTCTCTATTCTATGTCTTAACTCAATTTGCTTTTGAGTATCCCAGTGTATGCTCTCATCCAGGCTTTTTACCTGATCAAATGGATATTCTTTAGGGCGTTTGCTCATAAACATATCCTCCTTCAGTTAATTCTTTATGTAATGCTTTCATAGCTCTAGATAATGTTGATTTCACCTTACTTTCAGACCATCCCAAAATTACAGCAGTTTCTTTTATTGATAATTCTTCTATCTTCCTAAGAATAATAACTTCACGATATGTCGGTTTAATTTGTCTTAAAGCTTTAAATAAATCACTAACACTTTCATTAGTGATGAAAACACTTTCCGTTGAAGGGATGGTTTCTTTTTCTTTTAATAAAGGTTTAAGATGTTCAATAATATTAAATTTGTTTCTCCTTAGATAATCCATAGTAACGTTATGGGCAATCTGAAATATCCACGTTTCCATTTTACCCCTGTTTTTTATTTGGTGTAATGAGTTTTTTATTTTAATGAACGTATCGTGAGTTAAATCCTCTGATTTATGATAATCATTAGTAAGGGTGTAGATAAACTTAAAAATCCGTTTACTATAAACGTCATATAAATGAAGTACCTCTTTATTTTTATTGTCCACTGTACTCACCTCTTTCTCAATAAATGCATTTGTATTTATTGATGAAAATCTATCTTTCCTCCAATTATATTAAATATATTATCTTTTTTTTAAAAAAAGTGTGACAAATTTCGATGCTATTCGTCTTACATATGAATTAATTAATTTAGGAGGGATTTTATGTAAAAGAAATTAGCAGTTGGTGTTTTAGCGACAAGCATTGCTTTACAGGAGTGGGAAATGCATATGCCGCAGATAATACTCAACAATTATTTACTGAAAGGAAGGTTATATCTGAGTTAAAGGACATTTCTTTACAAACTTCAGTTAACCTTGGTGATATGTATGTAAGTTTTGGTAAAAGTTATCTCCTAGAAAAACTATTTACATTTGCAAAAGGAGATTCTACAACTCTAACAGGGTGCAAATAGTAATTCGGAAGAATTTGAATTTACAGTTGGATTTAAAGACACAGATTTTAATGATTTAGAATCAAAAAAAATTACCTCAAGGGGATCATTTAGTTTTAATTTTCAAACATGGGAAGATATTGACGGGTACTTTTTTATTAAGACAGCTAGAAGCATCGATAATATACATTACGATTTTCTTGGTCTCTCTGTGTCTTATTAAGATTTTTGTTATTTGCTTCATATGGGTTCTGTCGTTCTATGTTTTTTTATGAAATCAAAAATGGGGGAAGAAAGTATGAAAAAAATTGCAGTATTACTAGTAGCTATTGTAAGTATAGTAAATTTATTTCCACAAAGTTCAGTTCAAGCAGCAGAGTATAGTAAATGGTGGAGTATTGACGGTATACCTGGTTGTGAAGTCAGAGTTGTAACAGATAAAAGCGATTATTATTCAGGGTCAATAAATGTATATGCACAGACTAATGGAGAGTGTGGGAAACTTTATTATCAAATGGAGCTTTATGATGTATCTTATGACTGGGATCATAGTTATAGCCCTAAAGGATATTTTACTAGTCAAACGCCTACGAAGAGTTTTAGCGTTAGCGAAATTCCGGTTGGCCTAGAACCTCTAGATGTATTTGTTGAAATAGACCTTTATGAAAATTCTGATTATACAGGATTTTTAGATAACGCTCGCTCAAATCTCGTGACAGTTCACTAACTTGCCGAGTAAATAAAATAAAAATAGGTAAGACCCTGTTTGCATTTTGTAACCTAGGGTTTTACCTATTTTAATGATCCGGTAATCACAACTACAAGAGTTAAAGCTATGATCCAAAAAAGCCAACCTTTAAACTCAGGCTTTTTAATAGTGTTACTCAACATTATCACCTCATTTGGCAATCCTACCTCGTTTAGATACCATTTTTCTTCTGTTAAGTGTTAATTGCATTATTGTTAAATCTTGTTGGATTCTATCTAAAAGATATTCTGCTTTTCTTATTTCGTCTATAGATTTCTTAGCTCTATTATTTAGAGTTTCATCTACATAGCCTAAAGTTTTTAATAGTTCACCAGAAATTTTTTCGTACTGTTTTATATCCTTTATTTTAATCCCTCTCCCTTCTCATACCTCGTCCACTTTAGCCTCAAAATAGCAGTAAAACGCTAAAAGGCAGTAGCGTTTCACTTGGAAAAATATGCTATATATAAGTACTTAAAGGGGAAATTTGGTTACTAACTTAATTTTACCAAAGTAATAAAAAGTGTGATTTTGGCTTGAGAGGCGATTTAGAAAGGTTGTGTATTAGTTTTCTTTAATATGCTAGGGATCCCTTGAATTTATATAAATATATTTATAATCGAATAAACTTTACTCGATTGTTTTAGAATTTGGTGAGAATAAAGAATTTATATCTTGAATTATTTTTTCAGCCTCAATATCAGTAGCTGTATCTTTTTTTCCAACATGTCCACTTCAATAAGTTTTCATTCATAACATTGTATGTATATTCAATAATACTGCTTAGTTCTTTTCCAATTCCTTTGTTTTCTTAGACAAACCAAATCTCTCTAGATCCATATGTAAAAAACGTCCAGTTATGAATCATTATTACTCAAATTCATTTTTTCCGAAGTCGTAAAACGGAAGATGGACAGTGTTCAATATAAACACTGTCCATCTTATTTATTATTAAGTTTAAACTAAATCTGGGTCAATTGGAGATAAAGTTTTAAAACTAACTGGTATTTTCTGATCATGGTTATTGCTTAATGCCTCTTCATTCGATGAGACTGTGCCTATGTTAAACAGCACAATAGCTAAAACCAAAAGAGCTGCTATTGCTTTTTTCAATTCATTACACCCTCTTTTTCTAATTTTTGCATCTCCATAATTGGTAACTGAGCGTAGTGCATGTTACCTTGTGATTTAAACAAAATCATGGATATTCTAAAGTAGTCTCGCTTTATTGATTGTTTATGAGCTAGTAAGCCTTTCATAAAACTAATAAATGGAGCTTCATAGTCTTCATATGTAGCATTATCCATCACTTGTTTAGATTCTTCTACTAAACCTTTTTGGTATAAATAATAAGCTCGATCAAAATCTGTTAGACTACTATTTGCACTATCTGCACTTTCTAAGTCTATAATATGATAACATTTAGCAAAAAACAAGTGAGTTTCAACGGCTTTACTATCACGAGTCATACCATTTTTCTCATACAAGTATATGGCCTTTTTGAAGTCAGTTTCACAAGCTTTATAATCATAATAAAATTGAGTTAAAGCTGAAGAAAAGCATGCCGAAGCCTTAACTCTATCACCAGCAAACTCACTTTTTACAATCTGTCTTAACAGTGTTCTCACTTCGTCATATTTAAATAATTTCATTTTTGCTCTAGCTTGGACATCCAAGGCTCTTGTTGAATAAGTACTACATAAATAGTCCCCAGGCGCATCTTTAGCAAGAGCCAATAGTTCTTCGCCCCTAATCTCCAGTTCAACAAAATTACCATTTTCTGATACAACTAAAGACTCTATGAACGTAAGTAAATACTTTACAACAGGATCACTGGATTTTACTAACTTAGCCTTTAATATGATATCAGACCATTTCTTATTTTCAATCTTTTTGGTCAATAAAAGCTCATATAGCTTAGATATTTTCTCCAAAGTAATATTTTTACCATGGCATCGATTAATTATTTCTTTTAGAAGATCATAGAGACTATTTTCTAATGCATAATCCATTACTTTTATTAAGTTATTCGAGCCAATATTAGACTTACTGAAATCTTTTACAATTTCATGTACATATGCTGAGTTATCCGTATATACTCTTGCCAGTCTAATGATGTATTCCAATTTAGGTTCATTTTTAGAACCATTTATTAAATAGTCTTTGATATTTGCTATCGTTTTGTCCGTAACATTTATAGCCTCACCAAGAGCTACGTTACTTCGCTCATCCAGAATTATTTTATTGTGGAGATTTTCAAGAGTTATCATTTGAAATTTTCCTCCTTAGAAAAAACCATACAATATTATGTGTGATAATATTTATTTCAATAGTTTGTGATTTCGGAATGTTCATTTATATCAAAATATACTTATCTATTAAAAATTCTTTCTTAATTATACCAAATTACTAGAAGAGATTTACAAGTAAAATATTACTATTATTATAATCTAACTTAGAATAATAATAATTCTACATAGTGCATTAATCCTATGTTTTAAACATTTTGTTAAATATTTTTCACAGTGAGTAATACTTACTTCATATCTCATCTGAAATTTTGTCGGCCTCCATTTCTTTTGATTTAACAGTATGTCCGTCTATGTACTTCTTCATATGGGCTACAGAGTAACATTACCATATCAGTAATAACAGATTCATCTTCCTCTAACCCAATAGAATAAAATGAGCATTTTATTGTGAATTACTTTGTAATTATTTTATTCTATAATAGAATATCCATTATTTCCCTATAAATAATTTTGATATTGAACAATTGATATAAATCATTGACAGCAATTATTTTGAAAAGTAATAAAGAACAAAAGCTAAATTAATTGGAGTGTTAGATTGATTTGAGGAGAAAAAATAGATAATAATCTCATTTATTCACTTATTTATGTTTATATCAATAAAAATTTATGTAACTGCAATGAGAAGACCGTATTTTGAAAAAAATGTTCCCATCTATCATTCATTGAATACAGAATTCACAAGTGCTATAATGGGATATGTTTACAAATATATTGAAATGGAGATTTTTGATGGCTAGATTCCGAAAACGAGGAAATACATGGCAATTCCGAATTAGATATACTGATCCAATCACCAAGAAAAAAATGAATTATCTAAAAGTGGTTTAAAACAAAAAAAGAGGCTCAAATAGCTGCAAACGAAGTTGAAAAAAAGGTTCTCAATGGAATTGAGGTGGATAATACTCCAATTGCTTTGAAAAACTATCTCCATGAATGGTTAGTCGAATATAAGAAAGATAATGTAAGAAAGAACACTTATATTCTACATGAAAGAAATGTAAAAACAAAGATTATACCATACTTTAAAGAAGTAAATTTAAAAGATATCACACCTTTAAAATACCAAAAATTTCTTAATTATTTAGATGACCAGGGTTATAGTAAGAGGACAATTGAAATTATACACACTACAATGTTTAATGCTATGAAAACGGCTGTACATCCATTAAGAAAAATTGACAATAATCCATGTGAAGGTGCGACCATCCCAAAAAGTAAAACTAAAAAGAAGTCAGATTTACAATACATCGAATCAGAAAACATCTCACATTTTCTAACAGTAGGTAGAAAAGATAGCTATATTTACTATATGTTTTTCAAAACACTAATAGAAACAGGTATGAGGAAAGGTGAAGCTGCTGCTCTCCAAATAAAGGATATTGACCTAAAAGAAAGCTATATCAATGTAAACAAATCTCTAGATTTTCAGGCCAATAAAGATGAGAGTTTATTCGGAGAAACTAAAACATATGAATCGGAAAGAAGAATAAAAATAAGTGGGCCTCTAGTTAAGGAATTATCAAATCATCTGAAGGTTCTCAATGAGAACAAAATTGTCTTTAATGAAGAGTACAAACATGAATTAGATTTAGTATTCTGTCGTGAAGATGGAAATTTTCTACCTAAGTCTACCCTCTTTAATGCATTTTCAAGAATTCTAAAAAAAGCTGGATTAGAAAAAATGCCAATCCATGGACTAAGACATACTCATACAGTTTTATTACTGGAATCAGGCGCAACCATGAAATTCGTTCAAGAAAGATTAGGTCACAAAAGTATTACAATTACCTCGGATGTTTACTCTCATATTTCATCTAAGCTTGAAAATACTTCGGTGGACAAGTATGAAAAATATATGAATGATTTATTGGGATAAATTTTTTTTTGGAGTTTTTGCGGGTCAAAAGTGGGTCAAGTTGTAGTAGAGAATTAAATCTCACAACTTGACCCACCGTTTTAACCCTTATAAATGTTGTTAAATCAACATTTTAATTTTAGTATAAAGTCATATATTGGTCACGTTCCCAAGGATGAACTTGCGTGCGGAACATATCCCATTCAATTTCTTTTGCTTCTACAAAGTGTTCGAATAAATGCCTACCTAATGCACCTGTCATCACTTCATCAGACTTTAGGTTTTCTAATGCATGCTCTAGTGTTGCAGGTAAGTCTACGATACCAGCTTCTAAACGCTCAGCTTTGTTCATTACATAAATGTTTCTGTCAATTGGTGCTGGAGCTGTAAGTTTGTTTTTAATACCATCTAATCCTGCAGCAAGTAATACTGACATTGCCAAGTATGGGTTTGCACTTGGATCAACGCTTCGTACTTCTACACGTGTGCTCATACCTCTTGAAGCCGGGATACGAATTAATGGACTACGGTTGCGAGCTGACCATGCAACATATACAGGTGCTTCATAACCAGGAACTAAACGCTTATAAGAATTGATTGTTGGATTTGTAACAGCTGTAAAGTTTGGTGCATGTTTTATAACACCAGCAATAAATTGGCGAGCTGTTTCACTAAGTTCTAAGTCGCCAGTGGGGTCAAAAAATGAGTTTTCTCCATTAGCAAATAATGAAAGGTTTGCATGCATTCCAGATCCATTTACACCGTAAAGTGGTTTTGGCATGAATGTTGCGTGTAAACCGTGCTTTCTTGCGATCGTTTTTACAACAAGCTTGAACGTTTGAATATCATCAGCTGCTTTTAAAGCACCAGCGTATTTGAAGTCGATTTCATGTTGCCCTGGGGCTACTTCATGGTGAGATGCTTCAATATCAAAGCCCATTTCTTCTAATTCTAAAACGATATCACGACGGCAATTTTCACCTAAATCAGTTGGTGCTAAGTCAAAGTAGCCACCTTTATCATTTAATTCAAGAGTTGGTTCGCCATTTTCATCAACTTTAAACAAGAAAAATTCTGGCTCCGCTCCTAAATTAAAGTCAGTAAATCCTAGCTCTTCCATTTCTTTAAGTACACGCTTTAAGTTATTACGTGGATCTCCTTCAAATGGAGTACCATCAGGATTGTAAACATCACAAATTAGACGTGCAACTTTACCTTTTTCAGATGTCCAAGGGAATACAACCCAAGTATCTAAGTCAGGATATAAATACATATCTGATTCTTCTATACGTACGAAACCTTCGATTGAAGATCCATCAAACATCATTTTGTTATCAAGTGCTTTTTCTAACTGACTAGTAGGGATTTCAACATTTTTGATCGTTCCTAATAAATCAGTAAATTGTAGTCTTATATATCTAACGTTTTCCTCCTCAGTCATCTTAACAATGTCTTCTCGTGTGTACTTTGCCATAAAAAAAGCTCCTCCCTTGATTTTAAAAAATTTATTTAAATAAAAATTGGTGAAGTGTATCAATTCAAGAATTTATTTCACCTATATTTTACTTATTTCTAACGGTTGCATGCACATTTTAATTAATGGAAAAATCGGGACATATCTCCTTGTCTCAGAGTTGTACGATTATACTTTCCAGCATTCATCAATTCAGCTTTTAGTAGCTTGCGCAGCTCATCTTCAGATAGTTCTTGTTTGTTCGCTTTAACTACTTCATTTTCTTGTACAAGTTTTGCATCTTGATTGCCTGCAAATAGCTTCTTAATCCCTGCCATATTGACACCTTGATCTATTAGATTTTTAATTTCTAATAGCTTGTCAACATCATTAAAAGAAAATAATCGTCGATTTCCTTCGGTTCTTGCCGGAGATACTAATCCATGCTCTTCGTAATATCGAATTTGCCTAGCTGTTAATTCGGTTAGCTGCATCACGATTCCTATAGGAAAAAGTGGCATGGATCTTCTGATTTCATCAGCCATAATGATACCTCCATCATTTATTACTATATTCAGTATATTCCATGTTATGTTTTTTGTCAATATTATGTCATAAAATCTAACACATAAATTACAACAATTTTCTTTTAGTTCATTCCGTTCTTTTTTATCATATTTTGAGGAGGTTTTTTTCGATCAAATGATTAATTGCCGAACAAACCGCTATCTTCACGTGAGCATATGTGAGTCCCCCTTGTACATATGCTACGTATGGTGGCCTCAAAGGCCCATCTGCTGATAGTTCAATACTAGATCCTTGTATAAATGTACCGGCAGCCATTATCACATCATCTTCATAACCAGGCATATAGCTAGGGTACGGAGTAACATAGGAGTTGACAGGGGAACAATATTGGATTGCCTGACAAAATGCAATCATCATTTCTTTATTATCAAATTGGACTGATTGAATAAGGTCTGTTCGATGACTATTCCAGCTAGGATGTGTGTTCATGCCAATTTCGGATAAGAAAGCTGATGTGAAAACAGCACCTTTCAAAGCTTGACCAACAGTATGTGGAGCGAGAAAAAAACCCTGATACATTTCTTGTAAGCTATGTAATGATGCTCCTGCTTCACTACCTATTCCAGGAGAAGTCATTCGAAAAGAGCATGCATCAACAAGAGTTTTCTTCCCAACGATATAGCCACCTGTTTTAGCAAGACCACCACCAGGATTTTTTATTAAAGAACCGGCAATTAAGTCTGCACCTATATGACAAGGCTCTAATTGTTCTACAAATTCACCATAACAATTATCAACAAAGACGACGATTTCTTCATTAATCGTTTTTACAAATTGGACCATTTCTTGAATCTCACTTATCGAAAACGAGGGTCTATTTGCATATCCTTTAGATCTTTGAATACCAATCATTTTAGTTTTTTCATTTATCGCTACTTTTACTTTGTTATAATCAATTTTTCCATCTTCAGCTAACGGTATACTGTTATACCCAATATGGTACTCTTTAAAAGAGCCTACGCCTGAACCTCTAATTCCTACTATCTCCTCTAACGTATCATACGGCTTCCCAGTTATATACAAAAGCTCCTCAAATGGTCTAAGCACACCAAATAATGCAATTGAAATGGCATGCGTCCCTGATATGATTTGAGGGCGAACTAATCCAGCTTCGCCTCCAAAAACTTGTGCATAAACTTTCTCTAGTGTATCTCTGCCAACATCATCATAACCATAACCTGTTGATGGCATGAAATGCGAGTCACTTATTTTATGTCCACGAAAACTCTCAAGTACTCGATATTGATTCACTTCTATATTCCTATCAATTTGACCATGGATATTACGTATTTTAGCTTCTACTTTATTTACTATGTCGGAGATTTGCTCTCCATTACTTAAATTATGAAACATGTTTCTTCCCTTTCTAAACTTGATATTTCTTTAGTCTACCGAATGCGACATGTGAAGATAATACATATCCAGTACATTCATAAACATCTTCTCTTTCATCATATTTTGTCTCTGTTACAATCGTATCCGTTTTGATGGATGACAGTAATTTCCCGTCTTGGCTCGGAATCTTCACATGATATTTCACCATATTGTCTTTTATACGATTTTCGAGCCAAGCTTTCAGTTTAATTACATCATTGTCGTTATGTGCACTTATTGTGACAACTTCTGTATTTGATGAGGGTACAAAATCTGGATGAATATTGTCGCGCTTATTATAAACGGTTATGACAGGAATATTTTCAAAGCCTAACTCTCCTATTAACTGATATACAGTTTGTTCATGATTAAAATAATCTGGATTAGAACAATCAACAACATGTATGAGTACGTCCGCATCTTTGACCTCTTCTAATGTAGATCTAAATGCAGCTACTAACGTAGTAGGAAGGTCTTGTATAAATCCTACGGTATCAGTCAGCAGTACATTCATCCCAGATGGTATAGACATCTTTCTCGTCATTGGATCTAATGTAGCAAACAACTCATTTTCTTCATAAGCACCAGCTGCTGTTAAGCGGTTAAAAAGCGTTGATTTTCCAGCATTCGTATATCCTACTAAAGATAATTGAAATGCATTGTTTTTCTTTCTCCGTTCACGGTACCTCACCCGATGCTGAACGATCGACGATAGCTGTTGCTTAATTTCAACGACTCGACGATGAATGTGTCTTCTATCTGTTTCGAGCTTCGTTTCACCAGGTCCTCTAGTACCAATCCCTCCCCCGAGCCTAGATAAAGAAATACCTTGTCCCGCGAGTCTAGGTAGTAAATATTGTAATTGCGCAAGTTCAACCTGGAGCTTCCCTTCACGTGATCTAGCCCTCATTGCAAAAATATCTAAAATTAGTTGAGTTCTATCAATCACCCTAGCCTGAAATAACTTTGTTAAATTTCTAATTTGGCTAGGTGTCAGTTCATCATTAAAAATGATAATCTGTGGTTCTACTTCGGTTTCCAACTTTACAATTTCTTCTACCTTGCCTTTACCTATGTATGTAGCAGGATGAATTTTCTCTCTTTTTTGTGTAACGACAACTTCCACAGTCCCATTCGCCGTTTTTGTTAAAGATGCAAGTTCCTCCATCGAAAACATAAATCTTTCATCATTTAAATTGGGCAATTGACATCCAACTAGTATTGCTGTTTCAGCAGTTTTATTTGTATTTATATTCAAACTCCATGTACCTTCCCTTTTATAATAATTAACACTCTTTTTTATCATATCAAAACTAAAGACTTTTCACGAACAAATTTGAAATGAATTAATATATGTTTGTTCTTGCATGTAATATAGAATATCAAAAGAAAAAATAAGACTTTAGCATTAGTAATATGCGACTAATTTCTTGTAGATTTTAGTATTAAAAATTTGTTATTATCAAATTCAGAATATAAAGTATGTATATTTTAACCTTGATCAATTTATAAAGCTTATAGTTATTTCCAGTCCCTATTCATTACCTTCGTTCTTTTCTAAACTATCTTTACAGAAGAAAAGATTCCATCATTGCTAGATGGATACGTGTATATAACTTGGCACGAGAGAAACTATCTATAAGAAGTAGCTTTAATTAAGTTAAAATTTTAATACAAAATGAGGATGATACGGAGTACTTAAAATGACGTATCATCCTCTATTTTTTTATTAGCCTAAAACAATAACAGTTATATATCACTAATTAATAAGTCCTCACTATTAATGGTCATTAGCTGTTTTTTGTCGAGATCTTCTTGAAATAACAATCTCATTGCTTGAACACGAACAGACTTTTCTATAACATTTCTAACATAACGTCCATTACTAAAAGAAGCAGGGTGTAAAGAGTTCCTAATAGACAGTAAATGGTTGCGTAATTTCCACTCAGCTTCTTGGTGAAAAGTATAATCTCTTTCTGAGATCATTCTTGAAGCAATTTCCATCAATTGGTCCACAGTATAGTCTGGAAAATCTATAACTAAGGGGAACCTAGAATATAGCCCTGGATTGAGCGATAAAAAATGCTCCATTTCCTTTGAATACCCAGCTAAAATTAAAATAAATTCATTTTGTTTGTCTTCCATATGCTTGACTAATGTATCAATCGCTTCTTTTCCAAAGTCTTTTTCCCCACCACGAGCAAGTGAGTATGCCTCATCTATAAATAAGATTCCTCCCATAGCACGTTTAATAAGCTCGCGAGTTTTTTGTGCAGTATGCCCAATGTATTCCCCTACTAAATCTGCCCTTTCAGCCTCAATCAGATGTCCTTTCGATAACACATTCATACGAACAAATAGTTTCCCAAGTAATCTGGCAACAGTTGTTTTTCCTGTTCCAGGATTACCTTTGAACATCATATGCAGCACTTGTTTACCTGGTTTTAACCCCTCTTCCTCACGTTTCTTGTTAATAAAAATCCATGCATATATTTCTTTAACAATCCGTTTGATTTCTTCCATTCCAACAAGAGAAAGTAGCTCATCTTCAATTTCTTTAAGTATATTATGTTGAGAAGGGAACGGCTTATTATATACATCAGTTTGTTGATGTCGTTTAACCTCAATTTTCTTTTGTTGATTATTAAGTATAATATTGATTTGACCATTATTTTTCATCGTCATAGGTTGATTCAAGCGATTTCACCTCACATTCATTACTAGTATACGTACGAAAAATAAAATTGTGACAAATGCCTATAACAAAACTCCATATGTAATCATATTAACTGTAATAGCAAAGGAAAGGTGGTGTAATTTGTTTATAGCTTGTTAACAAATTTCTGCAATTTTTTCCTCATTATTTTCAATTATAAACCCGTCTAATTTGTCAAATATAAAGCTATATAATAAAGCGATGTTAAGATTTATTAAGTTTTTTGTACAGTCATTATAAGCAAGTAATGGTTAATTTCCATTTAGCACTTTGGATTTCAATAAGATAGACTATTTTACATATGTAAGAAGATTGGTGAAAAATATAAGAGGATAGTTAAGAATATCGCTTTATTTCTACTACTTTAATTGAATCCACATTAAAAGCTATAACAACTAATTTTTCAACGCTAATATTATTAAACAAAGTGTTAGATTTATTTTTGCCCCTCCCCTTCTTCACTACCTTATTTTTTCTAATGCTCTTTTCTATATGGAGATTTATGTGGTTGATGAAAGAAAGGATACAACGTATGGTTGTATCCACATCTCATACAAAAATAAGCTTTGTAACAAATCTTAGATTTCATTTTTTTTAAAACTATATAAAACTCCTTTAGTTAAGGTAGTTTTCATATTAATAAATAAATGGTTATACAACTAGGTTTCAGTAATCTATTCTTGACTGTTGAGCTCTTCTATTTTAGGTATTAGTGCAACAAATATTATGAAAAGAGTCTTTATAAAATAAAAAAGAGACCATTTTAATGGTCTTAGCAGCTAAGTTATTGTAACGAATTTCTAACATTGCATATAAATGTATAACTTCAACAACCCCTAATATGTAACATTCTGGTATTACTTCTGCCATGACTTCCCTCTTTTTTTATTTGATTAAGAGTGATCATCAAACCAGTAAGTCCTGCAGTCAGGGAAGGTGTAATACTCCACACTAAAAAGCCCCATTGCCCTGAAAATATTGAAATAAAGAGAAAAAGAATTGGAAATCCTACTAATGCTATTAAAGAAACATACAGTGCAATTTTATTATTGTTCATAGCACACCTCCATTAATGAATGTGAAAAGCAATAATAATTAGTTTGATAAAGATACCATGAACTCTATATATGCTTGGTTATTCCTTAGTACAACAATCATACCAAAAACAGCTCGTTCAAAAAAAATAACCTACGTTAATTTGTAGGTTATTCTTACGATTTATTCAAAATCTATTTGAATATTTTTTTGAGGTGCAAAGGTTGAAATCGCATGTTTATAAATTAATTGCTGTTTGCCCTCAGTTTCAAGCAAAACAGTAAAATTATCAAATCCTTTTATTTGTCCTCTCAATTGAAATCCATTTAATAAGAAAACTGTTACAAATGCTCCATCTTTTCTAACTTGATTTAAAAATTGATCTTGAATATTAATTGATTGCTTCATAATTTCGTCCTCCTCTTTTCTATATATACATAATTATTCGCTTAAAGTTTGAGCTTTCCTGCTATGTAATCGAAAATATCCGTTAACTTTTCATTAAGATGACTAGTATTAGTCATATCAAACCATTCAATATCCATCTTGTTTCTAAACCATGTTAATTGACGTTTGGCATACCGTCGCGAATTTTGCTTTAGACTATCTTTCGCATCTGCTATCGTTATATTGCCTTCAAAATGCTCATACAGTTCTTTATAACCAATCGCTTGAATTGATTGGCAATTCCTTATGCCTCTTTCATATAGATAATGAGCTTCATTCACTAGGCCTTGATCAAACATAAGGTCCACACGCGCATTGATTCTTTCATACAATTTTGCTCGGTCCATCGTTAATCCGATAAGTGCATTATCATATAATATATCTTGTTTCTGGTCTTGTTGCAACTCAGACATCGGTTTACCCGTCACATGGTAAATTTCAAGTGCGCGTATAACGCGTCTAACATTATGTGGGTGAATCCGTTCAATACTGAGTGGATCAACTTTTTTTAGTTCATTATATAACGAATGTGCTTCACCATTATCAGCTTTTGCTTGTAAGCGATTACGATATGAAAGATCAGTCGGTTGACTGGAGAATTGATAATCATACAAAACAGCTTGAATGTATAAACCTGTACCTCCTACAATCATTGGAAGCTTCCCACGAGACTGGATATCGCTAATTAAACTTCGAACGATCATTTGAAATTCTGCTACAGAAAAAGATTCATGAGGATCTTTAATATCAATTAAATGATGCTCGATCCCTTCCATCTCTTCTTGTTTTATTTTTGCGGTACCAATGTCCATTCCCCGATATATTTGCATAGAGTCACCACTAATAATCTCCCCATTTAACTTTTTCGCTAGCTCTATGCTTAATTTTGTTTTCCCAACAGCTGTCGGACCTACGATCACAACAACTTTTTGTTCTGTTTCATTCAACTAATGATCACTACTTTCTATATCTATTGCAGTCAAATCATAACATATCCAGTTTTGTAAATTAAACATTCATATAGTATAACCAAAAAAGAATCATTTTTAACAAGTCTTTACAATAATTTTATAAGATTAAGACATGATAATGCTTTCAATATAAATCACTAATCAAATTATCAAAAATCATTTAAGTAAACGTGAATGTAAAAGTAGCATAAGATCATTTTACATAATAGTTGCAAAAGGGCAGTGTGAATGTCTCAGTTATGTTTATATTGTTTTTCAGTCAAAAATAGATTTGCTCCCATTAAGCTAAACATGAGTTTAAATAAGCTGTTTTTCCAACGGCTGTTGTTTATCGAATAAAAACGATACACACAATTCTAATGCTCACAGGTTATTAAAATAAACAGCTCATTGAATATTTAATTTAGTATGGGAGCAACACAGTTTACGACAAAAGTCGTAAGATAACTACCTGGGTCTAGAAGGTAAAGAAAAGTCTATGTTGAGTCAACATAGCTCTATTATATTAGCATTGTTAATTCTTATTACTCATTGTTTAAACTTACATAACTCGTTTAAACATTTTTTCCATTTCATAGGTTGTATGATGAATGATGATCGGTCTACCATGCGGACATGTAAATGGGTCACTCGATTGTCTAAGCTGTTCAAGTAAAGAAAAAATTTCTTCCTCCTTAAGATGTTGATTAGCTTTAATCGAAGCTTTACAGCTCATCATAATCGCAGCTTCTTCACGAAGTTTTTTCACATCAACTTTTTGCATGTGTAGCACTTGTTCAATCATATCCTCAATGATCGTAGTCTCATCTCCTACTGGGAACCAAGTTGGATGAGATCGAACGATGAAACAATGGTGTCCAAAAGGCTCTAAAAACACCCCACATTGGGCTAACTCTTCTTTATGCTCATTTATTAGTACATATTCATCTTGTGAATATTCTAAAGTTAGTGGCAACAACAGCTCTTGAACCTCCGAAGTAACTTGACCGACTTTTTCACGGAAGTATTCATATTTAATTCTTTCTTGAGCAGCATGTTGGTCGATAATATAAAGACCTTGTTCATTTTGAGCCAAAATGTAAGTTCCATGCATTTGGCCAATAGGGTATAGTGGTGGAACACGTTGCGTATGATCTGCAACAAAATCATCAAAATCCTTTACTTCTTCTTCCTCAACCTCAGTAACATCGTGGTTATTATCTATTTGTACTCTTTTCGGTTCAAGTGATGCATTATAAGCATTATTTTCATCATGTATAAACTCATCTTCGTTTTCCTTAATGACATCAACCACGTTTTCAATTTGTGAATGAATACCTATTTTCTTTTCTACAGGTAAAGCAAATTCAACGTGTGTATCGTTCTTTAATGCATGATGTTCCAACGTAAAATCTTGTTGAACTGTTCGTTCTTTTCTCTGTGTAAATTGGTTTGCTTCGGGAATGAGCTGCTTAGTTTTAAATTCTTTTTCAATCTGTGATCCTATTAAGTCGTTCAGCTCAGATTCCTTACTAAGTCGCACCTCAAGTTTCGAAGGATGGACATTTACATCTATTAATAAAGGGTCCATGTTAATTTCCAATACGATGATTGGATATCTACCGATTGGTAGTAATGTATGATAACCTTTTTGAATTGCCTTCACAATAGAATAGTTTTTTATATATCTCCCATTTACCATCGTTGAGATGTAATTCCTTGATGCTCTCGTAAGTTCTGGTAATGAAATGAATCCCTTCATCTCAAAATCTAAAGATTTAATTGATATTGGAATCATTTTCTTTGCAATAGATACTCCATATATCGCTGCTATTACTTGTTTCAAATTACCATTGCCATTTGTTAAAAGTAGTTTTTTTCCATTATGAATTAATTTAAATGAAATCGATGGGTACGCTAAAGCTAGACGATTAACGATATCAGTAATATTACCTAACTCGGTATTAATCGTTTTCATATATTTTAATCTAGCTGGTGTATTATAAAATAAATTGGACACTGTTATATCGGTGCCTTTACGACTATCAGTACGATGATGACTAGCGAGCTCGCCACCTTTAATAGAAATATACGTACCCGCTTCTTCACCCGTACTCGTCTTCATCTCTAGTTCGGATACCGACGCAATACTAGGCAATGCTTCACCTCTAAATCCTAGCGTCCGTATTCTAAACAGGTCATTTTCATCTATAATTTTACTCGTAGCATGACGTGAAAAAGCCACAAGGCAATCATCTGGTTCGATGCCATCCCCATTATCAATCACTCGAATTTTTGCTAATCCTGCCTCTTCTAGTTCAATTTCAATAACAGTGCTATGCGCATCTATTGCATTTTCAACCAATTCTTTTACAACTGAGGCTGGTCTCTCAACTACTTCCCCTGCTGCAATTTTATTAGCAAGCTGATCATCTAATTCAATAATTTTCCCCACTATATCACCTCCAACCTTATCATTTATAAAGGCTCTTTTTGTAAATTTAGTAGCTTTCACAAAAAAAGACAGCATGCTGAGTTTATGAAAGCAATAATTGTAACAAGAGCGAAAAGCAACAATCAATGCGAAAACTGCTATTCAAAAAAATATGAAAAAATGCTAATTAAACTACTTGATTATTTTATATGAACGTGATTAACGAGGTTAGCTTCCTTTTTTCGTTTTGTCCACTCATAAAAATCACTTCAATTTCTTTTGAATTTCATACAGTTTATTCATTGCATCCATAGGTGTCATGTCTAATAAATCAAGTGATTTTATACCTTTTAACATCCGCTTCTCTTTTGTAGAGAGTTTTTCTTCAATTTTATTTGTCATTTCTTCTTGAACAAATAATGATAATTGTTCTTTAGGAACAGCATGCTCCACTTTAGTATTAGGTTCTGATTCACTTGCTTTTTCAAGTATAGCTAGTACCGATTTTGCACGATCGATTAAAGCGTCTGGAAGGTCAGCTAATTGTGCAACATGTATACCATAGCTTCTATCAGCTGCACCTTCTTTTATTTTATGGAGGAACACTACTTTCCCATGTTCCTCTATTGCACTCACATGAATATTTTGTAATTTTGGTAAATCATTCTCTAGTACTGTCAATTCATGATAATGAGTTGAGAATAGCATCTTCGCACCGATGTTGTTATGAATATATTCAATTATAGCTTGTGCAAGTGCCATACCGTCATAAGTTGATGTACCTCTACCAATTTCATCAAATAAGATTAAACTATGTTTAGAGGCATTCATTATGGCATTATTTGCTTCTAGCATTTCTACCATAAACGTACTTTGACCAGAAATAAGATCATCAGCTGCACCAATACGAGTGAAAACCTGATCAAAGATCGGCAGTACAGCTTCTTGGGCTGGAACGTAACAACCAATCTGAGCAAGAATAGACGTTAAAGCAATTTGTCTCATATACGTGCTTTTCCCTGACATATTTGGACCAGTAATTAATAGTATCTCTCTATCATCATTCATCACACAATCATTCGGTACGTACTGCTGAAGTTGTAGTACTTTCTCTACGACGGGGTGACGTCCATCTTTGAGAAAGACCTCTCCATTATGAGAGAAAGCTGGCTTACAATAATGTCTTTCCTCACTAACTGTCGCAAAGCATTGCAATACATCAAGTTCACTAATAATTTGAGCCAATTGCTGAATACGAGAAATATTATTTTTTACTTGTTCACGAATGTGAAGGAATAGCTCGTACTCTACTTCAACAATTTTTTCTTCTGCTTCAAGTATTAAAGCTTCTTTTTCTTTTAACTCAGGCGTAATAAACCTCTCTGCGTTTGTTAATGTTTGTTTACGCTCATATCTTCCTTCTGCTAATAAATGAAGATTTGCCTTAGTTACTTCAATATAGTAGCCAAATACCCGGTTGTAACCAACTTTCAACGATTTTATGCCTGTTAGCTCACGTTCTTGTTTTTCTAAAGCCGCTAACCATGACTTGCCATTCTTACTAGCATCTCTTAGTTTATCAAGGGTAGGATCATATCCATCTGCAATGATGTCACCTTCCTTAATCGTAAGTGGAGGGTTTTCACGCAAAGAAGTTTCTAATAACGCTGTCACTTGTTCACACGGATCAATTTTTTCAGCAAGTTCACCACAATATCCATGATCAAGTGTTGTTAATAATTGCTTTATTGCAGGTATTTGTTGTAATGACTTTTTTAGTTGGACTAGATCTCTTGCATTTACATTACCAAAGGCTACTCGACCTGCTAAACGCTCTAAATCATAAATTTCCTTCAACATATCCCGAAGCTCAATTCGCTCAAAATATGAATTTATAAAAGTCTCCACCATATTTAAGCGGTTATCTATTGCATCTTTATTGATGAGGGGTTTGTCTAACCATTGTTTAAGGCGTCGTCCTCCCATCGCTGTCATCGTGTCATCAAGCAACCACAGTAAAGAACCCTTTTTCCCTTTACCTCGAATTGTTTCTGTTAGCTCTAAATTCCTTTTTGAAAAGTAATCTATTTTCATAAATTGATTTGTTTCATAGACTTGAACTTCTTGCAAGTGTTCTAAACTACGTTTTTGTGTTTTCTTTAAATAATTTATTAAGCGGCTAACTGTACGTGTTAGCTTGTCATCATGTAATTTGTTAACTATGTTTAAAAAATCATTATCAAGGACGATATTATCTTCGAATGAAAATGTTAATTGGCATCGTTCTAATAATTTTATTTTTAGCTCTTCTGGAAATTGTGAGTCAACAACAACCTCTTTTGCATTAATTGAATAAATTTCGTTAATTACATCATTGAATTGCTGCGATATAATAGTAACTTTGCTCTCACCAGTTGTTAAATCGATGTGAGAAAGACCGAAACTATTATCATCAAACATCGATATTGATGAAAGGAAATTATTATCTTTTTCCATAACTCCCTTGCCTTCCATCACTGTACCTGGTGTAATGAGCTGAACTACTTCACGCTTAACAACACCTTTTGCTTGTTTAGGATCTTCAACTTGCTCACAAATTGCTACTTTATACCCTTTGGTTATTAATTGTTCAATATATCCGCTAGCAGCATGGTGTGGAACTCCACACATCGGAATGCGCTGTTGGTCTCCACCATCTCTACTCGTTAATGCGATCTCTAACACCTTAGATGCATTGACTGCATCATCGAAAAACATTTCATAAAAATCCCCAAGACGAAAAAATAAAAAGGCATCCTGATAATCTGCCTTTATCTTTAAATATTGTTGTATCATCGGCGTATAGCTTGCCATTGTTATCCCCCAAATATTCCTATTATTAAGCACTATTTATTATAACATATATAGGGACATTTCTTTATTACATTGGATGTTTCAACATAAATTGTTATTAGCTAAGGCTCTTTTTTTACTTTGTTCTTTTTCTCTAATCGTATAAATTCTGATGTGTTTATGTAATTAGAACAGCCTTTAGAGAAAAAAAGATGCCCCGATCGCTAGATCTATACGTGTTTATAACTTGGTACGTAAAGATACTAGCATTGCGAATACCCCCTTTAGCTAAGGCTCTTTTTTACTTTGTTCTTTTTCTCTAATAATATAAACTCTAATGTGTATATGTGTTTAGAACAGCCTTTAGAGAAAAAAAGATGCCCCGATCGCTAGATCTATACGTGTTTATAACTTGGTACGTAAAGATACTAGCATTGCGAATACCCCCTTTAGCTTAGGCTCTTTTTTTACTTTGTTCTTTTTCTCTAATAGTATAAACTCTAATATGTATATGTGTTTAGAACAGCCTTTAGAGAAAAAAAGATGCTAAGATATCATGTATATGTTTAGTACGAAAAGCATCCATAAAAATAACAAACTAACCACCTTAAACAACCTTCTGAAGCTTTTCTAGGTGATCAAAAAAATATTAATGACAAAGTTTAAAAATGGTACCACTACAACAAGAGTATCATTCCAAATAAATTCATAATGCTGAATTCCCTTTTGACAAAAACAAAAAACTAGGAAGTCTGGCTCCCTAGTTCTTTATTATTCTTCTACGTCTTCTATAAGAAAATCAGGATTTAAATCTTCAAACTCTTCATCATCTAATTCCTCATCGTCTAACTCTTCATCATCCCATTCTTCTTCTTCTAACTCCCCATCAGGATCAATGACAACCCAGACTTTCGTTTCTCCAATTACTTCTGCTAGAAATTCCCGCTCCACTTGCACGATTACTTTATTACCATTTGGAGAAATAGTTGCTTCCAACGTATTAGGCTGCTGCAAAACTTTTGCTACAACTTCTTGACCACCGTCTAAATAATTTTCATCTTTGTATTTTAATTTGATCACATCTGTATATGCAACTTTTTCTGTTACGACTTCTGTTTTCGTATTATCACTGAATGAATACCATACATTAATGTCATAAGTACCATCTAATTCAACAGTAGATTCTCGTTTTTTTGCCTCATATTGGTGGTTTATAATCCAACAACCTAAAATACTAGTAGGTTTATGGGACGGAGAAAATGTGTGTGTTGCTTGGGTGAACTTACGCCCTCTTCCTATTACAGCTTTAGTAATAATTTCTCTATGTTGTGACATACAAGTATACCCTCCTCAATCAATCTTCTTTCCATCCTATGCAGGGCAAATGACTATTGTGCCTATTACAAAAACAATTATGTGAAGTATTAAATATAGCCGTATAGTTCATTGTATGTCGCAAAATCTAGATATGTACCTATTTTCAAAATTTATTTAGAAAAATAGCGTAGACTGATTTGTTCACTATACCCGAAGGTACCTTTTGACATAGGTTGAATAGGTGTGATTGACTCGTGAACGTAGAGAATATGGAAGCTTCTTAATCTTTGGAGTTATATAATATGTAGGATTTGAACTTTAAGTGTGAGAGTTATAGTGTTCGTGAAGAGACTTGGGTTTGATCTACAATAATTAGCTTCGTAGACTTTGTTGTATTTTTTCTAATTTTGATCAGTTAGTAACTTTTAATTAATAGCTCTTTTCGTAAACTTTGTTGCAATGATTATCTTTTAGTTCCAAAAAAGTGGTTTACATTGTTAGTCATCGTTGTACAGAAAAAAGATGCCATGTATGATATTAATTTTCGTATTTAACTTTTGTGACAATCAACAATCCATACAAAGAAAGTGACCTGCTAGCTAATCTATACAATTATCAACGAAAAAGAGCATTGAAATATATCCAACGCTCTCTTATCTTAAATAATAGATTACTTAAAAGCTTAGTGACAACTGCTTCCACTACTTGCTTTAACTTTTGAGCCTGTCTCTCCACGGAGTACATCTCCACCGGTAGAGATAATTATTTCATCAGTAACTGTATTCGTAATTGTTGATGCAACAAGTTGAAGTAAATCATTCACATGAATTTGCGATGATTTAAATTCCTGAACGATCGGCAATTCATCTATTTCAGCATGAAGTTTATCAATTTTTTCTTCCACTTGTTTTAATGCCTCATGCTTACCATAATGTTGAAAATTAACTGCTTGTTTTTGCAAGCTCTTAATCAATGCAATCGTTTCTCTTACTTTTTGATTTTCGTTAATTTTCTCTTCCGTTTGTTTAAACAGTTCTACTTCTTCCGTATCCGCAATCATCTTTGCTAAATCACGAGCACGTGCAACAAGATCATCTTTAGTATACTTAGTCATCTTAATTCACCTCTGCTACTTCTTCTATCATTTCTCCATCTAATGTCCATGTTTTTGCTTGTGTGATCTTCACTTTTACGATCTGACCAATAACTGATTTAGGAGCTCTGAAATTAACAAGCTTATTCTTTTCTGTGTAACCCGCAAGTACTTCTGGATTGTTTTTACTTTCACCCTCTACAAGTACTTCAACGATTTTACCTTCATGTTCTTTCATTTTTATAGCAGAAAATTCATTTACGAGTGCATTTAGTCTCTGCAAACGTTCTTTCTTCACTTCCATCGGAATATTATCTTGCATCTTAGCTGCCGGAGTACCTTCTCTAGGTGAATAAATAAATGTATACGCAGAATCAAATCCAACTTCTCGATACAATGATAGGGTTTCCTCAAATTGTTCGTCTGTTTCATTCGGGAATCCTACTATGATATCAGTCGTTAATGATACTGATGGAATAGCTTCTTTTATTTTTCTTACTAATTCTAAATAATGTTCACGAGAATATTTACGTGCCATAATTTTCAACACATCAGTGCTCCCAGATTGAACAGGTAAATGAATGTGGTCGACTAAGTTTCCGCCTTTAGCTAATACTTCTATAAGGCGATCATCAAAGTCACGAGGATGGCTAGTTGTAAAACGGATACGAGCAACATCAATTTTTCTTAGTTCGTCCATTAAATCTCCTAACCCATAGTCAATATCTTCTAAATCTTTACCGTATGCATTCACATTTTGGCCTAAGAGTGTAATTTCCTTGTAACCATTCCTAGCTAAGTGACGAACTTCTTCAATGATGTCGTCAGGTCGTCTACTACGCTCTTTTCCACGAGTATATGGCACGATACAGTAAGTACAGAACTTGTCACAGCCATACATAATATTGACCCAAGCTTTAATATCCCCTTTACGCACTTTAGGGAGATTTTCGATAACATCCCCTTCTTTTGACCATACTTCAACAACTATCTCTTTGCTAAGCATAGCCTCTTTTACAATCTGTGGTAATCGGTGAATATTATGAGTGCCAAATATCATATCAACATGATGGTGTTTTTGTAATATTTTATTGACAACGGATTCTTCTTGGGACATACATCCGCAAACACCTAATAATACGTTAGGATTGTTCTTTTTTAAATGCTTAAGATGACCAAGTTCACCAAATACTTTATTCTCAGCATTTTCTCGTATCGCACATGTATTTAATAGAATAATATCAGCATCATCAACTGTATCTGTTGATTCATAGCCTAATCCTAGTAAAATACCTGCCATGACTTCTGTATCATGTTCATTCATTTGACAGCCATAAGTTCGGATATAAAACTTACGCCCAGTACCTATTCCGATCATGTCCTCTGGCAGTTCAAAATCACGCTGGATAAGAACATCTTCCTTACCACGTTTTTTAGCATCTGATAAAGACGGGGCCTGATAAACACTATCAAAATACTGACTATAATCCTTGGCGGATTTTTTGTCCGAAGGATTAGGTTGCTTTACTTGTTGTGATTCTAAGCGTTGCTTTTCGTTCATTATATATCTCCTTTCGTACAAATCACTGCAAATCTAAAAATACTTACACACATTATCATAGTATAATGGTAATACAAATAATAAACAATAAAAACAAAGCTTTGTTACAAATTAACCACATATTTATAGGTAGAGAAAAAGCAACAAAACCGCTAGTGTTTTGTTGCTTTTCTTTATGGTCAAATTACATAAATTCTGCTACGAGTTCATCGAATTTATCTTTGCTAATACTTAAATCAGCATTTGTTAACGGATCTTCACTATAGCCATAAACCAACTCTTGGTAAGATGGTTGCTCGTTGTTTTGATAGATTAATCCAGTTACTAAACCGTTATGCTCCATCAATGTTTGCATCGCTGTCATACGATTGTTAGGATCATATTCTTCAATCGTTTTTAGACTTGTTAGATTTTCTTTAAACCAATCATACGTATTCGTTTTATTGTACGTAACACATGGGCTAAATACATTAATTAACGAGAATCCTTTATGATTAATTCCAGCTTCAATTAATGAAGTTAACTCTTTCAAATCGGTAGAAAAACTTTGTGCAACAAATGTAGCTCCTGCTGTTAATGCCATCTCCATTACCGATAAGGAAGATTCAATAGAACCTTTTGGTGTACTTTTTGTTTTAAACCCTACTTCACTACGTGGTGAAGTTTGACCTTTTGTTAAACCATAAATTTGATTATCCATGACAATGTATGTTACATCGATATTTCTACGAATCGCATGTACTGTATGCCCCATACCAATGGCAAAGCCATCTCCATCTCCACCTGAAGCGATGACAGTTAAATCACGGTTAGCCATCTTCACACCTTGAGCTATAGGTAAAGAACGACCGTGGATACCGTGGAACCCGTATGAATTAATATATCCTGATATGCGCCCTGAACATCCAATACCTGATACTACTGCTAATTCCTCAGGTTGTAAGCCAACATTCGCAGCTGCTCTTTGAATGGCAGCTTGAACTGAGAAATCTCCGCACCCAGGACACCAATTTGGTTTGACATTATTTCGAAAATCTTTAAACGTCGCCATTTAGAACATCTCCTTGCATTTTGTGTGTATTTCATGTGGCAGGAATGGATTTCCATCATATTTTAAGACAGATGTTATTTTTTCTCCGAATCCTACGTTCATTTTCATAATACTTGCAAGTTGACCAGTAGCGTTATTTTCAACGACAACGACCTTTTTCGCCTTTTGAATAAGCGGTTGAATCTCATCAGTTGGGAATGGATGCACTAAACGAACGTGCGCATGATTCACCTTGATACCGTCTTCTTCTAAACGTGTCATGGCTTCTTCAATCGCTCCACGTGTGGAATTAAAACCAACGATTAGTAAGTCCGCATCTTCATGTTGACAGTTTTTGTAGACAGGTGTATCAAATTTCATCTGATCAAGTTTACGGAATCTTTTATCCATTTGTAATTGACGATTTTCTGCATCTTCAGATGGTTTTCCAGTTTCAGCATGTTCAACACCCGTTACATGATGTATACCATGTTTTGTTCCTGGTACTACACGTGGTGAAATACCATCTTCAGTTACTTCATAACGCTTAAAGTAAGCTTTATTTTCTAATTCAGGTAATTCTTCATTAAGTTGAAGTTTACCACGACGAATTTCAATTTTATCATAATCAAGTGGCTCAACTGTTTGTTTTCCAAGAGACAGTTGCAGATCCGTTAAAAGAATGACTGGACATTGATACTCTTCTGCTAAGTTAAATGCTTCTATAGAATCGTAGAATGCTTCCTGTACTGTACTTGGGGCCATAACGATTTTTGGAATTTCACCATGTGTTCCATAAATCATAGCCATTAAATCTGACTGTTCTTGTTTAGTTGGTAATCCAGTACTTGGTCCTCCACGCTGTGTATCAACAATCACAAGTGGCGTTTCTGTAATACCAGATAGTCCAATTGCCTCCATCATTAACGATAGACCAGGTCCAGCTGACGCAGTTAGAGTTCTTACTCCCGCATAATTAGCACCAATTGCCATTGTACAAGCAGCAATTTCGTCTTCAGTTTGTATAACTGTTCCACCAAATTTAGGTAGCGTTTTAATTAAATACTCCATTATTTCAGAAGCTGGTGTAATAGGATATGCAGGCATAAATCTAGCCCCTCCAGCTAATGCACCTAATGCAATCGCATCGTTACCTATCATAAACAGACGTTTTTTACCATCTGCTTTTTCAATTTTCATCTCTTTATTACTGTTACTGAGCTGTTGCTTCATAAAATCAGCACCAGCTTGAATTGCTTCCATGTTTTTATCAACAATTTGTTGACCTTTTCGGCCAAATTTTTCGTCAATTACTTCAAAGAACACCTTCGTGTCAATGTCAAGTAGCTCACTAGAAGCACCTACAGCAACCATATTTTTCATTAACGAAGTGCCTAAATCAGTTGCAATCTCCGTGAATGGAACCGCATACAATGCTACTTTCGAATCATCTGGAATGGTCGGGTTAAACTTTGCATCTGCAATGACAATCCCACCATCACGTAACTCACTAAAGTTAACATCAATTGTTTCTTGGTCAAATGCTACTAGTATATCTAAATCATCAGAAATAGCACGAACCTGAGTTGTACTAACGCGAATTTTGTTATTCGTATGACCACCTTTAATACGTGAGGAAAAATGGCGATACCCATATAAATAATACCCTAATCGGTTTAACGCTACTGAGAAAATTTCTCCTGTACTTTCTATACCTTCCCCTTGTTGTCCGCCAACTTTCCATGAAAGTTGATTGATCATGTCTTACACCCCTTTGGAATACGTTCAATATTATATATTTAACAGCATTTGTTTGAGAATGTTCAAAAAGTTTCAGTCATACAATGGTTTGATATTCTCCTCATACCCGCTCATTTTGTATTTACACATTTAAAGCGCATACAAGTAAATTATTGGTACCTTCATCATTTTCTTTCCCTTTTGAACATGTACAATTTGTTATAGCACGTTCCAACCAAGACACTTACATGGTGATCTAAAATGTTTTTGATGAATAACAATTATGAAATGTTTGGATGTACTAAACGCTTACAATTCTAGACCTATAATCAAAAAATTGCAAGTGTTTCAACATAAAATTTGTCGATTATATGAATAATTTTTTTGTTTTCGAAAAAATCATTTATTATTCAGGTAAATGTTCTACAAAATTCTGATATAAAAAACTTCTTACTAACTCATCGCTATAATATTTATGTAATTCTTCAATTAAATGCATATAGCACTTAAAGTTCCCCATACCTCTTACTGTTGTAGAAATCCCATCGAAATCAGAACCAAACCCTATGTTTTTAGCCCCTCCTAAGGAACATAAATGTTCTATATGTAACAATATATCTGTTATGCCTGCATGACCGTGTACGGATAAAAACTGTGGAACGAAGGTAACACCTATCATGCCACCTTTCTCGATCATTGCTGTAATTTGATTGTTATGTAAATTGCGCGGATGGTCACAAAGCTTATAACAATTCGAATGTGATGCAATTGGATAGTCCGCTAATGCCATTACGTCCCAAAATCCTTGCTCTGATAAATGAGAGACATCTGTCCATACCTTTTGGTCATTTAATGTTCGAACAGCCTCTTTTCCAAATGATGAGAGCCCAGCTCCTCGCTCTTCTAAAATACCGTCAGCTACAGTATTGCCATAATTCCATGTCAAACCAACAGAAGATACACCTAGCTGGAGTAGAGTTTTTAACCTAGTAATACTCCACCCTATACAATCGCATCCTTCAAGCGTTAACATAGCACCAATTTCATTACTATTTAAGGTGTTAATATCTTTTTTTGTTTTAACTAGTTTAATATGATCATATTTACCGATGATTCGATTATAAAATATATCTATCATTTCTAATGCGACGTCAAATTTATCTATATTACTGACAGATTCAGGAATGTAAATCGCAAAGCATTGTATTTTACTTCTTGTCGCAACCATTTGCTCGTAAGTTATATGTAATGACTTATCATTTTCGAATGAAATAGATGGATTGAGCCACATCTTTAATAAAACATCGCAATGTGCATCAAAAATGTTCATTCTTAATACTCCTCTCTTATCAAAAGAGTTTTCTCGACATTATCGGCGGTATTCGTACGATCATCTTACATGTATATAAACTAATCCCACGTGGCATCTTTTCTTATTTGCGTATATCGCATCAACTGACGATGGGGACTCATATGTCCACCTTTACGATCGTATCACCTGTACAATAAAAAGCAGCGTGGCTAACTGTATTTTCTTCATAGTATAAAAACAACCTGTTTGCAGTATTCGCAAACAGGTTTATGCTAACTTCTAGAGTAAAATTCTAACAATGAACCTAGCGAGGTTCAATAATCAATTTGATTGCCGTCCGTTCTTCTCCATCAATTTGGATGTCCGTAAACGCTGGGATACAAATGAGATCAACACCACTTGGAGCTACAAAACCTCTTGCTATCGCTACCGCTTTCACTGCTTGGTTTAATGCACCTGCCCCAATCGCTTGAATTTCTGCTGCCCCTCTTTCTCGTAGTACTCCTGCAAGTGCACCAGCTACAGAATTAGGGTTAGACTTTGCTGAAACCTTTAATATTTCCATTCCTAGTTCCTCCTTGTTTTTTACTGTGAATGATAAGTGTTCAGTAGAACATTTTGTATATATATAAGCCCATTGATACTATATTCAGTAGTCACATATAGTATTCCTGCAAGTTTTGAATCTTTTATCAAAAAATTCACAAAAATCTTAATTTCTGGAGAAACAAGGTTTGGAAAATAGTTTTTTATTACCTCTCAATGACTAGCAAAAAACTCTGGATATATCCCTTTATTAATATACGGTTTAAGAAATAAACACAGTTCAATTTCAGTTTTTTATGTAAGAACGCAACAATCACATATTACCTATTTGAAAAATCAACAAAATTGACGAAAGGCTGATTTCGCTTTGATTGTTGATTTTCGTTCTAAGATATAAGTACGAATACATCTTGCCTTCATTTTCTTCTCCAACAACTGTTCAAATCACATATACACATCAGAGTTTATACAATTAATGAAAACAGACAAAGTTAACGAAAAGAGCCTTACGAAAAAAATTTAATCAAAGTAGGGATGATCATCGTTAATAATAATGCGGTTAATCCCTTTAGCTCTACCAGTTTTGTTGTCAATATCAATGACTACAGCATTAAGTTGAGCTCTTCCATCGGTTACTTCAAACCGAACAGGGAGATTAGTCAAAAAACGCTTCAAAACTGCTTCTCTGTCAACACCTAATATTCCATCATATGGACCTGTCATACCTACGTCAGTTATATATGCAGAACCTTGAGGTAGAATGCGATGATCAGCCGTTTGCACATGTGTATGCGTTCCTACAACAGCAGATACCCTTCCATCTAAATACCAACCCATTGCTTGTTTTTCACTCGTGGCTTCCGCGTGAAAATCTACAAAAATGATTTTGGTTCGCTTTCTTGCTTCTTCAATTAATTCATCTGCTTTTGTAAATGGGCAGTCATTTGGATTTAAAAATGTCCTTCCTTGTAAATTAATAATGGCAACCTCACGACCTTCACAAGGGATATAAACGATGCCTTTACCTGGTACACCTTCTGGAAAGTTTGCAGGGCGTATCATGTATTTCGCAGAGTCAATAAACTCAAATATATCTCTATTATCCCACGTATGATTACCAAGTGTAACCGCTTGTGCTCCAGCCTTAATAAAACCATGGTATATTTTTTCAGTTATCCCTTTACCCCCTGCTGCATTTTCACCATTAATAATAGTAACTGAAGGAAGGTATTTCTTTTTTAATTTAGGAACATATTCATTAACCATATCTCTTCCTGGTGAGCCAACTACATCTCCAATAAATAATATTTTCATTTTTTCGACCCCTTTATATATTTGTACAATTTATTATCAGTTTTGCCAAAACAAAAAAAATAAAGTGGTAAAAACCACTTTATTTTGCATATTCGACAGCTCGTGTTTCCCGAATCACTGTCACTTTTATGTGACCTGGGTAATCGAGCTCATCTTCGATTTTCTTTCTAATCTCACGAGCTAATCGATGAGCTTCCAGATCATCAATCGAATCTGGTTTAACCATAATTCGAACTTCACGCCCCGCCTGAATTGCAAATGATTTCTCAACACCATCAAATGATTCAGAAATCTCTTCAAGCTTTTCGAGACGTCTTATATAGTTTTCAAGTGTTTCACTTCTTGCTCCAGGTCTTGCTGCAGATAATGCATCGGCAGCAGCTACTAATACTGCAATAATAGAAGTAGGCTCTGTATCACCATGGTGTGAAGCTATACTATTAATAACAATTGGATGCTCTTTGTATTTCATAGCTAGTTCTACACCAATTTCAACATGACTACCTTCCACCTCATGATCTATAGCCTTACCAATATCATGAAGTAAGCCTGCTCGACGAGCTAGTAACTCATCCTCACCTAACTCAGCTGCCAACAATCCTGACAAGTATGCGACTTCCATTGAATGCTTCAACACGTTTTGCCCATAACTCGTTCGGTACTTAAGTCGACCTAATATTTTGATTAAATCTGGATGGAGCCCATGTACACCTACTTCAAATGTCGTTTGTTCACCAATTTCGCGAATATATTCATCCACTTCTCTTCTCGATTTTTCAACCATTTCTTCAATACGAGCAGGATGAATACGTCCATCTTGAACAAGCTTATCTAAAGCAATGCGAGCCGTTTCACGTCGAATCGGATCGAAGCCAGATAAAATCACTGCTTCAGGTGTATCATCGATGATCAAATCAATACCTGTTAACGTTTCTAGAGTTCGAATATTTCTACCTTCCCGACCAATGATACGTCCTTTCATTTCATCATTAGGCAGATTTACGACAGAAACTGTAGATTCCGCTACATGATCAGCCGCACAACGTTGAATGGCTAATGATAAAATGTTTTTTGCCTTTTTATCAGCTTCTTCTTTAGCGCGACTTTCTGCTTCTTTGATCGTAATCGCAACATCGTGTGCAAGCTCTTTTTCAACATTGCTAAGAATGATTTGTTTCGCTTCCTCACGTGTCAAACTAGAAATACGTTCAAGCTCTGTACGTTGTTTGTTAAACATCATTTCCACTTTGCTTTCCATCTCTTCAATATGCTGTTGTCTTTGACCTAGAGAATCCTCCTTTTTTTCTAACACACTCTCTCGCTTAGATAAAGATTCATCCTTACGATCAAGATTCTCTTCCTTATGCATTAACCGATTTTCTTGTTTTTTTAGTTCGCTTCTTCGATCACGAATTTCTTTTTCTGCTTCTGTTCGAAGTTTGTGGATTTCATCCTTTGCCTCAAGAAGCGCTTCTTTTTTAAGCGCGTCAGCCTCTCGATTTGCATCGTTAATAATTTGTTCAGCAGCGCTTTTTGCGCTTGTGATTTTCGCCTCATTAGATTTACGAACAAGTGAGATATAAAGAACAACAACTGCACCGACTATGGCAAGCAAAATGGCGATGATTATAATGGGATTGAGATTGTCCATCATTTCACCTCCTCTTGCTATATACTTGTTTCTTGCTAGATTCAAACTGTCGGCATGTAATTTTTCCCTTAATAAATTCCAACATGCACAATGGCTTTTCAAGTTCCAATACTAGAGGCTGTTATAAGCCTGGAAAAAGACTGTGAATTTACTCAATATCGTTGGTAATTTATTGTTAAATACCTACACAAGTAATTTCATCGTGTGCTTCATAAGTACGAGGCAACTATTTCATTGCACTTGCACCTGACACCAACCGATTGCTCCTTCTTCCTATCTGTCCTCCAATTTTGTTTGAAAAAATTCTTAATAGTAACAATTGTAATATTAACAAACATGTATAATATACATACTAATTGTAAAGGTGGGTAATTTTATTGTCAAGGCCTGCCACTGCCATCTTTCCTTAATATTGGAAGAGAGTGCACAAACCTTGACTTGAACAGCGACAGACTTTCTTCAAACCTTGGTCCTACCACCTTATAAACTGGTAGATGGTTTACCATACTATGTCCTGTTGTTGTAAGCTATTGAATAGAACTAATGATAAATGAAGGCTCTTTTCGTAAACTTTGTTGCATTTTTTCACTTACATTTAAATAACTGATGTGTTTTATATGACGTCCATAACCTTTGAGAAGAAAAGATGCCCCGAGCGATAGCTATATTTGTGTTTAGCTCTTTTTTTATTAATACGAAAACAGCTTAAATGAAAAAGAAGGATACTACATGAAGTATCCTTCTTTTACAGCTTATGTTGTTTACTCTTTGAATTCGAGTTCACTTTGAGAATCGTCGCCCACCGGCTCTGTTGTATTGTTAAGGCCGTAGTGTTCTCGAATTTGTTCGTGTATTTGTTTTGATATGTCCGCATTCTCCATTAAGAATTGTTTAGCGTTTTCTCGCCCTTGCCCTAGACGTTCACCTTCAAACGAGTACCAAGACCCGCTCTTCTGGACAATATCGAGCTCAGAGCCCATATCAAGAATTTCTCCCTCTTTGGAGATTCCTTCACCGTACATAATATCAACCTCGGCTATTTTAAACGGAGGTGCCACTTTATTCTTTACTACTTTTAATTTCGTTTTATTACCTACAATATCATTTCCTTGCTTCAATTGTTCAGCTCGACGAACCTCTAAACGTACTGAAGAATAAAACTTTAACGCACGACCACCAGGTGTAGTTTCCGGATTCCCAAACATAACACCAACCTTCTCACGAATTTGGTTAATGAAAATAGCAATCGTTTTAGATTTATTTATTGCTCCTGAAAGCTTACGTAAGGCTTGAGACATAAGACGTGCTTGTAAGCCAACATGAGCGTCTCCCATCTCCCCTTCAATTTCAGCCTTTGGAACGAGCGCTGCAACTGAATCGATGACTAAAATATCAACAGCACCACTTCTTACAAGTGCTTCAGCAATCTCTAACGCCTGTTCACCTGTATCAGGTTGAGATAGCAATAGTTCATCTATGTTAACACCTAGCTTTTGTGCATAAATAGGGTCTAACGCATGCTCAGCATCGATAAATGCAGCTTGACCGCCTTGTTCTTGCACTTCAGCAATCGCATGAAGAGCAACTGTTGTTTTACCAGAGCTTTCAGGTCCGTATATTTCAATGATACGGCCACGTGGATAACCACCTGCTCCAAGCGCAACATCCAATGCTAATGAACCACTAGGAACGGTAGAGATTTGACGTTCCGACTGTTCACCTAACTTCATTATTGATCCTTTACCAAATTGTTTTTCTATTTGCTTTAACGCCATATCTAATGCAGCTTGACGATCACTCACATTTATTCCTCCTCATCTCCATTACTACTTATACTATACCTTGTTTTTGGACATTTGCCAAGCAAAAAACGAACATCTATTCGTTTTTATTCAAAAATGAATTCAATCAGGCAAACTAGAACATTGTTGGGTAAAGTAGATTAGGGGTCTAAAACTTAGGCTCTTTTCGTATGCTTTGCTGCTATGGTTCCTTAACTAGCATACATAGATATCGTTTTACTAAACAGTCATCTCTTAGAAAGGATGCCCATCGTACTAATTATATTCGTGTAATTCAAAGAAACTACAAAAGTTGGCAGCCCATGGCTTATTATATTTTCAATTGTTTGAGTAAATAATAGTATCCATATTTAATAGCTCTTTCTCTAATCATTTGTCTAGAACCAGCCAATTTCAATGAATAGACTTCTGTAGGTTGATCATTAATCGAAAGCCCAATAAAGACCGTTCCTACATCTTTACCTTCCATGCTTTGTGGCCCAGCAACTCCAGTAAAGCTAATTCCACAGTCAGAGTTACATGATTTCCTCACATGCTCAGCCATTTGTTGTGCACACTTTTTACTGACGGCGCCTTCCTGTACAAGTGTCGCTCGGTTAACATTGAGTAATGTTTCCTTCATATCATTCGTATAAGCTACAATTCCACCTTTAGCTACAGATGAAGAACCAGGAACAGCTATTAACTCACTCATAAACATGCCTCCAGTTAAACTTTCAGCGCTCGCTATCGTCATTTTTTTTTCTTGTAAAACAGCTACCGCATGTTCTAATAGTGAGGTGTTTTCATAACCATAAAAATATTGACCAACACGACTTAGTATTTCTTGCTCTGTATCATTAAGAAGCTCATTAGCTATGTCTACTGAGGAATGTTTAGCTGTCAATCGAAGTTTTACTTCAAAGTCAGATGCTAACGGAGCAATCGTTGGATTCTCTTGCTTATCAATCAAATCTTCAATCTCAGTTTCCAACTTTGACTCACCAATTCCAAAGAATCTTAATACGCGAGATATGATTCTCTCACGAACACCTAAGAGGTTATTGAGATATTCTGTCCCGTATTTCAAAAACATTGGTTGCATTTCCTTTGGAGGGCCTGGCAATAGCATATATGTAACTTGATCCTTCGTTATAGCCATTCCTGGTGCCATCCCATGGTCATTAAGCAATACCGTTGCATCTTCTAGAATAACAGCCTGTTTTTTGTTATTGTCTGTCATTTTACGATTTACTTTTTCATAGTACGATTCAATTCTTTTAAGTGATTGTTCATGTGTGACTAGCTGTTGCTTTAGCATAGATGCCATCGTTTCCTTAGTTAGATCGTCTTTTGTTGGGCCTAACCCTCCAGTGAAGATAATCAATTTTGATCGCTGTTTTGCTGTTTCAACGACCCTTTTTAACCGATCTTGATTATCACCAACTACAGTATGAAAATAAACATTAATTCCTAGCTCTGCTAATTGTTTCGATAGGAATTGTGCATTTGTATTCGCAATTTGTCCTAATAATAACTCTGATCCAACTGCTATAATCTCAGCGTTCATGTCATCCCCCCCCCCGTAAAAATAGTATGTGTTATAGCAGGTTGAAGACTGCTACATTATGTTCCTTTAACTTTATGAGGATGAGAAGAAAACCCGTCTCATCCTCATAAAATTTACTACTTCGGTGCATCATCTCAATATTCTGGTTTACTTTGAGTTAGCAAATACATGTTTATTTTTCGCAAAATAGTCCCACCCAGACCAAATTGTGAAAAATACCGCAATCCATAGTGCTATATCAGCAAATGGAATCGACCATGCTTCAAAAGGAATATTATGTAATAGCAATGCAGAAACGGCTACAATTTGCGTCCATGTTTTAATCTTGCCAAGCATGTTTGCAGCAACAACTTCACCACCACCTGCTAGAACAAGTCGTAAACCTGTTACGGCAAATTCTCTACTTATAATGACTATGACCATCCATGCAGGTGCCAATTCAAACTGAACGAGTGTTATAAGCGCCGCTGACACTAATAGCTTATCAGCTAGAGGGTCTAAAAATTTTCCTAAGTTGGTGACGAGATTATATTTCCTTGCATAATATCCGTCAATCCAATCAGTCGTGGATGCAATAATAAAAATGATAGCACCAATGAAATGAGTAACAGGTATCTCTCCTCCGCCTATTTGTAATTGTCCCCAGGATAGCGGTGCAAGCATAATCACCAAAAACACTGGAATTAACAAAATACGTGAAACGGTAATCTTATTTGGTATATTCACAAATTCTTCCTCCTTCAAAACTTACATGTACAATAATATATCAGAATAAGTCAAAAAAGCCATCAAAATGATGACTTTATTAATTATTGAAGAGGATTTCCATAGTTTGGGTTGTTCCTCCCTCATTTGGAAACTCTACCAGTTCTCCATTTATATATATTTCTGTTACTGGTGTATAGCCTGACTTTAGTGATATCTTATTTTCTTTGCTCATATCGAAGGACAATGGTTGGTCATCCTCATTTAAGAAGTCATAATAAAACTGTTCACCTTGGTCATTTCTAAGAGTAATCCAAGTATTTCCAGTTGATTTTATCTCTAAATTAAATTCTTCTGTATTAGATAACTTCATGGAAGAATTAGCGCCTTGCACACTTACTAATTCTAGCACCTGTTCTACAGCTTGCTCAGGCTCGTCCACTTCTTCATCCTGTACATCAGTTTCTTGATCAGCGTCTTCTGCTGCAGGCTCGCTGCCCACCTCTTCAACTGGATCATTTTCTTCTGAATTATCTTCAAGGACAATTTCACGATCTTCTCCACTTTCCTGCGCTGGAGTACCATCTGTATTACCTAAAAAATTCAGCGCGATGAAGTAGATCCCTATAAGAAGGCCGAAAACAAATACTCCTGTTAATACTTTTGGTAGCATATCTGCCACTTTTGAAGTTGTTGTTGGTGAAATCTGTTTACGACTCTGTACTCTCGACAGCTGACCAGGTAAATCTGAATTAGATGAGCTAGGGAGTTCATTTTCATATTGTTCAAAAATAAGATCAGCATCTAACTCAACTGCTTCACAATACGATTTGATAAAGGCACGCACGTAAAATTGTCCAGGCATTCGATCATAATTACCGTCTTCAATTCCGATTAGATAACGTTTTTGTATCTTCGTTAACTTTTGTAAATCGTCTATGCTAATATTTTTTTCTTCTCTTGCTTCTTTTAATCTTTTACCTAGTTCTGTCAATGAAAACACCTTCCAATTTGCTAAAAATCAAATGTAGATAAGCTAGATTCTTGTAACATTTGTGGTTGTTCAACGATATCGTACGTTATTTCCTCTTCAGGATTATTCCGTAGTTCAATAATATAATCGAAATCGTCCATCGTATATTCAGTATTTCGAACAAATATATCCGGATGCTCAACTACCTTGACAGCTGGAAGCCTCATAATCTCCCGAACTAGCTGCCAATGGCGTTCTGAAGCTCTTTTCGTTGACACAATACCGTCAATAATAAATAGATTATTTTCGTTATATTCGTCCTCAATTAGCTGACTTCTGACCGTTTGCTTAAGCAATGTTGAAGATACAAATAACCATCGCTTATTTGCACATACGCTCGCAGCTACGACTGATTCAGTTTTACCAACTCTTGGCATACCACGTATACCGATTAATTTATGACCTTCTTGTTTATATAATTCTGCCATAAAATCAACTAATACGCCGAGCTCATCTCTGACAAATCGAAATGTTTTTTTATCGTCCTCATCCCTTTGAATATAACGTCCATGTCTAACAGCTAAACGATCTCGTAGCTTCGGTTCACGTATTTTTGTCACTGTTATATTATCCATAGTTTGTAAAATTGATGCAAGACGTTCTATTTGTTCATTCCGATCACATCTCAATAATAAGCCACGTCGATGGTCCTTAACACCATTGATTGTAACGATGTTAATAGATAACATCCCTAATAAAGAGGACACATCCCCGAGTAAGCCAGGTCTATTTTTATGAATTTCGTATTCTAAATACCATTCTTTTTTTTGCATGCAAATCCCCCTATGCAGCACTATAAAAAAATATTAAGTTACGTATCACACATAAGTCTATAAGACTATAATAAATGATTTATATGTAATATAAAAGGGGCATTCTTTACCCAATGATAATAAATTACTTTTTATACTAATTATTGTATCTTTCAGGCTCTTTTAGAAACTTTGTTACGGTTGATATCATATAAGAAGCGCAAGAAGTTGTTTTATACGTTTTCCATCATTTTACAGAACGGATAATGCCACGCATGTTAATTGGGGAATGTTTATTTCTACAACAAACAACATTCTCTGATAAAACAGCCATTTATTAAAGATATGATCCTGTTTACAATTTTGTTGAGGATAATATGTAGCAGGTTACTCATTAGTGAAATGTATATCATTGTCAACCTCTTCTACAAAATCAAGAGCTATCATCTAGAATAAGAAGCGGTTTTACCCCTTCCAATGATACAATCAAATCAAAAAAGAGAGGAGTTCCCCCTCTTTAATGATTACTCCCATCATTTTCAACTAGCTTGACCATCATATTCGCAATCGCATGCTGTTCCTCATTCGATGCTACATGCCATAAATCAGCTAGTACTTTTTCTTGAGCATTTTTCGGTTCTACTTGGTTGGATAAATAATCGCCAATTTGATAAGCAATATCCGATACCGTGTTTTGATTCATGCCACTTTCTTGTGCTTGATGAAGTCGATCTGCTAAAAAGTCCTTCCATTGTTCAAAATTATCTAGCACAGACATACAAAAGCCTCCTTCATGTGTAGTCATGTATAGTTTGTTTCAATGGCAAAAATTTATACAAACTCGCTATGACATTTAAGTGAACTTTATTCAAGGACTCTTCTCCATAGCTTTGTAGCAACTTATTAGCCAATAAAGCAGCTCTGAAAAAAGCTGTACAAAAAAAACTACACATATAGATTACTATATGTGTAGCAATGACATTAACAATGCCACCCACCATTAACAGACAAAATTTGACCAGTGATATACGAAGCTTTCTTTGAAATTAGAAATAATGCGGTATCCGCAATTTCCTGTGGAGTTCCAACCCGTCCTAAAGGTATCTCTTCCTCTATACCTTCAATTTCTTCATTCGAAAAAAAATCTAGCATGGCAGTATTAATTGCGCCAGGTGCAATCCCATTCACTCTAATTCCACTTGGAGCAACTTCTTTTGCCAATGCTTTCACAAATGTGTTTTGTCCACCTTTAACCATAGAATAGAGTACTTCACACGAAGCCCCTGTTATTCCCCATATAGATGTAATAAAAACAATATTACCTCTTTTGTTTGAAATCATAGTTGGTAATAACGCTTTCGTAATAGTAAATGGGCTAGTAACATGCAGTTGGACCATTGCCGAAATATCTCGTTCATCCATATCAGTGATGAGTCCAAAATAACTATTTCCACTATTATGTATGACGATTTCTATATCATGTTTTATTTGTTCAAGTAGCTGATTTGGACCAGTTGGTAATGACAAATCCGCTTGAATGCCAATAGCATGTACGCCTAGCTGTTCTATTCCATTAATCAACTTGTCAATTTCTTGTTTTCGTTGATGATAATGTACATATAACGAATAACCTTCCTCTGCTAATTTCTTAGCTATTTCCATACCGATGCCACCACTCGCACCAGTGATTAACGCATATTTCAACTCTCCACTCCCTTTAATCACAGACCCTTTTCGCATACTTTGTTCATTAGCATAGCTAGATGAGGGTTTATCAAACTGTCATCTTTGTTGAAGATGACTGGATGCCACCAATACGATATATACCGGATTTATTTGTCTTTAGTACGAAAATCAGCAAATCAAATCATTCATTTTATGTGCATGAGTCTCGATATGTGCTCGTTAACTTGGAAGTAACGAATTTGTTGAGCTTAGATAAGCTATTGTCCAAACTTAACTATTTATTGGGGCTACTAGCTATTTTTGTTCACATAACTTTTTATTGTTTAGGAACAACTTTACATACTGTCATTTGTGGTTCGTTGAATAATTCTGCAGCTGCATTGGTTAAATCCTCAATCGTTAACGATTCAAGTACAGGCACTACATCAAAGAGGTCCATGTCATTAAATGCATAACGAGTAAATTGGTTTGCAATATATTCAGGAGAATTTATTGCCCTTAAAAATGCTCCGATCTTTTTCTTTTTGACTCTTGTTAATTGTTCCTCTGTTATTTCTTGCTCTTTTAAATCAAGCATGATTTCACGCAAACGCTTCGTTAGCTCATCTGGATCATTCGTGTCTCCACCAACCATTGCAAATCCAAAACTTGACTCCTCAGTATAATCATAAGCAAATGTGTCATCTATTAGCCCTTCTTGATAGAGGTTTTCATAATGTGTTGAGCTTTTACCGAATAATAAGTCTAGCATGACATTTATCGTTAGCTCATGCTTTAACAACTCTTGAGCAGATCGTCCTATTTTGGGTGATTTCACACCTACCATACATTTTGAAGATTGAACATTCATTTTTAGCACTTGTTCTTTTTGTGCAACTTCCAACGGTTCATTGTATTCGAAGCGTGCAATGTCAGGTTGATTTTCATAGTTTTTACTCGATTGATTTTCTCGAATCAAATCCATAATTTGTTCGGCATCAATTGGACCAACAACAAATAACAGCATATTACTCGGATGATAAAATGTTTCGTAACATTCATACAGCAACTCTTTCGTAATATGAGAAATTGATTCAATTGTCCCAGCGATGTCTATTTTTACAGGGTGCTGTTGAAACATATTTTGGATTAAGCCAAAATATAAACGCCAATCAGGATTATCATCATACATTGTTATTTCTTGACCGATGATGCCTTTTTCTTTGTCTACAGATTGATCAGAAAAATACGGCGCCTGAACAAAATTTATTAATGTTTCAAGATTTAGTTTTACATTATCAGTACTAGAAAAAAGGTATGCTGTTCGTGTAAAAGACGTAAATGCATTTGCTGAAGCCCCTTGCTTACTAAAATCCTGGAATACATCACCATCTTCTTTTTCGAACAACTTATGTTCTAAAAAATGAGCTATGCCATCAGGTACAGTGACCATATCGTTACTATTTAAAGGCGTAAAACGATTGTCAATTGAGCCATATTTCGTCGTAAACGTAGCATAAGTTTTGTTAAAACCCGGTTTCGGCAAAATGTAGACGTCAAGACCATTGCTCATTTTTTCATAATACAATGACTCCTCTAGCTGTTCAAAATTTATCTTCTTCATGCCTGGCTCGCCTCCATCCCTGTTAAAAAATAAATCGTATCTAATTGTACATCTTGCGCAACAGCAATAATTTCTTCCTTCGTCACACCGTCAATTCCATCGAGCCATTCATCAATGGAACGATTAATATTTGAAGCAACATTATGATATAGCACTTCAACTAACCCTCGTGAATGATCGATTGTTTCAAGTACTTGATTTTTTATAACAGCCTTTGTTTGTGCTAGCTCTTGATCAGTAAAGTCACCTTGTTTCATCGCTGACATTTGCTCTTTAATGATATTTACGGCTTGGTCATAATTTTGAACATCTATACCTGACATAACCATTAACAACCCTTTGTGGCTTTCAAGTCTTGAAGCAGCGTAATATGCTAAGCTTGCCTTTTCCCTTACGTTTATAAATAATTTCGAATGCGAAAAACCTCCGAATATTCCATTGAATACTTGTAAAGCAAAATACTCCTTATCAGCATAGGTCGCTTTTGTTCGATATCCTATATTTAACTTTCCTTGGCGCACATCCTGCTTTTCGATAATTTCGTTAACCTTCTCTACGGTAAAGGTATTTTTCTTTGGTGACTGCCTAGCATTTCGTTCGGAAAATGAAAAAAAGTTAGAAACATATTGCTCAATTTGAGAACTATTAACACTTCCTATGACGTACAAGTCAATCTCATCTTCTGACAGCACTCGCTCATAATATTGATAAAGACTTGCTGAAGTAATGTTATCTACTTCATCTAATTCACCATTAACATGCAAACTGTATGGCTCATCTTTACACATTTCTTGTACTAAACGATAATTAGCGTAGCGCATTTTGTCATCATAAACCGCTTGTATTCGCTGTTTTAGGGCTCTTTTTTCTTTTTCTATTATTTGGTCTGAGAAATGATTACCTTCGAGATATGGTGCAAAAATGACTTCAGAAAATAATTGCATAGCTTTTTGTAGCAAAGGTGTTTGATCTGATAAAAACTTTTCATTCGCAACTTCCATTTTAAATGAGATGACATGTTGTTCACCTTTTTTTGCTAAATCCACATCAAAGGTTGCTCCATATAAATCATCTAAGTGTGATCTTAACTGTTTAACAGAAGGTAAGGACCGCGTGCCACTTTGCAATACATGAGGTAACAGTGCCCTTAACGTTGCGTCTTGTTTTTGTAGTGGTGCATTCCATTTCATTAAGATCGTATTTGTTTTAAATTTTTCCGTTTCAATTGTGTGTAACCTTAATCCATTGATCTTGCGCTCTTGCTCTATGAATAATGACATAATTAAACCTCCTTCTATTCCATTCAATTAGATGAATCTCATGTTTATATAAATATTAACGTGGCATCGTTCAAGTAAACTTGGAAAACGGTAAATCAATATAAACAAAGATTGATCTTCAACACATACTGTTTTTATTTTCTTCTAAAACAATGGAATTAACCTAAATTAAATATACCTTTGTACAAGAAGATTTTTCAAGTAAATACCTATTTGACAATTTGAAAAGCTCTTTTCGTAAACTTTATTACTATGATCACCAAGTTGGTACTATAAGAAGCGACTTAAGATGATAGTCAACATGACCAGAAGAAAAGGTAGCACGAACTCTAGTTGTGTGAGTGTTTATTTTGTGATACGAAAAACAACAGTCATCGCGAAATAGTTACTTGATAACATATTTATTGTATAAATTGTAATTTCAACAACACATATCTAAACCTTGTAGAAATGATACTAAATGAAAATACGGAAAGAGCTTATATTTTAGCTATCTCGATAGTTCTCGTCATTTCTTAATAAGAGCATCACCAATACTACAAGAGCCTAAACAAAAAACTCCCACTAAGGGGAGTTTCAGTTAAGTCAATGCTATTATCGTTTGCCTTTTTCGTATGGTGTACCAAGTGCTTTTGGTGCTTCTGCACGACCTACAAACCCTGTTAAAGCTAATATTGTTAATACATATGGTGCTATTAACAAGTATACTGGAGGAATATCTTGTAGTACTGGAATAGTAGCCCCAATTACACTTAAAGATTGCGCTAAGCCAAAAAACAATGCTGCACCCATCGCTCCGATGGGATGCCATTTACCAAAAATCATAGCTGCTAGTGCTAAAAAGCCTTGACCAGAAATCGTGCCAGCGGCAAAATTCCCTTGAATTGTTGCAGCATACACTGCACCACCAACCCCTGCTAATACGCCAGAAATCATAACACCGACATATCGCATCCTTGTAACATTTACCCCCATCGTATCAGCAGCCATAGGATGCTCACCTACAGAACGTAACCTTAAACCGAATGGAGTTTTATAGACAATAAACCAAACGACGAATGCTAGCACGATAGCAATATATGATGTCCATGGCACACTTGAGAAAAAGATATCGCCGATAATTGGAATATCTGATAAAAATGGTACATCAATCTTATCTAAACGTACTGCTATTGAATCAGTTTGACCTTTACCATAAATATTTTTAATTAAAAACACTGATAAACCTAAAGCTAAAAAGTTAATCGCAACACCACTAACAACTTGATCAGCTTTCAGAGTAATACTCGCAACAGCATGGAGTAGCGAGAAAAGTCCAGAGGCTACTGCAGCAACAAGTACACCTATCCAAGGAGCTGCTGCCCCGACTGAATCTTGGAGTGATAAAGTTGTCACGATACCGGTAAATGCACCAAATATCATTAAACCTTCTAAACCAATATTAACTACACCTGAACGTTCACTAAATACGCCGCCTAATGCTGTGAAAATGAGGGGAGCTGCCCATAATAACGCAACAGGAATAATAATTCCTAACACATCTAATACACTCATTTATTTCCCCTCCTTGCTTAAGCGTGTAATAACCCAACGGATTAAGTAACTCGATGCCACGAAAAAGATAATTAGAGCTATGACAATTTGAACAAGCTCCGAAGGTACATTTGCATTAAAGTTCATTTGTGGAGCGGCTGTTTTTAGCCCACCAAACAATGCTGCAGCAAAAATAACACCAATGGCATGGTTTGCCCCTAGCAACGCAACAGCGATTCCATCAAACCCTGTACCCGTAAACGCAGACATAACTGTCATACTTTGGAAAGTACCTAACCCTTCCATCGCACCTGCGACACCAGCGAAAGCACCAGAAATTGTCATTGACATAATAATATTACGAGAAACATTCATACCTGCATATTGCGATGCATGCTGGTTAAGCCCTACGGCTCTCAATTCATAGCCTTTAGAAGTTTTTTCAAGGATAAACCACATAATAAATGCTGCTAATAAAGCAACAATAATTCCGTAATGAAGTCTTGAATTTTCTGTAATTGATGCTAAAAATGATGATGTTAGTGACGCACTTTCATTAATTGGTTGAGATCTTTCATTACCAGCATATAAATAATTCTTAATTAGAGCAGCAGTCGTATGCAAAGCAACGTAGTTCATCATAATTGTTACGATTACTTCATGTACTTTAAACCGCGCCTTTAAAAAACCTGGAATGAGTCCCCAAAAACCTCCTGCAACCGCTGCAGCCAAAATAGCTAATGGCACATGTATAACTGATGGCAAAGTAAAAGCTGAACCGACCCAAACAGCTGCAAGCCAACCTACTAAAAGCTGACCTTCAACACCGATGTTGAATAATCCAGTCTTAAATGCAAAGGCAACAGCTAGTCCAGCTAAAATTAGCGGAGTCATCGCACGAACTACTTCACCAATTGCTTTTGGTCTCCCAAACATCCCCTCAAACAATGCACTATATCCTTCAATAGGGTTATAGCCAGTAAACAACATAATGATTGCGCCAGCTAACAAGCCGAGAGAGGCTGCTAGCACAGGGATTAATATATTTATTAGCTTTTCATTTTTTAATAGTTTTTGCATCACGAAACACCTTCTTTTTCAAGCTTACCCCCAGCCATTAACAGGCCTAGCTCTTGTTCATTTGTTTCCTTAGGATCAACGATGCCGACAATTTCCCCTTCATAAATGACAGCAATGCGATCACTTACATTCATGACTTCATCAAGTTCCAATGAAACGAGTAGTACTGCTTTCCCTTTATCACGTTCCTCAATGAGTTTCGAATGTATGAATTCAATGGCTCCAACATCAAGGCCACGAGTAGGCTGAGCCGCAATTAGTAAATCTGGACTTCGATCAACTTCACGTGCAATGATTGCTTTTTGCTGATTCCCACCTGATAGAGCTCTCGCTGGCGTATATTCACTTGGTGTTCTTACATCATATTCTTCAATAAGTTCTGAAGACTTTTGGTATATATTTTTATAATTTAACACACCGGATTTTGCGTACGGTTGTTGATAATACGTTTGTAAGACTATATTTTCCCCAACAGAAAAATCTAATACTAACCCATGCTTATGTCGATCTTGAGGGATATGACCAACGCCAGATTCAGTTATTTTTCGAGTTGGCATCGTACTAATCTCTTTATTATTGAGTTTAATAGAACCAGCTTTGACTTTACGTAAGCCAGTAATTGCTTCAATTAATTCTGTTTGACCATTACCATCGACCCCTGCAATTCCAAGAATTTCTCCAGCTTTCACTGCAAGGTTAAGTCCATTTACACTCGGTAAATTCCTGGCATCATGCACAACTAAATCATCTATTGTTAAAACCTCATTTGTAGGTTTAGCTTCCTCTTTATCAACTTTGAAATGCACTTCACGACCGACCATCAATGCTGCTAGTTCATCCGGATTAGTTTCAGCAACATTCACTGTTCCAATCCCTTTTCCTTTACGAATAACCGTACATCGATCGCTAACTTCCATGATTTCTTTCAATTTATGAGTAATAAGAATAATTGATTTTCCTTCTTTAATAAGCGTTTTCATAATTTGAATAAGTTCACTAATTTCTTGTGGAGTTAGTGCAGCAGTTGGCTCATCAAAGATTAAAATTTCCGCTCCACGATATAGAGTTTTTAAAATTTCAACCCGTTGCTGCATTCCTACAGATATATCTTCTATTTTTGCATGTGGATCAACGGCTAAGCCATATTTTTCAGAAATCTCACTTATAGACTTAGCGGCATCTTGAATATTAATTTTTCCACCCTTTGTCGGTTCGCTACCTAAAATAATATTCTCTGTTACTGAAAAATTTTGTACTAGCATAAAATGCTGATGTACCATTCCAATTCCTAGACGGTTGGCTACATTAGGGTCAGTAATTTTAACTTTTTCTCCCTTTACTTTGATATCCCCTTTTTCAGGCTGGTACAAGCCAAACAACACATTCATTAATGTTGATTTCCCGGCACCATTTTCACCTAATAAAGCATGGATCTCACCTTTTTTTACTTGTAGTGTAATATTGTCATTGGCAACGATTCCAGGAAACTCTTTTCTTATATTTAACATTTCAATCACGTATTCCACGATTATCACTCCTGACCCATGGATAGTTAGAAAGCATAGTGCTTTCACTATAGCTAAGCTTCTTTATATTGATGTTAATTCTATGGTAGTTATTATGCTATTTTTTCTCCTACAAGCGCTTAAACTATGTCCTAAAGGCGCTTTGGAGTTAAATGTAATTTATACTGCTTACTACAAACCACATAATAAGTTAAGCTCTCGTTAGTTAACAAAGGCTAGTAAACACTAGCCTTTGCTTTGTTTCTCATGTTATTTTCTTAACATTATTCAAGCGTATTTAGATATTCCTCATATTCATCATCAGTAGCTGGAACGATTAATTCACCATTAAGAATTTTCTCTTCATACTCTTTAACTAAACCCAATGCTTCTTCACTAACATTATCTGTTGTCGGAGCGATACGTACACCGTCTTCTTCAAGACCGAATACAACTTCTTCTCCACCTGGGAAGTCACCTTCCATCGCACGCTTAGAAACTTCAAATACAGCTACGTCTACACGTTTAACCATTGAAGTTAACGTTACATTTTCAGGCATACCTTCTTCGTGCTGGTCACGGTCAACACCGATTACCCAAACATCTTCGCCGTTTTTCTTACGGTTTTTCGCTTCAGTAAATACACCGTTACCTGTACCACCAGCAGCATGGTAAATTACATCTGCGCCTTGCTCATACATCGTTGTTGCAATTGAAGAACCTTTTGCTGCATCGTTGAAATCACCAGCATATTGTACAACTACTTCCATATTTGGATCTACAGCTTTTACCCCTGCTTTAAATCCACTTTCAAACTTTTTAATTAACCCTGATTCTACCCCACCGATAAAACCAACTTTATTAGTTTTCGTATGTTTAGCAGCTACAAGTCCAACCAAGAATGATCCTTGATGCTCTTTAAACGTAATATTTGCTACATTATCCAAATAAAATGCATTAAAGTCTGCATCATATAGTAAGCTGTCAATTAGCGCAAATTGTGAATCTGGGTTTTGCTCAGCAATCTTAGTGATTGGCTTTTCTAATAGGAATCCAACTCCAAATGTTAAATCATAACCAGCGTCAGCAAATGTAGTTAAGTTAGGTTCATATTCTGCATCACTACCTGATTGCAAGTATTTAAAACCTTCACCTTCAGCTAGGTTATATTCACTACCGAAGTCCTTCAACCCTTCCCAAGCAGATTGGTTAAATGATTTGTCATCAACACCGCCAGTATCTGTTACCATACCTACTTTGAAATCTACAGCTTCTGCTGGTGCTTCACCTTTATCAGCTTGTCCACCTTTGTCTTCATCAGCACTACCACAAGCACTTAAAAGTGTACCTGTAGCCAACACCAATGACATAGCTAAACCAAATTTTCTTTTCTTCATCGTTTACTGCCCCCTAAATGTAATTTAATGCATGAACATCAAGCTTAATTGTAGTTTGTAATGATCCACCTCCTTAAAATGACCTTTTATGGTGTGAATAATTATGATAGGCTATTTTCGCATTGATTTTCTTACTAAGGAAGATGCGTTCGTGACACCTCATCTTATTTCAACATGATGTCAATTGCATACTATCAATTTTAAAATTGAGCTTTAATAGCAGCAACGTTTACGAAAAAGCCTTATGAAAAGAGGAAAACGACATCTATGAATTATAGTCGATTGTCCCCCAACTAAGCATGTTATAAACGCTTACGCAATACGTGAAAGCTGAACTTATCCGCTTTAAAATAGTTTAATGAATATAAAATTGGTCTATCATTTGTATCAAAATGTAATTGCTTTAGCACTAGTAAAGCGGTTTCAGGATCGCATTGTAAGATTGGTGATATTTTTTCGTGATACCCCAATGGCTTAATATTAGCAACGGCATAAGATATTTCTACACCAGCTTCAAGGTTTAATACTTCAAACATTGATTCTTCATCATGAGAATAATTGTCTGGCAATATATTGGTCAAGATTTTATCAATACAATATACGACAGGCTCGCCATTCGCCGTTCTCACACGTTCCACTAATAAAATTTCTTCATTTTCATCGCAATGAAACCTTTTTTGATCATCTTCAGTCGGTCCTTGTTTCGTTGAAGAAAGAAAAATGGTTCCAGGCTTCATTCCACCTTGAAGGATCATGTTTGTTACACTATTTAGTTGTTCAATTCCAGACGTAAACAGTGGTTTGGAGTTTACAAATGTCCCTACTCCGTGTCTCCTAGTGACAACATTTTCTTCTTCAAGTACCCGTAGAGCTTCGCGTAGAGTCGCTCTACTCACTCCAAGTAGTTTTGACAATTCAAACTCAGAAGGTAATTTTTCTTTTTCTTTGTATAAACCGTTTTCAATATCTTCTTTTATTTTATCAATTACCTGTAAATATAACTGTCTATTGTCTGACTTGATTGACATACTTGCTCCTCCAATATTTTACTTCAAGAGATCAGACATCTGATGTTAGACGCCCATTTCAGTCGTTTATAATATATCACTTTTTTTGTACGAAATAAATAGTACATTACAGTTTTATTAAAAAAGAACTTAACCTGTAACAAAACTTCTTTTTTTTGGAAGGCTCTTTGCGTAAACTTTGTTACAAAAGTTTCCAAACCAGAAAATAAAGTTATGTTTTTACTCAATTTCCCAGAATAAAAACTGCTACGAAATTTATTTTGTACTTTTATCACGAAAAACAACAATCAATTGGAAACAGCCTTTGTAAAACAAACTACATATCATTCAGGACACAAGATGTTCTATTATTATCACCTTTGCTTAAGACTCTTTACATTCGGACAAACATGACCTTTGTAATTTATTGAATCAAAATTTTTAATTCACTATCAATGAAAAATCTAACCATCGGTCATGTACTGTCGAAGTACATAACAAATCCCTTCACTAATATTGTGAAGGGAACTATTTCTAATATTACATTAAACTTGGTTCTTTTGCTCCTTCTTTTGCAGATGTAGTTGAATATTGTTTATCAAATTTAGGTAATACGAAAGCATAAAATATGCCTATTATAAATAAAGAGCTACCGACTAACCAAAACAACCCTTCAATTGTAGTAATCGTAGGATATGTAACTGCAATCACTCCAAGAGTAATTGATTGAGAAAACATCATTAAAGGGTCAATCCACCCTTGCACACGGCCCATCATCTTCGGATCGACTATCTTTGGAAGCCAGCCACCTATTGCGACGTTAACAAATGGTAAACTGACTGCGACTACAAATGTTAATATGAAAAACATGAATAATGTATTTGTGTATGCTGTGAAAATTATAAGCGAGCCACAAGCAAGTAAGCCAAAAATAATTAATTGGTACAGCTTTACTTTTTGAGCCATGATGGAAGCAATAATACTCCCAATTAATACTCCTATACCGAACACAATTCCTATAACAACTGACATTTGCTCGTAGGTTTCAGGTGCTAATTTATATTTTAAGATAAATATAGGAATAACTGAAAACCCTCCATTTACGACACCAAACACGATAAAACCTATGATTAATGATAATAATAACCGATTTTGGGTTATGTAACTCATACCTGTTTTAAAATCGTGAAATACTGATTTAAGCCGGATATCTTTTACTGAATGTTTGCCATTAGGATACCTTACATCTTTAGGTATGTCACATGCGTGTAACAGCAAGGCACTTATTACAAATGAAATTGCATCAACGATAATGGCACCTTCGAGACCTACCGTCCAGTAGATAATTGCTCCTACCCCTGCTCCAAATAGATTAAATAAGCTACTTACCATCTGATTAAGTCCAGCTGCAGTTGTATATTCATCCTCTTTTAAAATCCCTTGAATAATTGCCTGCTCAGCTGGGATGAAAAACTTTGAAACGGCACTTCGTATAAATAAAATTGCAAAAATTAACGGCATCCATCCGAGCCAAATAGAACCAAGGAGACAGATTGATAACCCTACTCGAATCCAATCACTGTATACTGCAATTTTTTGTCGATCCATTCTATCAGCCAATACACCAACAATCCAAAATACTGCTAGTGTCGGAAGTGAATACATCATCTCATTTATCGTAGCGTAAGAAGGTTGTTCGGAGAAACGGTTTAACAAATAAAACATAAATGCTGTTAAACCAATTACAGAACCCATTTGAGAGGTGAAGTTTGCAAAAAATAATTTCGTATAATTACTATTTTTAAATACTGCAAATGTCTTTTTCATTTTTTTCTCCCATCTTTTTTCTGAATGAGATAAGTATATTAGATAAAAAGACGAATTTTAACAGTCTGCTGATTGGTTGCTACTCGGTCCTGGGACGGAGTGCGAGAGCTTGTACTTGTTACTCCAATATTTTGTAAAACGAACTCATACGATTTCGTGATAAAAATATATACCACATATTCACCATAAATAAGAATGGACCTCATTAAATTTCCATCCAGCTACAATTCGGTAAGTACAAACTAGGCATCTCCAAATGTATAGAGTGTTTGGTTTAATTATGAATAGTTATAACAAAGGGCAAACAACTTTCTTAAAAAGCAACATTATTCATTTTAAATCATGAATGAGATGAAGAATCTACTCCATCTCATTGTAAAAACCCCACCTAAAGTAAGTGGGGTTCACTTCGAAAAATTAACTAAGAGTCGAACATAAGATTTGTTACGATCCTACATCTTCATTATGCTGTGATACTAATACTGTTCGTGGTTTACTACCTTCATATGGGCCGACGATTCCCCTGTCCTCCATTGCATCTATTAATCTTGCTGCTCTTGTATAACCGATTCGAAAACGGCGCTGTAACATCGACACGCTCGCCGTTTGCATTTCTAACACTAATTGAACCGCATCCTCATAAAGTTCGTCACTAACTTCTTCTTGTGTTTCATTCACTTCTTCTGGAATCATCTCTTCTTGATATTGTGCTTTTTGCTGTGATATCACATAATCTACCACGGTTTCAACTTCATCATCTGAAAGAAATGCTCCTTGAACTCGGGTAGGTTTTGATGCTCCAACTGGTAGAAATAGCATGTCGCCTCTACCTAATAATTTTTCAGCCCCTCCCATATCGAGTATCGTTCTAGAATCAGTTTGTGATGATACGCTAAATGCTATTCTTGAAGGGATATTTGCCTTAATTATTCCAGTGATAACATCGACTGACGGCCGTTGTGTGGCAATAATTAAATGGATACCAGCTGCACGAGCCATTTGAGCAAGTCTTGTAATTGCATCCTCTACATCAGACGATGCTACCATCATTAAATCTGCAAGCTCGTCCACTATAACGACGATGAATGGCAAAGTAGGCTGGTTTTCTTCACCTTCATCGTTAAATCTCTTAATGTAATCATTATAACCTTCAATATTACGAGTCCCTGTATGAGAAAATAACTCATAACGTCTTTCCATTTCATTAACAACTTTTTTTAAAGCTTGTGATGCTTTCTTAGGGTCTGTTACAACCGGCGCTAATAAATGAGGGATACCATTATACATATTTAACTCTACCATCTTCGGATCTATCATCATCATTTTTACTTCGTGCGGCTTTGCTCTCATTAAGATGCTCGTTATAATTCCGTTAATACATACACTTTTACCACTCCCTGTCGCTCCTGCGACAAGTAAATGTGGCATTTTATTTAATTGTGCAAGTATCGGTTCACCAGATATATCTCGTCCTAGACCAATTAGTAATTTGTCATCTCCATTATTTTTTTCTTTTGATTCCAACACTTCACGAAGTAGTACAGTTGCAACTTCATCGTTAGGAACTTCTATACCTACTGCGGATTTTCCAGGGATTGGTGCTTCGATCCTAATATCTTTTGCCGCAAGTGCTAATGCAAGGTCATCGTTTAAATTGACAATTTTACTTACTTTAACACCTACATCTGGATAAACTTCATATTTAGTAACAGCAGGTCCTAAATGAACTTTAGTTACTTTAGCATTTACACCAAAACTTTGGAATGTCTTTTCCAGTTTTCTTGCGTTTGCATAAACGCTATTATGTTCACTACGCTGATTAGTTTGTTTTGGAGCATACAGTAAGTCGATAGATGGTAGCTCATAATGAATATTTTCCGTTTCTTTAAAAGTCAATGGACCACTCTGATCGATACTAATATTCTCCTCAACATTTGGTATCTGCGCTTTCTCTTCAATTTGTTCTTCATTTTTTTGCTCAATAGGTTCTTGAACCTTGTCTGTGAAGTCTGAAATAACAGGGGTGACATCAACTGATTCAACAACATAGTCCTCTTCTATTTGTTCTGTATCAGTATCTAGCTTTTCTTTTTTCGGCTTAGTCTTCCGTTCTTCCTTGTGCTTCTTTTTATTTGATTTGCTAAAAAATTCCTTTACATCTTCGATAAATGATATCCATTGCCTTTTGAAGAAATCCACTACAGGAACTGCTACTTTTAACAAAGTTTCTTGAAGGGTTTTACCTGTAATTAAAATAATGCCAATAAAGATAAATAATAGAGCGAGCCACTTAGTACCTAAACTATCAAACAAATAATGAAAAGCGGCAAATAAAAAAGCACCAATCATTCCTCCACCAAGATCAGGTTGAGTAGTTTCTCCATTAATTTCCAGATTATATAGCTCCCAAGTATTTTTTATAACGCTTGGGCTTTGAAATGGTCCTTGTTCGGTTAGGGCCTGGAATAATGTAACATGACTTAATAACATGAGTGAAAGCAGGATTAAATATATGCCGATTAATCTTCTGCTAAAAAAAGATGGCCATTCTCGTTTCCATAATAAATATATGGCAAGCCAAAGAAAGCCAATAAGAATGAGCATATACCATTCACCGCTAAAAAAACGGAATAACAACACAAGACTAGACCCTACAACACCTAATTTAGCAATGGCAATACTAGTGATGGCAATTAGCAAAAGTCCTATCAATTCAAAGGTAAGGGCTGCTTGCCATTTGTTTTTCTTTTTTGATCTCCTTCTTTTCCTTTTTGCCAATTTACTCTCACCCCAATCTTCGTAAAATAAGACCCTCTTGTAAACAAATCATCCGAAAACAGCCTTAAATAAACATATGTATGTATGATAATCGAATAAAAAGCAGCCCATTTTAGGCTGCCTAAATTATATGCATATAAATTATAACATATTGATGGAATAAATAGCATAATTAAAATAGTACATTCGTTCTGTCTTTTGAAAGTATATTACCAGGCGCAACTTCTGAACGTAAAAAATCTTGAGGATCCGTACTTATGACTCTAGAGATTTGATAATTATTTGTTGTTGTTTCATTGACCAATAAGTTTACACCATCAATAACGACCATTTTTTGTTGATTATATACTTCACTCTCCTGTTGGAAAATGATTTCTGCTGGCATCATTGTGTAAAGAATCATTGTAGCATCTGCTCACTTTCATTCTGTTTCGGTTGGCCTTCAATCATTTCAGACAATTTTTTTATTGCATTCCCCACTCCTCCAACCTCGTTAATAATACCGTACTCAACTGCGTGAGAACCAATAACATTTGTACCAATGTCACGTGTTAAATTTCCTTTTGAAAACATCAGTTCTTTAAGGTGCTCCTCGGAGATTGCTGAATGCTTAGTAATGAAATTAAGCACACGTTCTTGCATTTTATCCATATATTCAAAAGTTTGAGGAACTCCAATGACTAGCCCAGTTAACCTAACTGGATGTATGGTCATCGTAGCCGTTTCCGCTATAAAAGAATAATCACAAGAAACCGCAATCGGAACTCCGATTGAATGTCCACCACCTAAAACAATTGATACAGTAGGTTTGGATAATGAGGATAGCATTTCTGATATTGCTAATCCCGCTTCTACATCTCCACCAACAGTATTCAATATGACCAGGAGCCCTTCTATGTTTGGGTTCTGTTCAATAGCAACAATTTGTGGGATAACATGTTCATATTTTGTTGTCTTGTTTTGAGGAGGCAGTTGAACATGTCCTTCAATTTGTCCAATGATTGTTAAACAATGTATTTTTGAATCCTGAGATAATTGAGGAATATTCGTTTGGCCAAGCTGTTGAATTTTACTAACTAGACTTTCATCTTTTTTTTCACCCTGATTACCCTTATCAACTTCTTCTGAGTTTTGTTCATTTTCATATCGGTCGAATGCCATTTTTATCTCCCTTCAACGCTTGATACGTTTAGTATGAACGAGATAAATAATTTCATTCTTTACTAAATATGTACATAATATTTAGCTCTATTACACAGTCGATGAACAATACACCTACACTTCCATTATAATCGGCAAAATCATAGGGCGTCGTTTTGTTTGTTTGAACAAAAATTCATTTAAAGCATCCCGAATACTTATTTTGATTGAATTCCATTCAATAACATACCCTTTAATACTCTGGGCTATAATTTTATTTACAATTTCGCAAGCCTGTTCTATAAGTGATTCTGATTCCCTCACATAAACAAATCCTCTTGTAATGATTTCGGGTCCTGATGCAATTTGCTTTTTTACTTTATCAAGTGTTACGACAACGATCAAAATACCATCTTTAGATAGTAATTTACGATCTCGTAACACAATATGCCCTACATCACCCACGCCTAATCCATCAATTAAGATATTCGCAGCAGGGACTTTTTCCCCTGTCGAGACTTTACCATTATTAAATTCAACTACATCACCATTATCTACAATTAAAACATTTTCAGATTTCATGCCAACTGAAAGTGCCAATTTCGCATGAGCACTTTGCATTCGATATTCACCGTGGGTTGGAATAAAATAGGTAGGCTTCATCATATTTAACATCAATTTAAGCTCTTCTTGGCTTCCGTGACTAGAAATGTCGGTTAGGTTTCTGTTATAAACGACATTGGCTCCAATACGAAGAAGATGATCAATCGTTTTTGATACAATTAGTTCACTTCCAGGGATAACTGGTGAAGCAATTAAAACCGTATCTTTCTGTTGAATATGTACTGGTTTATTTGATTGATTTGCCATTCTTGATAAAGCAGCCATAGGCTCGCCCTTCGTTCCACATGTTAAAATTAATACTTGATGATCTGGTAATTTTTCAATTTGATTTAGAGGCGTAATTATATCATCACTTACTTTTAAATAGCCTAAGTCTATTGAAATCATAACTATGTCATAGATGTGCCTTCCCACAATGGCTACTTTACGATTATTCTCTTTGGCTGCATCAAACACTTGTTGAATTCGATTAATATTTGATGCAAAGGTTGCTACTACAACACGGTTAGGAGCACTATAAATTACTTCAGAAATTTCTTGGCCAATGACCGATTCGGATACAGAATATCCTGGTTTGTCAGCATTGGAGCTATCAGATAAAAGAAAGAGCACCCCTTCTTTGCCTATAGATGCCATTTTATCAATATGAGCTGTTTCCATTCCAACAGGTGTTTGGTCAAATTTGAAATCCCCTGTATGAACAATTGCACCTTCAACTGTATGAAAACAAATGCCAACACAATCTGGAATACTATGAGTTGTTCGGAAAAAAGATACTTTCACTTGATTAACTGTCAATATTGATGTTGTTGTTACTTCATTCAACAAGTCACCAGCCGCCAGTCCATGCTGTTTTAATAATTGCCCTACTAAGGCCAATGTTAATTTCGTACCATAGATCGGCACTCTTAGCTCTTTCAACACATACGGTATTGCACCGATATGGTCTTCATGACCGTGGGTTAAGAATATCCCTTTCACTCTCTCCTTATTTTTAATTAAATAACTAATATCAGGAATAACAGCGTCAACCCCGAACATTTCTCCCTCTGGATATTTAAGCCCAGCGTCAACGACAAAAATATCAGTATCTATTTCCAATACGTGCATATTTTTGCCGCTTTCACCTAGCCCTCCAAGCGCAATAAGTCTTATATCTATCTTTTCACTCAATATGACATCCTCCTATGTACAATTTATCCGTCGCTAAATAACTTACGTCCATTATAACTGATGCATGAATTTGAATACAAGTTAATTAACGGGGTGATTTGCACATATATTAAGACTATTTTTCACATTGATTATTGCTGCTTCCTCATAATTATTAGCAAGTAATCTAGCGTTCGTTGCTTCATTTATACTCTTAAAATATTGGGCTCTCATAAACCTCATATTACCAGTCCATTGATAGTAACAATAACGACAACTATTACGAAAAAAAAGAACCATCACAATTGTGATGGCTCTTTCCTTCTTTAAATTTGCTGTAGTAGTTCGGATAATTTCACCCGTTCATGCTCCGCTAAAGGCACTAAAGGTAATCGGACTGAACCAACATCTAGCCCGCGTATTTGTAGTGCTGTTTTTACTGGTGCCGGACTCGGTGCCATGAAAAGACCCGTCATAACAGGTAATAGTTTTTGGTGAAGTAATGCTGATTCACTTAACATATTATTGCGATATGCATGGATCATTTCCTGCATCTCATTGCCAATAACATGTGATGCAACAGAGACGACTCCACTGCCCCCTATTGCAAGTATAGGAAGAGTTAAACCATCATCTCCACTATATAAAAGAAAATCTTCGTCAGTATTTGCGATGATTTCTGTCATAGCATTTAGATCACCACTGGCGTCTTTTACCGCAACGACATTGTCAATTTTTGAAAGTTTTATAATCGTCTCTGGAGAGATATTAGTTATTGTTCTGCTTGGAACATTATAAAGCATAACAGGAAGCTTTGTGCTGTTGGCAATTGCTTTAAAATGTTGGTATAAACCTTCTTGATTTGGTTTATTGTAATAAGGTGCTACAAGAAGAATCGCATCTACTCCTGTTTCTTCAGCTTTTTTTGTTAATTCAATAGATGCATACGTATTATTACTTCCAGTACCAGCAATGACTGGAACCCTACCAGCTACTTCTGAAACCACATGTTGGAACAAAGCGATTTTTTCTTCAGTAGATAAGGTTGCTGATTCACCTGTAGTACCTGAAATGACAAGGGAGTCTGTACCATTGTCAATTAAGTAATTTACGAGTTGGCTAGTTTTCGAAAAATCAATATTGCCACGATTATCGAATGGTGTAACCATCGCAGTAGCCACATTCCCGAAATCAATCAATCTTCCCACTCCTTACTAATATTTGTAAAAGGATACTTCAAAAAGTCTGGAACAAACTTATGCAATAATCCAAGTAGTCTGTTCTTCCCCTTTTGTTGTCCTCAATTATGAACACTATCATGATGTTTTATGATTATTACTTCCGACTTCGTGATTTTCTCCTGAAAGTTGAAAGGCATCGTGCAATGCATTGACAGCTTTCACCATATCATCCTGCTTAACTAACACCCAAATGGTCGTATGGCTATCAGCCGATTGTAAAATTTGAATTCCTAGTTCTGATAACGCTGTTACGATTTTCGCTGTTACACCAGGAACCCCATTTATTGCAGCACCGACAGTAGACACCTTTGCACAATGTCTTGTGATGATTGGATCATAACCTTTGCGTTTTAAGATTTCAATTGCATGATCTGTTAATTCATCAGGAATTGTGTACACTACTCCATTTGGTGTAATGTTAAAAAAGTCAACACTGATTTTTTCATTAGCCATTGCTTGAAACACTTCTGTTTGAAGATTAAACTCATTTTCTTTAGCAAACACTTTGATTTGTGTAACATTTGAAACATAAGCAATGCCTGTAATAAGTCGTTCTTTCACATCGCAACCTTTATTATTTTTATCCAATGTGGTAACAAGTGTCCCTGGTGAATTGGAATAAGTTGAACGAATTCTAATCGGAACTTTAGCTTGCATAGCAATTTCAACAGCACGAGGGTGTATAACCTTTGCTCCTTGATAAGCCATATTACATATCTCATTGTATGTTACGATGTCTAATGGTTTTGCTGAGGAAACGACGCGTGGGTCAGCCGTCATGACACCCTCTACATCTGTGAAAATATCAATCCATTCTGCTTGAAGTGCAGCGCCGAGAGCTGCTGCAGAAGTATCACTTCCACCACGACCAATTGTAGTTACATCTCCATACTTCGTAGCTCCTTGAAATCCAGCTACTACGATAACATCATAATCAGCTAGTAACGAAATGACACGATCACATTTCATATCTGTAATCTTCGCATTCGTGAAGTCATCATTCGTGCGAAAACCTGCTTGTGCACCAGACATTGCAGTTGCTTGAATTCCAAAAGAATTTAACATATTTGAAAAAACCACACTGGAAATTATTTCACCACAAGATAGCAACATATCATGTTCGCGTTTACTTACCTTACTTTTATCTGAACCTAACAAATCAATTAAAGTATCTGTTGCATAAGGGGCGCCTTTTCTACCCATAGCAGAAACAACCACAACAACTTTATAGCCTTCTGATATTGCATGTTCAATATGCTCCCTAGCTAGGTTTCGACCCTTTTCGTCTTTTACAGAAGTTCCTCCAAATTTTTGAACGATGATTTTCATTATTACACCTCTTGTAGTTTTCCAACTTCATACAAGATTTAACTCAGCTTATATGAATTTACACTAAATTTAATTTAATTAGACTTTCTGCAATTTGCACAGAATTCCAAGCTGCACCTTTGAGTAAATTATCAGATACTACCCACATGTGAAACCCATGATCACGGTCTAAATCTTTACGTATTCTACCTACAAAAACATCGTTTTTACCTACACAATGGGCAGGCATTGGATAAACCTGTTCTGCTGTATTGTCTTGAACGACTACACCAGGTGCATCCGATAGTACATTAATTACATCTTGCGCTGCAACATTCTGATCCTTAATCTCAAAATATACTGATTCAGAATGCCCTGTTTCTATAGGAAGACGAACGCATGTCGCTGCAACTTCTAAATCTGGTCTATGCATAATCTTTTTTGTTTCATTGATCATTTTCATCTCTTCAAACGTAAAACCATTATCTTGGAATTTATCAATTTGCGGTACCGCATTAAATGCTATTTGATAGTGCTTATCGTCCCCACTTACCGGTAGTACAGCCGGAGTAAATTCTTCATTATCGATAATTGCTTTTGTTTGATCTTTTAATTCTTTAATTGCAGCTGCACCTGCACCAGATACTGCCTGATATGTTGAAACTAATACTTTTGTTAGTCCAAATGCTTTTTGAATAGGTTCTAATGCAACGACCATTTGAATGGTCGAACAATTCGGATTAGCAATTATGCCTTGATGATTATTAAGATCTTTTTCATTTACTTCAGGAACAATGAGAGGTACATTTTCATCCATTCTGAACGCGCTTGTATTATCAACAACAATCGCACCATGCTTCACCGCTTCTGGTGCAAATCGTTTTGAAATACTACCACCTGCACTAAAAAGAGCTATATCTACACCTTGAAAACTCTCTGGTGTTGCAACTTGCACTTCTACTTCATTTCCATTAAACAACACTTTTTTTCCTGCTGAACGCTCTGAAGAAAGCAAGGTTAGCTTTGCAACTGGGAATTTTCGCTCTTCTAAAGTTTTGATCATTTGTTGTCCAACTGCTCCTGTTGCTCCTAAAACTGCTACATGATATCCTTTAACGTGCTCCATTTTATTGCCCCTTTCGAAAGTAACCAACTACGGTATCATTCATCATTAATGAGGAATAGTTCATCTGTTCCCCTATTTTATAATAAACAATATTTTATCATATTCACGCATTAAAGAAGAGCAGTTTTTAAATAAAATCCCTCATAATTTTGCGCTTCTATTATATTTTATCAAGTTTATTCAAAGTTGGCTATCTTGAAAGCGCTCAATTATTACTGGTTGTAATTGTTGACCTTCCAATGCTGATATTACGGTATCCTGTAGCTTATCCATATTAGCAACCATAGAGTTTGGTTTCTTTACTGGTGCGTCTTGACCAAAAGGTATAAAGTATATATTTTTTGTAGCCATTAACCTCATTAAATTGACACCATTCAAGCCAAGCGCATCATTTGTTGAAATACCAACAACCACCGGTCTTTGGTTTCTTAATGTTGCCTTTGCAGCCATTAATACTGGGGAATCAGTCATTGCGTTAGCAAATTTGCTTAGTGAATTTCCTGTTAATGGAGCAATTACCATACAATCTAAAGGAATTTTTGGTCCAAGAGGTTCTGCTTTTACAATTGTATTAATTACTTCTTGACCTGTTAGCTCTTCAATTTTTCGTACCCAATCTTCACCTTCTCCAAACCGTGTATCGGTTGTTTGAACAGTGTGAGAAACAACAGGCAATACCTCTGCACCTGACTTAATTAGTTGCTTAATTTGTGGTACTACCGCATCATAAGTACAATGCGAACCTGTTAATCCGAAACCTATTCTTTTCCCAACTAACGACATCATTCGTCCACCTTTCTTTGTTGTAAGTCTTCAATTAACAATTGAGACAGTACATTGGCAACAATTTGACCTGCTGTTTTTGGTGCAACGATACCTGGTAAGCCAGGTGCTAAAAATGCTTTAATACCACGTTTTTCTGCGTAACGAAAATCAGTTCCACCTGGTTTTGTCGCCAGATCAACAATTAATGTATGGGCTGGCATTCTAGAAATCACGCCTGCTGTCACAATAGGGTGAGGAATTGTATTAATACACACATCAATATCACTGACTTCTTTATTTAATAAAGATAAATGAAAAGGCTCTATCCCCATTTCATAAATTCTAGCTAAATGTTCTGATCGCCTTGCACCAACCTTCACCATAGCTCCTAATGAATGAAAAGAACGAGCAACACTCATGCCAATCCTACCAAACCCTAATACGGCTACTTTAGAATTATGAATGGTAAAATCTGTATTTTGAATGACCATCATGATCGTACCTTCAACAGTAGGTATTGAGTTATATATCGCCACATCATCTCTTTCCATTATTTGCACGAGTTTTCTATTAGATGTTGTCGTAAGTTGATCCAAATATTCGTTACTTATACCCGTATAAATTGCACAATGCTCTGGTGTTTGTAATAACATTTCTTTTGTTAGTACTACTTTTTCATTTGAAAATATTGTTTCTATTTTTCCTTCATTATTCGTTCCAGCTATAGGTAATACGATGGCACTTATATCTGCATATTTAAGTTCGTCAATTTGCTCTTTAGTTGCCCCAGTAAAACCATGGTCTAATTGATCAAACCCTATTAATGATATCTTTGCATCTAACTCAGTTAACTTCCGTATGACCTCAAGTTGACGTGCATCTCCACCTATAACAGCGATGTTCATGCCTGTTAGCATTAAATTCACCTTCTTTTGATGTTAAATTACGCGCAAAATGTGTAGGATAAATGCCTATATATTCCCGTTCCTTTCACATTTTATGTTATGGGATTTCATTAGGTGAATGATTACAAAAAAAAAGACTAACCAAATCCAGTTAATCTTTTATTATTGCCTCTATAGTGATATTACGTTATTATCACAAGGCTCTTTTTGGAACCTTTAAAACGATTGAAGACGTAAATCGAAAATATATGTGACCGTATCGGTTTTAGAAGAAAAATTGCCATGAAACTTTAGTTGTATACATACTTATTTTTTCGAACAAAAAACAACAAACGTTTCGAACACAGCCTTTCTAAAATGTAGCTGATGATCTTTTTTAACGAAGAGAGAAGTTGCAGCAAATTATTGTTTCAGTACTAAATCAACCTTCTATGTAAAATAACATAATGCTTTAAAGACAAACCGATTGATAGCTTGGGTAAAAGATTGTTAGACACACAATTTCACAAATAGAGATACTCAATCAGGTGGAGTATCATTTCCACCTGATCCAAACCTCTAAGATCTAATTTTTAACAGTTCACTCGTTTGTTTCAGTTTCTGGTATGTCTATAATCACCATATCAGATCCAATTTTTTTAATATGCTTCCAAGGAACACGCACTTCAGTGCCTTGCTTTCGAAATCCAAACCATTTTAATGTTGGAATAATTAATGCATTTATCTGTCCAGTTTGCTCATTGATCTCCAAGTCAGTTTGGCCTAGTACTCCTAATCTTTCAGCTCTTTTGACATCAACAATTTCCTTGCCACTTAATTCACTTAGTCTCATTTTTTATCCTCCTCTCTACTACATTGTAGGGGATAACCATAAAAAAAATGCCTACAAGTTTCTATAGGCATAAAATCGTTTGGACGATCATGTTGAAGATGGCTTATTTGCCTACCGGCAATATACCGTCAGGACTAATGAGAGCTGTTGAGAACTGTTCAGTAAAAAGTTCTCTTGCTAAACGATTGACACTCTCCTCACTAACTGAATCAATATCTAATAGTACTTCATCTAATGATCGATGACGTTTTAACAACAATTCGTTTTTACCATTTCTACTCATTCGACTATTTGTACTTTCAAGACTTAATGTTAAATTTCCTTTCATTTGTTCCTTATTATTTTTTAACTCTTTTGTACTAATGCCATCATTTTTTAAGTCTAATAACGTTTCTTGGACGGTTTCAAATAATGTTTCAAGTTGATGTTTTCCAGTTCCGCCATATATCGTCACCATACCATTATCTTGATAAGAGGAATGATAAGAAAATATGGAATATGCTAATCCTCTTTTTTCTCTAACCTCTTGGAACAAACGGCTACTCATACTTCCACCTAAGATATTATTTAACACGATAAGGCTATAAATATCCTTATGTCCTACAGGTAACCCATTAAATCCCATACATAGATGAGCCTGTTCTGTTTCTTTTTTGCGTACTAATTTATCAGTATGGAAAGATGGCGCCGTTAATTCATCAACCGATACTTCCGATTCAAATGACCCAAATTGTTGCTCAACATCTTTAATAAAGCTCTCATTAATGTTACCAGCAACTGAAATCACGACATTTTCAGGTGTATATGTATTCTTCATATAATCTCGTAAAGCTTCTCCAGTAAATGTTTCAAGTGTCTCTTCTGTACCCAAAATTGGATAGCCTAATGAATGCTGACCAAAGGTAGCTTTACTTAATAAATCATGTACAATGTCGTCAGGAGTGTCTTCATACATTTTAATTTCTTCAAGCACAACATTCTTTTCCTTCTGTAGCTCTTCCTCATCAAAAACAGAATTAAAAAACATGTCCGACAGTATATCCAAAGCGTATGTTGCATGCTCATCAAGTACTTTTGCATAGTAACAAGTATATTCTTTAGACGTGAAGGCATTTACTTGTCCACCGATACTATCAAATGATTCTGCAATCTCTTTAGCGGAACGATTAGTTGTCCCTTTAAAGAACATATGCTCTAAAAAATGTGAAATTCCATTATTCTGTTCATTTTCATTACGTGATCCAGTTTTAATCCAAATACCAATTGCAACTGAACGAACGGAAGGTATATTTTCTAACACAATTCTTGCACCATTTTGGCATGTATACTTCTTAATCAACTTCGTTCCTCCTTAGTTACTGCATTATTAACTAGATTCTCACCTATTAAATTGTAAAAATAAGGTGTCGTTAAGCGAACGTACCTTCATCGTAAGATTCGTTCTTCACTTAGTAATGTAGTAACATCAACTATTTGTAATTTTTTTTGCTTAATTGAAAGTATTAATGTTTCAAGTGCTTGGGTCGTTGAAGAAGTTGGATGCATTAAGATCATTGCACCTTTATGTACTTTAGTTATTACGCGGTCTACTATTACATGAGGCTCTGGGCGTTGCCAATCAATTGTATCAACACTCCACATAATCGTCCCCATATTTAGCTCTGATGCAATTTCTACAACTTCATCTCGAATGCTTCCACTAGGTGGTGCAAACAAAGTTGAGGATTTATTTGTCGTTGCCTGAATGATGTCGTTTGTCTTAACTAATTGATCGCGGATTTCATCCGAACCCATCAATCTTAAATTTGGATGTGAGTACGAATGATTTCCAACCTCAAAACCAGCGTCCACTATCATTTTTGCAAGGTCAGGGTTCTCTTTTACCCAACGACCTTCTAGAAAAAAAGTAGCTTTTACTTTATGTTTATTTAATATTTCTAACATTGATGGGATGTACTCTGTTCCCCAAGCAACATTGATTAGGAAAGCAACCATCGGTTTATCTGGATGCCCTCTATATATTGGCGAAGGAGGTAAATCCGATAAGTGGATGTTTGGCTTAACTTGTTGAAATACAAGTTTCTTCTCATCAAAATTACCCTCTTTTTTCATATTCTCATAAGAAGCCTCTATATCAACTTGTAAACCATTATACCCAGGTGTTGCTTTCCACACTTTATGAACCTCAGCATTTTGTGCAGGAATCTTATATTGAGGAGCTTTCTCCTTTATTTCTATGTAAAGTGAATCCATTTGCTTTGCTACAGTCATCGTACTATTTTTTAACCCTTTCACGTAGCTAGATGTGAATGGATTTTGGACTGCACCAATAGTAATAATTAATATTGTTATAAAAGCAAGAATCTGCACTGATAACTTTCTCATTAGTTTTCCCCCTTTATACTAAAAAATATGTATAATGAGGACAAGGTAGAACAACTAACAGTGAAGATGCTAATCAAAATGCAGATGATGTGTTGTTAACAAGCTTAACTCTTCTTTCTTCTATAGAATTCTTTAAACATACATGATAATAAAAATTGTTTGTCATTGTAACAAATAATTACGACTACAATTAGATTTTCATGCCATTTTCTCTTCTAAAACATTAACATTTACATATCACTTCGTTTTGTTTTGCATGTATGTAAAAAAAGTTGCTAAAAGAAAGCCTTAAGAAAAACTCGGCTTCATTGCCGAGCTGTCTAAGCTATATATAATGGAAAAAATCCTAAAATTTTGCTGCGTACCCACAGCATGTTGCTTTTCGTACTAGATATACACGTAAATTCTAGCGTTTGTGACATCTTGACTACTTTTCATAATTTGAAGGCTCGAATAAACCCTTACCTTGCTGTCCATTTTTTAAAAAGTACAGCAAAGTTTTCGAAAAGAGTTTAAGATTTTTGTTCTTGTTCCTTTTGCTCTCGTAAAACTGCTTTTCTTGATAAGTTGACTCTTCCTTGCTTATCAATTTCTATTACTTTCACTAAAATTTCATCGCCAATTTTGACAACATCCTCTACTTTGCCAACACGTTCTTCAGCAAGTGCTGATATATGAACAAGTCCATCTTTTCCACTAAATAACTCAACAAAAGCACCAAATTTTTCAATTCTTTTCACTTTACCTAGATAAAGTTGGCCGACTTCAACTTCACGAACGATATCTTCAATAATTTTCTTCGCCTTTTGGTTCATTTCTTCATCCATATGAGAAATAAAGACAGTTCCATCTTGCTCGATATCGATTTTTACGCCAGTCTCTTCAATAATTTTATTAATTTGCTTACCACTTGGGCCAATCACATCTCGTATTTTATCCGGATTAATCGACATAGTGAATATTTTTGGTGCATACTCAGACAGAATTTGGCGTGGCTCGCTAATTGTTGCAAGCATACTATTTAATATTTCTATCCGACCTTTTTTAGCCTGTAGTAATGCTTCTTCTAAAATTTCACGTGATAGACCTTCAATCTTAATATCCATTTGTAAAGCTGTTACGCCTTTTCCAGTACCAGCTACTTTGAAGTCCATGTCACCTAGATGATCTTCCATACCTTGAATATCTGTTAATACTGTATAATGCTCATCCGTTTTTACTAGTCCCATTGCGATACCTGCTACAGGTGCTTTAATTGGTACACCAGCATCCATCATAGCTAATGTACTTGCACATATACTAGCTTGTGACGTTGAACCGTTAGACTCTAACACTTCAGACACGAGTCTAATTGTATAAGGAAACTCTTTCTCAGATGGCATGACTTGTTCAAGTGCACGTTCACCTAAGGCACCATGACCAATTTCACGACGTCCTGGTCCACGCATTGGGCCCGTTTCCCCAACACTAAAAGAAGGGAAGTTATAATGATGCATAAATCTTTTCGACTCTTCAATGCCAAGTCCATCTAAAATTTGTACATCCCCTAAAGCTCCTAATGTACAAATACTCAATGCTTGGGTTTGTCCACGTGTAAATAAACCTGATCCATGAGTTCTTGGTAAAATTCCAATAGTTGATGAAAGAGGTCGTATTTCATCACCTTTACGTCCATCAGGTCTAACCTTCTCTACTGTAATGAGGCGACGAACTTCTTTTTTTACTAATTTAGCTAAAATTTCATTTACTTGCTTTAAAGTGTCTTCACTTGCATCTTGCTCTTCATACTTTTCTATTACAGATGCTTTAACTTGATTGATTGCTTGCTCTCTAGCTTTTTTTTCAAAGACTTGCACTGCTTTATTAATATCTTCCTCTGCAAGTGCTCTGATTTCATTCTCAAGAACTTCATCAACTTCATAAAGTGTTACTTCCATTTTGTCTTTACCAATTTCCTGAACAATTTGTTGTTGGAATGAAATAAGCCTTTTAATCTCTTCATGTCCAAACATAATTGCTTCAAGCATCGTTTCTTCTGGAACTTCTTCTGCACCAGCTTCAACCATGTTTACGGCATCTTTTGTACCAGCGACTACTAAATGAATATCGCTTTCCTCCATTTGTGAAACCGATGGATTAATGATAAACTCACCATCAATTCTACCAACAACAACACCAGCGATAGGGCCGCTAAACGGAATATCAGATACTGATAACGCCAACGAAGACCCGAACATAGCTGCTTGCTCAGATGAACAATCTTGATCCACACTCATGACCATACTTACCACTTGGACTTCATTTCTAAATCCATCAGGGAATAATGGGCGAATTGGTCTATCGATTAGTCGACTAGCTAATATCGCCTTTTCACTTGGTCTCCCTTCTCTTTTAATAAAGCCTCCTGGAATTTTCCCAACAGCATATAATCGCTCTTCATAATTGACTGTTAGAGGAAAGAAGTCAACTTTTTTAGGTTCTTTCGAAGCAGTAGCAGTACTAAGAACAACTGTATCTCCATAACGTACCAACACTGCACCATTAGCTTGTTTCGCTAATTGACCTACTTCTACGGTTAGCTTCCTACCGGCCCATTCCGTAGAAAAGATTTGCTTATCTTGTCCCATAATCATGCCCCTCTCTATTGTTTATATCGTTACTTTAGTATGAACTTTATTTTACAAGTTTTATGTATATTTTTTGCTAACAAAAAAGCGGGAATCCTCTCCCGCTTTCTGTTGATTATCGACGTAAGCCAAGTTTATTAATTAGTTCGCGGTAACGTGTAACATCTTTATTACGTAAGTAATTTAATAGGTTACGGCGTTTACCTACCATTTTTAATAGACCTCTACGTGAATGATGATCTTTTTTGTGAACACGTAAATGATCGTTCAAATTATTAATTTCCTCAGTTAGGACAGCAATTTGAACTTCTGGAGAACCAGTATCACTTTCATGAGTCTTGTATTGACCAATTAGTTCATTTTTACGTTCTTGTGTGATAGCCATCCATTTCACCTCCTCAAAATAATCCCCAGTTACCGAGCAAACGTTGGTGAATCGTATTGCCAAGCAACGGTTCTTTTCATAATACGTATAATAGGTTACACCTTTTTATGACAAAAAGCAAGTCTGTTCCTTATTTTTTTCAAAGTACTTGATTGCTTCTTGTTTATCCACTTCAATTTGCTGTACTAAGTCTTCAATGCTTGAAAATTTTTGCTCGTTACGAATTCTGTCATGCCATTCTATTACGACTTGTTCACCGTATATCATTTCATCGAAATGAAAGATATGAACTTCTACAGAAGGCTTCAGGTCTTCTTTCTTATTAAATGTTGGTTTAAAACCTACATTACATACACCCTGATACCACGTTGATTTTACTTTGATTCGAACAGCATAAACTCCTACAGCTGGATATATATGATTCTCTTCTAGTTTGACATTAGCAGTTGGAAAGCCAATCGTTCTTCCTCTTTTATCCCCATCAATTACCATACCAGTTACATGATAATTGCGGCCTAAAAAGCTAGGAAGTGATTTTATATCACCGTTCTTTATCATCCTACGTATAGATGTAGAACTGATCTTCTCATTACCTTCTGTCAATTTATCAACTGTCGTTTGATCGAATTGATTTCTTGAATGAAACGGCAACGTTTCCATCGTACCCTTACCTAATTTACCATAAGTGAAATCAAAGCCAGCAACTACGTGCTTAGCATGCAAATTAATAATATAATCGTCAACGAATTGCTGAGGTAATAAATTTGCAAACTCGCTAGTAAATTTCACAACATACAGCATGTCTACACCCAATTTTGCAATATATTGCTCTTTAGCTGCTTGTGTAGTAATATACTCAACACGTTTTTCTTTACTTGCCAAGACAACTGAAGGATGAGGAAAAAAAGTCATCACTGCACTTTTCATACCGAGTCGATTAGCAATTTCTTTCCCAGTTTTTATCACTTTTTGATGACCTAAGTGCACTCCGTCAAAAAAGCCTAATGCCAAAACTGTTTCTGGGATTGATTCCTTTTTCATTTGATGAGGATGAGATATATTTATAACTTTCATTATTGCTCACCTTTTCTTATTCTTACTCGTTTGTTACCTTTTTGTAGAAAGCTCTTTTCAAAAGCTTTGTTGCTATCATTCCTAAATTGATAAAGATGTCGTTTTACGCAACAGTTATCGCTTTAATGAAGAAAAGATCCCACGAAATTTAAATATATTGTGGTTTATTTCTAGGTACTCTTAACAACTAGCTGTACGAAGGCAACCTTGTAGAAATAGGAAATATGATCGCACATTAAAGCTATACCGTAACTAAAACTTTTTTTGGCTTCATCAAATGCATTTTTTCTGGATGTTTTATATATAATGCTAAACAATGATTAAAACGATCCACCATACAAAAAGGCACATTAACATCTATATATGATAGTTCTTCTGCCATAGGCAAAACTGCACCATTTTTCACTTTCTCTGCTACTTTATCATTTATTTGTAATTTCGGCAAATGAGTAAGTGCGCTTTCTACCGATAATAATTTCTTCTCTACTTCACCATCATTGACCAACTGCTCAATTTCATCAAAAGATAAGCATTGTTGTAGTGAAAAGTTGCCCGACTCTGTTCGAATAAGGTTGGACATATGAGCCGGAAAACCTAACAGTTCACCAATCATGACTGCTACTGTACGGACGTATGTACCTTTGCTACATGAAATTCTAAATCGAAAAGAAACTGTATCATTAGTAAATAGCTCTCGGTCATCTAATAAAGACAGCTCGTGGATTGTTATCATCCTTGTAGGCCGCTCTACCTCAATTCCTTGACGAGCATACTCATATAACCTTTTGCCATTTACTTTTACTGCTGAGTACATTGGTGGAGTCTGTTCGATTTGCCCAGTTAACTGATCAAACACTTGCAAAACTTCTTGACGACTTATTTCTCGATCTACCTTTTTTTCTGCTACAATCTCCCCAGAAGCGTCTTCAGTAGTTGTAGAAAAGCCGAGAGTAACTTCGCCTTCATACACTTTATTTTCGGCTGTGAGAAACTCAACAACTTTAGTTGCTTGACCAACACATAGTGGCAAAACACCGGTTACATCCGGGTCCAAAGTGCCAGTATGGCCTATTTTTTTTGTTTTTAACATCTTTCTTAATTTAAATACACAATCATGGGATGTTAATCCCTTTGGTTTATTTAGTAATAGTATTCCATTCAAACTTATCACCTCTTAACTTAGACATGCGTTAACTTAACAATCACCTTTTGTAAGTGCTGTTACACTTTTACTTTCATGTGAAAAAATATGACTGGGATCATACGTTTTACTACCGCAGGGGTATTTTCCACAACAAGCAATGGAAGCATTTGATTTGATGACGCTGCTAGCCATAAATGATAATGGTGAAGTGACCTCGAGGAGATGCGTGTTGAAGAAAGTGCCCAAGACCTTTCCTAGTTACAACCAAAAAAGAAAATTACACGGTAACGATCTTATTATTACTACTTTCGTATACTTGGTAGCTTGATTTTATTTTTTTGCTATTGATTAGAGAAGAAAAGATGTCACGAACAATAATTATTTTCGTGTTTAGCTCTTACAATTAATGCGAAACTAGTCTAAATAAACAGTCATTGCCGAAACAGTCTCTTTAAAAAAAGGATAGACTGTTCGCCTATCCTCATTCATTATCTTGCTGTTCGTTTTTTTCGTCTTTGTTAATATCATGCAATATAGATTCTATTCGATACCCATAGTCAATTGACTCGTCAAATTCGAATAAAAGTTCTGGTGTTTTGCGTAATCTAATCCGCGAACCGATTTCTGAACGAATGAAGCCCTTCGCTTTCTCTAACCCCAACAACGTATTCTGTTTCTCTTCGTCATTACCAAGAACAGATATATATACTTTTGCTTGTTGTAAATCGCCTGTTACTCGTACATCTGTGACAGTTACGAATCCAATACGTGGGTCCTTCATTTTTTGACCGATAATTTGGCCTAGCTCTTTTTTCATTTGTTCAGCTATTCTAGTTGATCTATGACTCATGATAATCACCTCTTTTTCAAAACCACTCATACGTTGTAATCGTTCTTTCGATTTCAGGAAATGAATCAAGCAATTTTAAAGCATGTTGAAGTTCAATTTCACTCGTTTTTTTGTTGTTCGATACAGTTACAATGGCGATCTTTGTCCGTTGCCAAACGTCATGAAAATCAATTTCAGAAACTGACACATTAAATTGTTGCTTTTGTCGAGTTAAGATACGTTGTAATACTGATCGCTTTTCTTTGAGTGAAGATGCATCATAAATGATGCATTCACATTCAACATAACCAATCATTATTTACTTACTTCTTCCATCACATATGCTTCGATGATGTCGCCATCCTTAATATCATTGAACTTTTCAATCGTAATACCACATTCGTAACCTTGTGATACTTCTTTCACATCATCTTTAAATCGTTTAAGAGTGTCAATTTCACCTTCAAAAATGACAATGCCATCTCTAATAAGGCGAATTCCACTATCTCTTGTCACCTTACCGTCTGTTACATAACAACCAGCAATTGTTCCTACTCTTGAAACTTTAAATGTTTGACGAACTTCGACCTGACCAACCACTTTTTCTTCAAATTCAGGGTCAAGTAATCCTTTCATCGCAGCTTCAATTTCTTCAATTACTTTATAAATAATTCTGTGTAAGCGGATATCTACATCTTCCGCTTCAGCAGTTCTTTTCGCATTAACATCAGGTCTAACGTTAAAGCCAATAACAATTGCACTTGAAGCCGATGCAAGAATAATGTCCGACTCAGATATAGCCCCAACACCTGTATGGATGATTTTAATTTTCACGCCTTCAACATCTATCTTTTGTAATGCTGCCGCTAATGCTTCTACAGAGCCTTGAACGTCTGCTTTGACAATTATATTAAGGTCTTTCATTTCCCCTTGTTTAATTTGTTCGAACAAGTCGTCCAACGTAACTTTAGTTTTTTCACTTCTCCGCTCAAGCATTTGTTTCTGTAAACGCGCTTCTCCTACTTGTCGCGCAGTTTTTTCATCTTTAAATACCATGAACTGATCTCCAGCCTGTGGAACTTCATTTAAACCTGTAAGTTCAATTGGGGTTGAAGGCTGTGCTAGTTTTACTCGGCGACCGAGATCATTGACCATTGCTCTCACACGTCCGTACGTATTACCAACAACAATAGGATCTCCTACATTTAACGTTCCGTTCTGAACGAGCAAAGTGGCAACGGACCCTCTGCCTTTATCTAATTGGGCCTCTATCACTGTTCCAACTGCTTTTCTTGAAGGGTTTGCTTTTAGTTCTTCGACTTCAGAAACTAACTGAATCATTTCTAACAAATTGTCTATCCCTTCACCAGTAATCGCAGACAACTGAACAAAAATAGTGTCTCCGCCCCAATCTTCAGCGACTAAGCCGTGTTCTGTAAGCTCTTGCATGACACGTTCAGGGTTTGCTGATGGCTTATCCATTTTATTTACGGCAACAATGATTGGTACCTCTGCAGCTTTTGCATGGTTAATTGCTTCAACTGTTTGTGGCATAACACCATCATCGGCTGCAACAACTAAGATCGTAATATCTGTAATTTTGGCTCCACGTGCACGCATTGTTGTAAAAGCAGCATGTCCTGGAGTATCTAGGAATGTGATTTTCTTATCATTTGCAACAATTTGATACGCACCGATATGCTGTGTAATCCCACCAGCTTCTTTTTGTGTAACTTTAGAATTTCGTATTGAATCTAACAAAGTTGTTTTACCATGGTCAACATGTCCCATAATTGTTACAACTGGCGGACGCTCGCTCAAGTCAGCTTCTGAATCTTCCATTTCATATTTTTCAAACTCTGTCACATCAAATACGATTTCTTCTTCAACCTCAACCCCATATTCATTAGCAACTAACTCAATAGCATCCTTGTCAAGGTCTTGATTGATTGTTGCCATTACTCCTAAAAGCAATAGCTTTTTAATGATTTCAGAAGGCTCTTTGTTTAATTTATTAGCAAGTTCGCCAACAGTTAAAGACCCTGTAAAAGTAATTTTTGATGGTAGTTCCTTTACAACTTTTTTTGCTGGCTGATGAGCCTGTTGTTGATGTTTATTTTTATTGTTGTTATTTTTTTTATTGTTTTTGTTCTTTTTATTTTTATTTGTTACTTTCTGACCCTGATGTTGGACTTGCAAATTTTGTTTTTTCCCTTCTCGTTGATTATTAGCCTTGTTTACAGGTGCTGAATTATTAGTGTTTACTTTTTGCTGCTCCTGTTTTGGCTTTTGTTCATTTATTTTCGATGCTTCGTTTTGCTTTGAGCTATTATAGCTATTGTCTAGCTTATCAATCATATTTTGATCGATCATAGCCATATGGTTAGACACTACAATATTTAAAGACTTAAGTTTATTAATTACCTCTTTACTGGATATGTTTTGTTTTTTTGCATATTCATAAACTCTCATTTTTCCCATATGGTCACCCCCAATTAGATTTCGAGCAATGAAATCAACTTTCGAGCAAATCCTTCATCAGTGACAGCGATGACGACACGCGCCTCTTTACCAATCGCTTGCCCAAGTGTGTATCTGTCATCAACAATGCGCAATGGTACACCATAATAATTACATTTGTCACTTATCTTTTTCGTAGTATTAGGAGAGGCATCATCAGACAATAAAATTACTTTTGCTCGATTATTACGAATTTCTTTCAGAACAAGTTCTTCTCCTGAAACAATTTTTCGCGCTCGATTCGCTAACCCTAACAAAGACATCCATTTATTCATGTGATGACTGTTTCTCCTTCTCGACAAGCTCTATTAACTGTTCATAAATAGCGTCTTCAATTTGTGCATTCAAATGTCTTGATAATTGATTATTTTTTCTTGCAAGAAGAATAATGTCCTTATCTTTCGTTAAGTAGGCACCACGACCAGCTTTTTTACCAGTTTGGTCGACAGATACTTCACCTTCTTTGGATCGGACAATACGTATTAATTCTTTTTTTGGCCTCATTTCACCGCTAGCCACGCACTTTCTCATTGGTATTTTCTTTTGTTTCATTTTTGCACCTACCTCACTCGATTTTTCCTTATAAATCGAATGTCTCGTCATCAGGAAGCTTATCAAACAGTGGTGCATCATCAACTGGATATATTCCAAGCTGTTCAGCTTCTGATTGACTCTTAATATCTATTTTCCATCCTGTCAGCTTTGCTGCTAAACGAGCATTTTGACCCCGTTTTCCGATTGCTAAAGATAGTTGATAATCAGGAACGATCACTGTCGTTGCCTTTTCTTCTTCGTTAACGATAACTTCCAATACCTTTGAAGGACTTAATGCATTTGCTACAAATTCAATGGTATCTTCCGACCAACGGACGATATCAATTTTTTCACCCTTTAATTCATCTACAATCGCCTGTACACGTTGCCCTTTAGGGCCTACACATGCTCCAACAGGATCAACCTCAGGACTATCACAATGTACTGATATTTTTGAACGGTCGCCAGCTTCCCTTGAAACTGATTTAATTTCAACGGTCCCATCGTAAATTTCTGGTACTTCAAGCTCAAAAAGACGTTTTAACAGACCTGGATGTGTTCTAGAAACAAAAATTTGTGGACCTTTTGTTGTCTTTTCAACTTTTGTAACATATACTTTGATTCGGTCATGAGGCTGAAATCTTTCATTTGGCATCTGTTCATTGACCGGTAACAACGCTTCAATTTTTCCTAATCCGACATAAATAAACTTAGGATCAAGGCGCTGTACAATACCAGTCATGATGTCATCTTCTCGATCAATGAATTCAGTATAAATGACACCGCGTTCCGCTTCGCGGACACGTTGAGTTACGACTTGTTTTGCTGTTTGAGCTGCAATTCTTCCGAAATCTTTTGGCGTCACTTCTAATTCTACTACGTCACCGATTTGATAGTTCTGATTGATTTGTCTAGACTCTTCAACTGAAATTTCAAGTCTAGGATCGAACACTTCCTCAACGACATCTTTGCGCGCAAATACTTTCATAGATCCAACAGCTAAATTTAGGTCTACACGCACGTTTTGAGCCTGGTTAAAATTCCTTTTGTACGCGGATATTAGAGCAGCTTCAATCGCATCAATGATTATATCCTTACTAACTCCCTTTTCCTTTTCCAGCTGTGTCAAGGCATCTAAAAGTTCACTACCCATTTACTAATAATCCCCCTCACAATGAAAACTTCCTACAACTTAAGTATCCTTTTTCATTAAATTCTATTTTAGTCGAATGCTATTGCAAGTCTAGCACTGGCAACTTTATCATAAGGTATTTCAAGAACTTTCGTTCTCGTTTTTACCTTCACTGATATTGTAACAACTGTACCGTTAAAACCAGTCAACTCGCCTTCAAACTCTTTTGCTCCATCTACTGGTTCATAGGTTTTAATATATACATTTTTACCTATTGAATTAACGAAATCCTTTTCTTTTTTCAGTGGTCTTTCGGCACCTGGAGATGATACTTCTAGAAAATAATTATGTTGAATCGGATCAATTTCATCTAATTGTTCTCCAAGTTTTTCACTAACGATACCGCATTCTTCTATATCAATTCCGTTCTCTGAATCAATAAAAACTCTAAGGAACCAGTTTTGTCCTTCTTTCACATATTCAATATCCACTAATTCTAGCTGCATTTCTGATAAAATAGGTATCACTAATTCTTCAACAATTTGTGTTACCTTCTTACTCATTTTCTTCCTCCTAACTTGAGAACCAAAGCCTTAACTAAAAATAAAGAAAAAACTCATGTAGCTTGATCAGTCCATACAAGCACTTTAATTACATTATCAAAAGGTACTTTTCATTTCATTAAGATACGTAACGCTTGAGATAGGCACCACTTGTGCTACACATATAGATGACAAGCATATGTCAAGATAAGCCAGCTAGATGATTGATCTTTCATCTTTACTATGGCATGACTTATGACCAAAGCTGATGATCATTTACCTAAGTACAAGTCGACAGCTATTAGGCTGTTTACTCAATGTTTGTTGATTTGCTCAAAAAATTAGCTCCTAACATCTTATCTTCGTTTGAAAACGATGACAGTAGATAATACCTCTTACAGCTGTTTTATTTTTTTAAGCCAGTTGCAACAAAGTATACGAAAATAGCCTAAACTTAACGTGACAATACAAAAAATTCCCATTTACTACAAACGAAAGAGTGGGTTTCCCCACTCTTTCTTTGCCGTTTATGATAGTATCTCCATAAAAACTATATCATAATCACCATATTAATGCAAATACTTTAGAAAAGCGGAAGGCAATCGCTTATCGGCGACAAGCGCTGGAAGCCCAACACATGAAGGTGCTTTTTACCTTCGGGTGTTGGGGTGAAGCGACTCGAGCCGATGGTGCCTGCAGCTGGACAGTAGAAAAGCGGAAGTGCCTTGATCATTCCCGACAAGCGCTGGAGGTATATCACTTGAAGGCGCTTTTTGCCTTCGATTGATATGGCGAAGCGACCTCGAGGGGATAGGCACTGCAGCTGGACAGTAGAAAAGCGGAAGTGCCTTGATCATCCCCGACAAGCGCTGGAGGCATATCACTTAAAGGCTCTTTTTTTCCTTCGATTGATATGGCGAAGCGACCTCGAGGGGATAGGCACTGCAGCTAGACAGTAGAAAAGCGGAAGGCACTCGCTTATCGGCGACAAGCGCTGGAAGCCCAACACATGAAGGTGCTTTTTACCTTCGGGTGTTGGGGTGAAGCGACTCTCAATCCTATTTAATACCACACACCCTATGAACAACGGAAGGTTGTCTTAATCCTCATTCGCCTAAACTCTCTGGAGTAGCGACATGCACTTGATGAAATGAGGACTATAGCATGAAAAATTGATAAACTTAAGTCCTCTCTCGCCTTTTCGCATTTGGTAATAGAACAACATACTTTACGAAAAGAGCCTTTTAAAATAGTGATAATTGATTTTTATCAGGTAAGGATTCTAAACAGCCATGGTTGTCTAAGTACTCAAGAATTGTTTTAGAAATCTTTCCACGTTTTTGTAAATCCTCTTTTGAGAGGAATTCACCTTCTTCTCGTGACTTCACAATATTAATAGCAGCGTTAGTTCCTAAACCAGGTATAGAATTAAATGGTGGAATGAGCGTATTTCCGTCGATGATAAATTCATTTGCACTTGATTTGTATAAGTCTACCTTCTTGAAGGAAAAACCACGTTCACACATTTCCATAGATATTTCTAATACAGTGAGTAAATTTTTCTCCTTTGTACTAGCTTCTAAACCTTTATCATTTATCTCTTCAATTTTGGCTCGAATTGCATTCGACCCTCTCACCATTGCTTCTATATCAAAATCTTCCGCGCGTACAGTAAAATATGCTGCGTAGTATAGTAGAGGATGGTGAACTTTAAAGTAAGCTATTCTAACACCCATTAATACGTACGCAGTTGCATGGGCTTTTGGGAACATGTATTTTATCTTAAGACAGGAATCGATATACCAATCAGGCACGTCATTCTTTTTCATTTCTTGCATGAATTCATCTGTTAACCCTTTCCCTTTACGAACAGACTCCATTATTTTAAATGCAAGTGAAGGTTCTAGTCCCTTATATATTAAGTAGACCATAATATCATCTCGACAACCGATCACTTCACTCAATGTACAAATCTTATTATGGATTAACTCTTGTGCATTACCAAGCCATACATCTGTCCCATGTGAAAGACCAGATATTTGCACGAGCTCAGAAAAGGTTGTTGGCTTAGTATCTTCTAGCATTTGCCTAACAAATCTTGTTCCAAACTCAGGAATACCTAGTGTTCCTGTTTTACACATTATCTGTTCCTCAGTGACACCTAATGTCTCTGTTCCACTAAATATTTTCATTACCTCTGGATCATCTGTAGGTATCGTCTTAGGGTCAATACCACTTAAATCTTGTAGCATCCGAATGACTGTTGGATCATCATGACCGAGTATATCTAACTTTAATAGATTGTCATGGATTGAGTGGAAATCAAAATGAGTCGTTTTCCACTCAGAGCTTGAATCATCAGCAGGATATTGAATTGGTGAAAAGTCATAAATATCCATATAATCTGGTACAACAATGATACCACCTGGATGTTGTCCAGTAGTACGCTTCACCCCTGTGCACCCAGATACTAATCGATCAATCTCCGCTCCCCTTAGATGCAAATTGTGATCATTCGTATATCCTCTTACGAAGCCATATGCAGTTTTTTCTGCAACAGTACCGATTGTTCCAGCGCGATATACATTATCTTCTCCAAATAAAACTTTCGTATAATCATGAGCAATTGGCTGGTATTCACCCGAGAAATTCAAATCTATATCAGGTACTTTATCTCCTTTGAATCCTAAAAACGTTTCAAAAGGAATATCGTGCCCATCTTTATTGTAGTTAGCGCCACACTGAGGGCAATCTTTGTCAGGTAAATCATAACCTGAACCAACTGATCCATCATTAAAAAATTCCGAGTGTTTACATTCAGGACAAACATAATGAGGAGGTAAAGGGTTTACCTCAGTTATTTCAGTCATCGTTGCTACAAAGGAAGATCCAACTGATCCACGAGAGCCGACAAGATAGCCATCATCTAATGACTTTTTCACTAATTTATGAGAGATTAAATAAATAACTGCAAAACCATGACCAATGATGCTTTTTAATTCTTTCTCCAGTCGTTTTTCCACAATTTCTGGTAACTCATTGCCATAAATATCACGGGCTTGATTATAACTCATTGCTCGGACTTCTTCATCAGCCCCATCAATCTTTGGTGTGTACAAATCATCTCTAATAGGTTTAATTTCATCAGTTTGATCAGCAATGTTTACCGTGTTTGTAACAACAATCTCCTTAGCCCGTTCTTTACCTAGGAATGCCATTGCTTCTAGCATATCATCAGTAGTTCTAAAATGTGCATCAGGTAGTTTGTGTCGATTTAACGGGTTAGCACCACCTTGAGAACCGATTAGAATTCTGCGATAAATCTTATCTTCTGGATCCAGGTGGTGGACATTACCTGTAGCAACAGTAGGAATGGCTAATTTCTCACTTAAATCAACGATTTTTGTAATAATATCTTTTATTGCATCTTCATTTCTAACGAGTTCAAGATCAATTAAATGCTTATATAAATCAGGTGGAAAAACTTCTAAGTAATCATAAAACTGTGCTATGCTCTCAACCTCATCTGGAGATTTTTGCATCATTCCTTCAAAAACTTCTCCTCGATCGCAAGCAGAACCGACGATGATTCCTTCACGGTATTTTTGCAATAGTGACCTAGGAACGCGCGGTACACGGAAAAAATATTGCAGATGGGAAAGTGATACGATCTTAAAAAGATTTTTAAGTCCAACATCATTTTGTGCTATTATAGTCGCATGAAATGGACGCGATCGTTTATATGAATCATTCCTAGCCATCTTATGATTAAGCTCATTATGATTTTCTATATCTTTATCATGAGCATCTTTTAACAATTTAGCTAAAAGGTATCCAGTGGCTTCAGCATCGTAAATAGCACGGTGATGTTGCGTAAGTTCTATGTCAAACTTTTTACATAACGTATTCAACCGATGGTTTTTTAGTTCTGGATATAATGCACGTGCTAATTCTAGAGTGTCTATGACCGGGTTTTTGGCTTTATCATAGTCAACTTTTTTATATCCTACATTTAAAAAACCCATATCAAAGCTTGCGTTGTGAGCAACTAAAATATCATCTTCAACCCAATCATGAAATTGCTTTATGACAACATCAATGTCAGGTGCGTCTTTAACCATATCATCAGTAATCCCTGTCAGTTCAATCGTAGTTGCTGATAATGGATGGTGTGGATTGGCAAATGCTTCAAACCGATCAATGATTTCCCCATCCTTCATCTTAACGGCTGCCAGCTCTATAATTGTATCGTAAACAGCAGACAAGCCCGTTGTTTCTACATCAAATACAACATAAGTGTCATCTGATAGTAGTCTATTCTGTTCATTGTATGCTATAGGAACCCCGTCATCTACCAAGTTCACTTCTAAGCCATATAGTATTTTCACTCCATGCTTTTTACCTGCAGAGAAAGCCTCTGGGAAAGACTGTGCGACTGCATGATCAGTAACTGCTATTGCCTTATGACCCCATTTTTTTGCTTGCTCAACTAATTTAGTAACAGAGGTTACGGCATCCATTTGACTCATCGGTGTATGCAGATGTAGTTCCACACGTTTCTCATCAGCAGGTTCGTTATCAAGTCGTTCTTGACCCTTGATTTCATTAATATCATTCGCAATCATGACTAAATCACGGACAAAAGTGTCGTTTTGAACGCTACCTCTAACTCGAACCCACATGCCTTTTTGGACCGCTTGTAAAAGAGAAACATCCTCTTTATCTCGAGAAAACATTTTCACTAAAATAGAGCTCGTATAATCGGTTACTTTAAATGTTAACAATGTTCGACCACTGCGGAGCTCTTTCGTTTCAGCATGAAAAATATATCCCTGAATGGCTATTCTCCGCTCTTCGTCTTCTATTTGTTCAATCCTGCGAATATCCTCATCGTCTTTAATCGTATAACCGATTGTTAGCGGTCCTTTTCTTTCTACATTATCAGTATTTTGATCCTCTTTCTTTTGCATTTCTGCAATGGCTGTCATAACTTTTTGTTGATCTTCTTGTTGCTTTTGTTCAACAAATTTTTCATATTCTTTTTCCGAGTAGTTCACTTCTGTTTCTAACTGTAGGTATGGAAACCCAAATTGTTGATACACTTCCCCAATATCTTTAGCAAATTTTCTCTTTAAAGCAACAGCTTCGGTATCATTTCGAACTTTGACAATTGCATTAATTCCATTCAAGTGAGGAGTTTGCTCATGTAGTAGGTTCAGCAAGGGCGATTGAATACCTTCAAATTCAAGTAAACAAACCGTCCAATAGGCCTGAAAGTCCTCTTCTGTGAACTGCTTGTCCCGAGCTAATATTGAAAAAGTTACATTTGCTAAGTGAGCAAAGGATTTTTGCAAGGCTAGGCTAAAGGTGTTATAGATGTCTATCGGTAGGATAGATGCTACTTGAAATAGAAAATGCCAAGACTTCTTTTCTTTATCGATAATAAGCTTTATTATTCCTGCTTGATTAAAATACTTAACAAATACATCGTCTGTACAATTAATCTGTTGGAGCAGGAGTTGAAACCGTTCTTTTTGCTCTTGTGATAATTGTTCCATTCTATCCCCCCTCCTATCTACCATATAGAAAACTCGGCACAAGCCGAGTTCTCTATATATTATTTTGCTATGTTTTTTTGTATTGTATTTATTAGGTCAGTCTTATGAACTTCAACTGTTTCTCCAGAATTCCTAAACTTCACTTCAACAATTTCCTCAGCAGCTTTTTTACCAATTGTTATACGAACAGGCAGGCCTATTAAATCTGAATCTGAAAATTTCACTCCTGGACGTTCTTGTCGATTATCAAATAGAACGTCGATGCCAGTTTCTTGGAAAGTCCCATATAATTCTTCAGCTAATTGTCGTTGTTCATCATTTTTTATGTTTACTGGAATAAGATGAACATCATAAGGTGAAAGGGCACCTGGCCAAACTAAACCATTATCATCATGAAATTGCTCAGCGACAGATGCGAGGATTCTAGATACTCCGATACCGTAACAACCCATAATCATCGGTTGATTTCTACCATTTTCATCTAAATACATACCGTCCATCGCTTCACTATATCTCGTGCCTAATTTAAATATATGTCCAACTTCAATTCCTTTAGCAAACACAATTGTGCCATTACCATCTGGGGAAGGATCTCCTTCTTGAATAAAGCGTAAATCTTCGTATGCTGATACGGAAAAATCACGATCAGGATTTACCCCTGTATAATGATAATTCTCAACATTCGCGCCACAAACTCCATTTACAATCCCTTTTACAGCATGGTCTGCAATAATTTCTATATCACCTTGTACTTGAATAGGACCTAACGACCCAACAGTACAATTCATCATTTGTTTAGTTTCTTCAGCAGTTGCTAATTCAACGTTTGATGCACTGTACAGGTTTTTCACTTTAATATCATTTACTTCGTGATCACCACGAACTAAAACCAGTATAAACTTCTCATCAGCTTTGAATAATAGAGACTTAATACATTTATGATCATCAACTTGTAAATAATGAGCAACCTCTTGTATTGATTTTTTATCAATGGTCTCAACCTTTTGTAGGTCTGCGGCAGCTTCATTACTCTTAACGTATGTAGAAACTACAGGTGCCATCTCAATATTTGCAGCATAATCAGAGCTATTGGAGTATGCAATAGTATCCTCTCCTACATCTGATAACACCATAAACTCATGCGTGTCTTTACCACCCATTGCACCAGAGTCAGCAATAACAGCCCTGTAATCTAAGCCACACCTTCTGAAGATGTTTCCATATGCTTCATACATCTTGTCATACACTTCATCTAATGACTCTTGCGAAGAATGAAAGGAGTATGCATCTTTCATAATAAACTCTCTACCACGCAACAAACCGAAGCGCGGCCTTTTTTCATCACGGAATTTAGTTTGAATTTGGTATAGAGTAAGTGGGAGTCGCTTATAACTCTTTACTTCATCTCTTAATAGATTCGTAATTACTTCTTCATGGGTTGGCCCTAAAGCAAAATCTCGGTTGTGGCGATCTTTTAGTCTTACTAATTCAGGACCATATGAGTACCAGCGTCCAGACTCTTGCCACAGCTCTGCTTGTTGAAGTGCTGGCATTAATAACTCAACTGCGCCTATGCGGTCGAGTTCTTCACGAACGATTGTCTCAATTTTGTGTAACACTCGCTTGCCCAATGGCAGAAAACTATAAACACCACTGGCATTTGAACGGATAAAGCCTGCTCTTAGCAAGAGCTGATGGCTTTTTACTTCAGCATCAGCAGGCACTTCCCGCAATGTTGGAATAAATGTTTGACTTTGCTTCATTTCAATTTACACCTCTTATTTCTTAACGGACTTTTAAAAGCTTAAAACTTACTGGAAGACTCTTCTTTTTGATATCTCTATTAAATTAGAACAACTAGAAGAGATAATACAGAACATCTTATAGGAAAAACCTTTGGATGTCGTTCCATGTAACTACTAACATTAATAACATTAATAAAGCAAAACCAATAAAGTGGACCATACCTTCCTTTTGACGATCAATTGGTTTTCCTCTAACAGCCTCAATAGCAAAAAACATTAATCGACCTCCATCTAATGCCGGTAATGGTAGTAAATTCATAATACCTAAGTTAATGCTCAATAAAGCTGCCCATCTCATTAAATATAACACACCAGATTGAGCTACTTCCTCTGTTGTTTTGTAAATACCAACTGGGCCTGATAGCATATCAAATGAAAATTGACCAGTTATTAATTTCCCAAGTAAAATGATGATCTCTTTTGTCCAAACAAAAGTTTCTTCAGCTCCAAATGCAATTGAACCGAATATCGATTGATTCACCGAAGGATATACACCAATTTGTCCAATTTTCACCCCTTGAACCTCATTTAACTTCGGAGTAACAGCAATTGTTTCTGATTGTCCATCACGTTCAATTGTGAATAATAGCTGCTTTTCAGGGTTATTTTGAATCATTTGAACGACTTCATCCCAAGAAGATAATTGTTTGTTATTAATTGCTAATACAATATCACCTTCCTGTAAGCCAGATTCCACTGCAGCACCGCCTTCAATGACCTCCCCTAGTTGTGGATCATCAGACGGATAGCCTTGAATGAAAGCAATGATCATAAAAAGAACGGCAGCTAAGACGAAATTCATAAGCGGGCCTGCAAAAATAGCTAGTGTTCGTTGCCACAACGTCTTCGAACTAAATTGTCTTGAGTATGGGGCAATTTGGATATGTTGTTCATCCTGAATAAAATGTGCCGTTTCACTCACTTCAAAACGTACAAGTTTTTCATCATTATCTTCTTCATAACCTGTTATATACAGTTCGTGCTCTAAATCAGCAAACTCTACTTCAACGATTTTTGCATCAGGGTATTTGTCCTTATTGTTTAGAACGATGTTCGTTACTTTTCCATGTTGATCAAACAGCAGACCGATGCTGTGGCCTGGTTTAATTTCAATCATTTCAGGATCTTCACCAGCCATCCTTACAAAACCACCGATAGGAAGAAGCCTAATCGTATATAGCGTTTCTTTCTTTTTGAAAGTAAACACTTTAGGTCCAAATCCAATCGCAAATTCTCTACATAAAATTCCAGCTCGTTTTGCAAAAACTAGATGACCTAATTCATGAACAAAAACTAACGCTCCAAAAATAATTACAAAAGCAATTACCGTATTTAGCGTCTCCACATATCCAACCACCTTTAATTTATTAGTGTTTTTATGTACTTACGAGTGTCCGTATCTACTGTGCGTATACACTCTAAATTAGGGTTTTTAATTGTACGGTGTTGCTCAAGTGATCTTTCAATAAGTTCCTCAATTTGAAGGAAGGTAATTTCCTTTCTAAGAAAAGCAGCAACAGCTTCTTCATTTGCAGCATTTAACACTGTTGGCATCGTTCCCCCTTCTACTCCCGCCTCGTAGGCAAAGCGTAAACACTGGTATCGATTAAGATCTGCCTTCATAAAATGCAGAGCTCCAATCTCCACAAGATCCAATCTCTTTGTATTGTTAAACACAAGCCTATCAGGGTATGATAGCGCATATTGAATCGGAACACGCATATCAGGATTTCCTAACTGGGCAATAATGCTACTGTCATGAAATTGGACCATTGAGTGTATAATGCTCTCTTTATGGAGGACGACATCAATATGTGTATAAGGAATCTGAAAAAGCCAGTGCGCTTCGATAACTTCAAGACCTTTATTCATCATCGTAGCAGAGTCTATCGTTATTTTTGCTCCCATTGACCAGTTAGGGTGATTTAATGCTTGCTCAACAGTAACATGCTGCAGTTCATTTCTCTTTTTCTCACGAAAGCTGCCACCAGAAGCTGTTAAAATGAGCTTTTCAATCGTTTTTTCTTGTTCTCCCTGTAAACATTGAAAAATAGCAGAATGCTCACTGTCAACTGGTAGAATTGAAACTCCGTTATTTCTTGCCATTTCCATAACTATATGTCCTGCTGTTACAAGTGTTTCTTTGTTGGCAAGAGCAATTGTTTTTTTGGCTTTAATCGCTTCAATCGTTGGTGTAAGACCTACACTTCCAACCACCGCATTGACGACTATGGATGCTTGGTCATGAGTCGCGGCATGAACTAATCCATCATCACCATAAACAAATGATATATCATTAGTAAATTCACTCTTTAATCGATCAGCATCTTCTTTATATTTAACAGATACGAGCTTAGGTGAAAATTCATGAATGATTTTCCTCGCTTCTGGTATATTCTGTCCAACAGAAATTGCTACAAGGCTAAAATGGTCTTGGTGCAGTTTAATGATATCAAGCGTCTGCTTCCCTATAGAGCCAGTAGCCCCTAATAAACTAATGTGCTTCAAACGATACACTCCCCATATCCATTCAAAATTGACAAACGTCTTTTTTCTGTTAAATCCTATCCTTGCTAAACACTAGTGCGCTACAACTTGATTAAAAAATATAATATCGGTAAAACGAAAATCAAGCTATCAAAACGGTCTAATATTCCCCCATGCCCTGGTAAGATACGTCCAGAATCCTTTACCGCATAATGACGCTTAAACGCTGATTCAACTAAATCACCTATTTGTCCAAAAATAGATAAAACGATAGCAATGCCTAAGATGCTAATCATTGTAAAATCATCGATAGGGGCAAACAGTTTAAACAAAATCGCAGCAATAAGTGCACAAGCAATACCACCTATTGATCCTTCAATTGTTTTATTTGGACTAATTTCAGGCCACAGCTTATGCTTACCAAATTTGCGACCTACAAAGTATGCACCAGAATCTGTTGAGAAAATAACTGCAAAGGCAAAGAATATATAAGTTAAACCAACTTGTCTCGTTTCAATAAAATAATAAAATCCAATTCCAACATATAATGTAGCAACTATGATAAATCCAACATCGTCAAAAGAAAACTTGTTATTTGTCAACACAGTATACGATAAAAAAAGTAAAACTGCGAATAACAAAAACTCAACTTTCATAAATGGAATTCTGTCTAGTAACATGGGGTGATCTGGTACGAGTATTATCCATAACATAAGTATGCTAATTACCCCTGGAAATGACAAAATTGAGATGTGTTTCATACGTAAAAGTTCATATAGCCCTATCGTAGCTATTAAATACATCACCGCAATAAATGGAAGGCCACCATAAATGACGATAGGCAAAAAAACTGCTAGCGCAATAGTAGCTGTTATAATTCTTTGCTTCATATTTATATCATCCTTTACACGCCGCCAAAGCGTCGAGCTCTTTTTTGAAACTCGTCAATCGCCTCTAGAAAATGTTCCTCTGAGAAATCCGGCCATAACGTTTCAGTAAACCAAAACTCTGCATACGATAACTGCCAAAGCATGAAGTTACTTAGACGAACAACACCGCTCGTTCTAATTAATAGGTCCGGATCTGATAATTCTTCCGTCATTAAATATGTTGAAAATATATCCTCTGTGACCTCTTCTTCTTTTAATATACCTGATTTTTGGTCTGCTATAATCGAATTTACCGCTTGAACTATTTCATTGCGGCTGCCATAATTTAATGCAAAATTTAAAATCATTCCATCATTATCGCTTGTTTTGTTAATAGCATTTTGCACAGCACGGAAAGTGTGTTCTGGTAAGCTATCTTTCATCCCCATTACTCGAACTTGTACATTTTCCTTAATTAATTCAGGTAAGAAAGTTTGGAGAAATTCTTCTGGTAGCTTCATTAAGTAATCAACTTCACTTTTTGGTCGCTTCCAATTTTCTGTTGAAAATGCATATAACGTTAGTACTTTTACACCTAGAGAATTTGCTAGCTTCGTTATCTTTCGGACAACCTTCGTTCCTTCATGGTGTCCTGCAATGCGTGGTAATGCTCTTTTTTGTGCCCACCTTCCATTGCCATCCATAATAATTGCAATATGCTCAGGTATTGGATTCTTTTTAATCGTATCTATTGTATATACTTGCTCTGAAGAATTTGGTTTACGATTCTTCCAAAAGTTTAATTTATGTAGCATACAGGTTTCCTCCGTCACCCTTAACAATCTATATTGTCTCTAGTTTAACAAAAAAACCCCCTGTTTAAAATAGAGGGTACTTTACATATTGTACAATGATTATGCTTATACTTCCATAATTTCTGCTTCTTTTTCTTTAGCAACCTGATCAATTTTTTTAATATGATCATCCGTTATTTTTTGAATATCCTCGGTTAGTCCGCGAAGTTCATCCTCAGTGATTTCACTATTTTTTTCAAGCTTTTTTAATTCGTCATTTCCATCACGACGTACATTACGTACTGCCACTTTTGCTTCTTCACCGTATTTTCTTACTACTTTTGTTAATTCTCTACGGCGCTCTTCAGTTAATGCTGGTATGGTAATTCGAATAATTGAACCATCATTAGATGGTGTTAATCCGAGGTCAGCCTTTAAGATTGCTTTTTCGATATCACCTAAAGATGATTTATCATAAGGTTGAATAGTTAACATACGTGCTTCAGGTACAGTAACTGATGCTAGTTGATTTACCGGAGTAGGTGCACCATAATAATCTACCGTCACTTTATCTAATAATGAAGGGTTTGCACGACCAGCTCTTACTGTCGCTAACTCTCTTGAGAATGCTTGAATAGCTTTTTCCATTTTAGATTTCACACTATTAATAACTTCTTTTGACATTATTTTTTCCCCCTTACTAATGTTCCGATATTATCACCTAATACCGCTCGTTTTATATTTCCTTGCTCCATAATAGAGAAAACGATAAGTGGTATGTCATTATCCATACAAAGAGAAGATGCTGTTGAGTCCATGACACCTAATCCCTCTTTTAGTACATCCAAATATGAAAGTGTATCATATTTTTTTGCAGTTTGATCAATTGTTGGGTCTGCACTATATACACCGTCAACATTATTTTTTGCCATTAGTATAACATCTGCTTCAATTTCCGCTGCTCGAAGTGCTGCAGTTGTGTCTGTTGAAAAATATGGATTACCTGTTCCAGCAGCAAATATGACAACACGTTTTTTTTCAAGGTGGCGTATTGCTCTACGACGAATATATGGCTCAGCAACTTGTCTCATCTCTATAGAGGTTTGTACACGAGTTTGTACACCGGAATTTTCAAGACTATCTTGAAGTGCTAATGAATTCATGACAGTAGCTAACATACCCATATAATCCGCTGTAGCCCGGTCCATTCCCATTTCACTACCTATTTTTCCTCGCCATATATTTCCTCCACCTACTACAACAGCTACTTCAACACCTAGTTCTGCAATTTCCTTTACTTGATTTGTTACTGAGGAGATCACTGCTGGGTTAATACCAAATCCTTGCTCGCCTGCTAATGCTTCTCCACTTAGTTTTAATACAACTCGTTTATACTTTGGATTATTCATACTAACCTCCACTAGAAGTTCTTTAAGCTAAATGACTTTAAAAAAAGGGAACACACTTGTGCTCCCACTATTTTAGCTAAAATTTGGTGCTTACTTTTTCACTTGGCTCATAACTTCTTCAGCGAAGTTTTCTTGACGCTTCTCAATTCCTTCTCCAACTTCAAAGCGTACAAAACTTTTTACAGTAGCTCCTTTAGCTTCAACAAACTGTTTTACTTTTAAATCAGGGTTTTTAACGAATGATTGATCTACTAAACAAATATCTTCAAAGTATTTGCTTAGGCGTCCTTCAACCATTTTTGCAACGATTTTTTCTGGCTTTCCTTCGTTTAATGCTTGTTGAGTCAGAACTTCACGCTCACGTTCTACTTCATCTTGAGAAACTTGATCACGTGAAACATATTTTGGTTTGATCGCAGCGATATGCATAGAAACATCTTTAGCAGTCGCTTCATCAGTAGTTCCTTCTAATAAAGATAATACTCCAATTCTGCCTCCCATATGAAGGTATGCACCAAAAGCATCATTATCAGTTTTTGTAACAATTTCAAAACGACGTAAAGTCAGTTTTTCACCAATTTTTGCAATTGCAGCATTGATGTACTCTTGAACAGTCGTTCCGTTGTCCATTTTTTGTTCATGAGCTTCTTCAACCGTGCTTGGCTTGTTAGCCAATAAATGTTGAGCTAATTCTTTAATTAACGTTTGGAACCCTTCATTCTTCGCAACAAAATCTGTCTCTGAATTTACTTCTAGGATGACAGCTTCATTCCCTGATACTTCAATATATGCAGAACCTTCTGCAGCAATACGATCTGCCTTTTTCGCAGCTTTAGCAATACCTTTTTCACGTAAAAAGTCAATTGCTTTTTCCATATCACCATCTGTTTCTGTTAACGCTTTTTTACAATCCATCATTCCTGCGCCAGTTTTTTGACGAAGTTCTTTTACCATTTGTGCAGTAATAGCCATTATGAAAATTCCTCCTTATATATGTATCATAGTTTAAATATTAATAAGATGTTCTACTCGCTTATAGTATTAACTCAATGATGTAGATAACTTGTGTATTTTCTCAAAAAAAGGCGATAGAAGGCAAATCCCTCTTATCACCTTTTGTAAAAATTTTACTTAAGCTGAAGTTTCTTCACCTTGTTTTGCTTCTAAAATTGCATCAGCCATTTTAGATGTTAACAATTTAACAGCACGAATTGCATCATCGTTTGCTGGAATTACGTAATCAATTTCGTCTGGATCACAGTTTGTATCAACGATTCCAACAAGAGGAATGTTTAATTTATGAGCTTCTGCAACTGCAATACGCTCTTTACGTGGGTCGATGACAAAAATAGCATCCGGAAGACCCTTCATTTCTTTAATACCGCCTAAGAATTTTTCTAAGCGCTCTTGTTCTTTTTTAAGTTGTACAACTTCTTTTTTAGGTAAAACATCGAAAGTACCGTCTTCTTCCATTCTTTCGATATCTTTTAAACGATTAACACGCTTTTGAATTGTTGAGAAGTTAGTCAACGTTCCACCTAACCAACGTTGGTTTACATAGTACATACCTGAACGTTCAGCTTCTTCTTTAACTGAATCTTGAGCTTGTTTTTTCGTTCCAACGAAAAGGATTTTACCACCGTTACCAGCGACTTCCTTAACAAAGTTGTACGCTTCTTCAACCTTTTTAACTGTTTTTTGAAGATCAATAATATAAATTCCGTTACGCTCAGTAAAGATGTAACGCTTCATTTTTGGGTTCCAACGGCGTGTTTGATGACCGAAATGAACACCAGCTTCTAATAGTTGTTTCATTGAAATGACTGACATGTATTTTCCTCCTAAAATGGTTTTTGCCTCCGCTTGCTTCATTTTCAAACAAATCTGTTATAACTTAATAATAACAGCACCATTGTTTAAATCAGCAACCGTGTGTATTAACACCAAAAAAAAATATAACATATTCATAGCATACAATCAAGTTTAAATATTAGTTTTCGTTAAATTTTAGAAGAAGTTCTATTTCTGTTTTACCCTTATTTAATTGTTTGGCAATCTCTTCAATACCATACCCTTGACTTCTTAAATCCAATACTTTGTCTTTGAAAGTTTGTTTCTTTTCGCCACCCATTACTGGCTCTTGATTATGAGATTTAATATCATTTCTGTTGGTTTGCTTTACATTTTCATAGCCATTATTACGATAGTCAGGAAGTAAATCTTTTATATCCTCATTTGATAACGTATCAATATCGTAGATGGGTGAATTTCCTTGTTCTATTTTAACGTTATTCACCTTCATGTTAGTCTGATTGTCAACATATTGCTGGACTTCGTTAGTTAAAGTAGGCTCACCCGCAGTTGGCGATGAAGGTTGTTCTTCTGACTTAACTGCTTGGACTCGATTTAGAAATTGATCATTTTGTTCTTTCATCTCGACAACAAAGCTTGCTATAACACTTTCAAGGTCTTTAATCATTCTTTCCTGTTTTTTTTCAACTTCGTGTAACCTTGATAGTCTCAAATAGAGGATAATAATTAGCCAAAATGCTACAGCTAATAATAAAAAATATAATATTGCTAACAATGGATTCATCGTAATCTATCCTTTATAATCAATGGTGTTTCCTTTATATGGGTGCTGTTCATCTTTTGTAAGTTCTTTTTCCTCGTTTTCTTTCGTTTTTGATTGCTGAAATTCTGCGTCATTATTACCATTTGTAAGTTCAGCCTTTTCATTTTTATTCTTGTTATTTACTTGCTTTCTTTTACGCTTTTCTTCTTCTTGAATACCAATTGCGAGTTGCTCTTGCATATGTTGTCCTCGCTGCTCAAGCTGTTCTTGTATTTTTCCGATGTCTTGCGTTCTTGGAAGTGCAACTTGTAGTTCAACTAATTTTAAACTCATAATTTATCACTTCCTTCTCAAAGGATTATGATCTGCGGTGTTTTATCATTGGTTTTGAATGTTACATAAAGGCAGCTTACGCATTAATTATTTTTATTCATACTCAGATAAATAGACACAAATACATCCTTCACATCTTTATACTTTTTTAAAAAAGAGGATAATCCTATAACCTCACTTTATTGTACTATGTTAAAAACAATAGCAACAAAGTTTAGAAGGCTACTTTCGCATTGTTTGTTGTTTTCGTAAACTAGAATTTCGGGGCATCTTCTCTTCTCTAAAAACTATAAAAATCAATTTATACACATCAGCTACTCAAATATTAGTGAAAATAGCCACAAAGTTTGCGCAAAGAGACTTACGAAAATATCTTTGTTAATATATCCTTTAACTTAAATAGTGCTTTTGAATGGATTTGTGATATTCTTGATGTTGATAATCCCATTACTTCTCCAATTTCTGTTAATGTTAATTCTTCTTTATAGAACAAACTGATAACAAGTTGTTCTTTTTCATTTAATTCCTTAAGAACATCTACCAATTGACTAACTAACTCATTTTTTAATAATTGTTCTTCAGGGATGATTGATTTTTTATCAACGATTGTATACGCAATTGGATCTTTTTCTTCCGATTCTTTGTTATGCTCATCCATAGATAATACATTAGCAAAAAAGCCTTCCTGGATCGTAGAATATACTTCAGTTACGCTAATATCCAACTCATTAGCAATTTCATCAGCTGTTACGTTTCTTAACAACTTTTGTTCAAGTTGTTGAGTAGTTGCTTCTAGCTTTTTAGCCTTTTCTCTTGCACTTCGTGACATCCAATCTTCTTTTCTAAGCCCGTCAAGTATAGCACCTTTAATTCGAAATGATGCATACGTATCAAATTTCAAATCTCGTGAAGTGTCGAACTTTTCCAATGCATCAAAAAGCCCAAATAAACCATAACTTTTCACATCATCTAGATTAACTGTCTTCGGTAACCCTACAGCTATCCGTTGAACATGATACATTACGAGCGGCATATATTTTTTTACAAGTGCATTCCCAGCATTTTCATCACGAGTTTGTATCCACTTCTCCCAGAGTAACTGATCCTCACTTTCTAGCTTGAGCGCCATTATTATCCTCCTTGTAATGAACTCGTTCAAGTAAACTTGAACATTGATGAACCAGATGGAGAGTCTTCTCCATTTATGTAAAGGCTGCTTTCGCATTGTCTGTTACTTACCTATCTTTCAGGTCATCCTGTTTATGATAAAACGATGGCTGATGTAAAAAACGACAAATTTTATCTCCAAGTTTAAGGAAAATAGCAACAAAGCTTAGATTAAAAAGATTCCTCCGATTGAGTAGGGGGGCAAATCCCTTAAACCGAATGAATAGAATCTATAGATTCATTTGTCCTCACGTCAAAATAGATTGGCCTTTACATCTATTGTTGTTGCTAGATTATTAGAGAAGTCCATAAACGCATGTGTTATGTGATTCTTTTGTTTTTACAGCTAAAATGAACGTGATTTATACGCAAAATAACTTTTATATAATAATAATACCTTGATTAACTGTTCTTATTGTTAAGAGACGGCTTTGAGGACTAAATTCAATTGTCCTACCACTATTCCCACCAACATCTTCTGATTCAATATTGATTTTTTCCGTATATAAATACTGCTTCACAGCTTCAACATTGCGGTTTCCAATTCTCATAAGATCATTTCCTTTAGTAAATTGGAACATTTGTGCTCCACCAGCTATTTTTGCTAGCAAATGATATTTAGATGCACCTTGCATAATAAGTTGATCAATAAGTACTTCAATTGCCGTGTCCGCATATTTAGCTTTATTAAGCGCCCCTGCTTTAGCCAAGGAGGAATCAGGTAGCATCACATGTGCTAAACCTGCAATATCTTTGAATCTGTCGTATATAACTACTCCAACACAAGAACCTAACCCTGATGTCCTTATGATATTGGGGCCTCTTACAATATTCATATCTGCAATACCCACTTTTACAACAGATAATGCTTCATTCATGCCCTGATACCCCCAGGGCATGAAAAAGCTTCGTAAAAGAATTTGGATCAGGAAGTAAAAATATATGTCCTTTCACACCTTCAAGAATGGATTGATCTGACTCTATGACACTTGTGTCTATGACTATCGCATAGTCACTTACTTGAGATAATTGTATTAAACCTACACTTATAATTGCTCCAACAAGATCAATGCTAATTTGCGGCACTGACGGATACATATTCAACTTCGTAAAATCAGATAATGAAGATAGATAAGAACTAGACAAGATGTTCCCTAACTCTTCCAAAGCTGACAAGGCTAGTTGATCATAAGGCGGGCCTTCGAACGTAAAATTGCTCAAGCCTGTCCACTGTTGAACTAACAAAGAAGCTTGTTCAAGTGGGAGAAGGAAAAACATCGTACCGGGTGCGTCACCTTCAATCTGTAAAAAGACACTGGCAACAACATTGTCAGAACCTCCAGCTAAATCCATCATTTCATCGAAGGATACAATTCTTACCTCAGGAATATTCATCTCAATTTTCTTATTTAGAAGCTTAGAAAGGGCTGTAGCAGAATGACCAGCACCGATGTTTCCAATTTCCTTTAAAATATCTAGATGTGTACGATTAAACTTTTCAATGAAAGTCATATAATCACCTATCCAGTTTTTCTGCATCGATAAGATTAATATTGAGTACCTCAGAAAGGTCAAGCAAAATTAGTAATCTATTAGCAACCTTTGATATCCCTTTTAGATATTCTGCTTTTATAACACCGACTACTTCAGGTGGTGGTTCAATCGATTCATATGGAATATCAATGACATCATTAGCAGAATCAACAATTAAGCCTACTTCAATATCCTCAAGCGCTACGATAATAATTCTCGTGCTATCTGAATAGTCAGTTGTCATTATTCCAAATCTATTACGTAAATCAATAATCGGGGTTACAACGCCACGTAAATTAATAACACCTTTCACATAATCACTCGTCCCTGGGACGCGTGTAATGTGTTGAACCTTTTCTATTGAACGAACTTGGTCTACTGGAATTCCATACTCCTCATCTTTCAATTGAAAAACGATGACTTTTTGTTCTGTTACTGTTCCTCCTGTCACGATCATGACCTCCCTTTGTCATCTATTTTATAAGAGCATTACAATCAACAATTAGAGCAACTTGGCCATCTCCTAAAATGGTCGCACCTGATATAGCAAATACTGAAGTTAAATAATTGCCTAAGGATTTTAATACGACTTCTTGTTGTCCTATGAATGAATCGACTACTAAGCCAGCCAGTTTTTCACCCTTTCTAACAATAACAATTGATAAGTATTCATCTTCATCTATTGAAGCTGGCACTTGAAAAATATCTTTTAAAAATAATAAAGGAACTACTTTTCCACGGAAATCAATGACCTTCTGGTTATGAGCATTCAAAATATCATCTTTTTTAACAATCGCAGTTTCAATAATTGAAGAAAGAGGGATAGCATATTTCTCTTGTTGGATTTCTACTAACATGACTGAAATGATAGACAATGTTAAAGGTAATTGGATCGAGAATATAGACCCTTGCCCTTCTATCGAATCAATCGTCACAGAACCACCAAGTGACTCAATCGTGTTTTTCACCACATCTAGCCCTACTCCGCGGCCTGAAACATCAGAAATTTTGTCTGCGGTAGAAAAACCAGATGAAAAGATAAGTTCATATACTTGTTTATCTGTCAAAGTAACGGCATTTTGCTTAGTAATGACACCATTTTTAATAGCTTTATTTAATACTTTGTCACGACTAATTCCTGCACCATCATCTTCAATTTCAATAAATACATGGTTACCACTATGGTATGCTTTTAATTTCACTGTGCCTTCTTCGCTTTTGCCTTGCTTTAAACGTTCAGCAGGTAATTCAATGCCATGATCTATAGCATTGCGGATGAGATGGACGAGAGGGTCACCAATTTCATCAATTACAGTCCTGTCTAGTTCTGTTTCAGCACCCATGATTTCAATGTTAATAGATTTACCTAAGTCTCTTGCGAGTTGCCTAACCATCCTAGGAAAGCGGTTAAAAACCGTCTCAACAGGTATCATTCTCATATTCAAAATGATATTTTGTAAATCACCAGATATTCTAGACATTCGTTCTACAGTTTCATGAAGCTCACTATTATTTAAATCTTGTGAAATTTGCTCAAGTCGTCCTCTATCAATGACAAGTTCTTCAAACAAATTCATAAGTATATCTAAGCGTTCAATATTGACACGAATCGTCTTGTTTGACGCAGTTGCACTCTTTTTACTAGCAAGTTTCTTATCATTATTATGTAGTTGATTTTCAATAGGTTCATCTATAGTAATTTCATCTTCTTGAATCGTTGGTGTTAACTCTTTTTCTACTTCTAATTCTGCTTCTCCTTGCCTCATACTTTCTAAATTAAGAGCTTTAATATCAATATTAGCTATTTCCGATACTTTCATTATACGATTATGTATTTCTTCCTTAGGTTCTTTAGACACAAAGGCTATAGTAAATTCATTCTCAAACTTTTCATCTTCTAATAGCTCTACGCTAGGGATAGACTTTATGATTTCTCCAATTTGCTCCAACACTTCGAAAATCATAAAAACGCGAGCTGCCTTCAATAAACAATCTTCTCGTAGAGTGATGTTTATCTCAAAGCCTTCAAACCCCTGTTCTTTCGATTGCTGGATCACAGTATATTCAAATTCGTCATATTCCACGACTGTTTGACTATCATTCACTACGTCTTCTTGTATTGTAACGGCTGCTTCAGCTACAGTTTGTGTTAAAGGGTGCCCCTCTTCAATTTGTTTTAATTGATTTACCACCGCAGTAACATCGTGTTTACCATCTCCACCTTCAGCTATAGAGATAACCATCGTTTCAAGATCATCCACCGCAGCGAATACAACATCTAATACTTCAGGTGTTACGAAAATCTTTTCATTCCTCATTCCATCAAGAACGTTCTCCATTTGATGTGTTAAGCTAGCTAAATCTTCAAAACCCATCGTTGCTGACATGCCTTTTAATGTATGAGCTGAACGGAAGATTTCATTAACTATCGTTAAATTATCTGGATTTTTTTCTAATTCTAATAATTGTTGATTTACTGTTTGTAAATGCTCTTTACTTTCATCAATAAATACATCTAAATACTGATTCATATCCATAACATACACACCCCTTATTCGGATTTTAGACTAGGACATTCAGTAAGTCCGAGAAAAATGACTTTGCATTCGGTTACTCCACTGTGTAACAATACGTGACAGTTTTATGAAAGTAGCCGTAAGTTGCATTTCCCTCCTCTTTTTGTCCTCCTTAATGCAAACGTACTTGAAGGGTTTATAAACCTCTCCGTTCTTAGTTTGAGCTTTTCAATTAATATCCCATTCTAAATACATATACATTTTGTTATAGAGTTTATTAATAAATATATTTTAAGGCGGTTGGCGCTATATCACCTAGATCTGCAACATCGTCTATGACATTTGCAGCTATTGCCGACTTAGGCATACCAAAAACAATTGAAGTTTCTTGAGATTCTGCTATAGCTTTCACATTGCCGCTTGACTTTAATTTCTTTAACCCTTCAGTACCATCTGAACCCATTCCTGTCATAATGATTGCAATTTTCATATATCCTGAAATGTCACTAACTGATTCAAGCATTACATCTACAGAAGGTCGATGACCATTCTTAACCTCTGATTGATCTATTTGTATAACTAACGAAGTACCTACCTTCTTCACCTTCAAATGAGAGCCTCCTGGTGCAATATAAGCAGTACCATTTTGAATTATTTCGCCATTCTCGCCCTCCTTAACACATATATCGCACAGGGAATTAAGACGTAATGCTAGTGATTTCGTAAATCCTGCTGGCATATGCTGTACAACGATAATCGGTACATTAATATTTTTAGGCAACCCTTGCAATACTTTTTGTAAAGCTCTCGGTCCTCCCGTGGACGTACCGATGCATAATATTTTTTTATTCGTCTTCACTGAGCTGTTACTGCTCAAGCGGGAATTGAATCTTGGTTCTATTTTACTATATTCTGCTAATGATGAAGTAATAGTTTTTGCTTTTTCAGTCGGAATTTGGAAATTTTTCATATTTACTTTGCTAGCTAGTAGCACTTTCGAGACTATTTCGTCCTTAACTTTATGAAGGTCTAAAGAAATGCCACCAGAAGGTTTCGTAATGAAGTCAATAGCTCCATATTGCATCGCAACAATAGTATTATCAGTTCCTTCGTTAGTCGTGCTTGATAACATGATGACCGGTAATGGGTTCAACTTCATTATTTTCTTTAGAGCCTCTAACCCATCCATAGTGGGCATTTCCACATCCATCGTTACTACGTCAGGATTAAGTTGTTTAATTTTGACCAGTGCATCCTCACCGTTTCGAGCAGTTCCTACAACTTCAATCTGATGATCTTCTTTTAAAAATTCTGAAATCAACTTTCTCATGAATGCTGAGTCATCTACGATAAGAACTTTTACTTTTTTCACGGTGGTACCTACCTTTCTATTAAAAATTTCCGTAATCTCGACATAAATGAATGAGTTGTTGAGTTTTGTTTTATATTCTTTGAAAATGACATATACGTACTTGCAACTTGTTGAATATTTCTACTGGCACTAGCTTTTGGAGCATATAATAAAAATGGGGTTTGTCGGCTTACTGCTTTTGTAATTTGCTTGTCCTCAGGTATTTGTCCTAGTATCTTTATATCTTTATTTAAGAACCGTTTCATGACATTGGTAATTCTCTGAGTTGTATGGTTTCCTTCATGTTGTGACTGAGTTTTATTAACTATTAAGAATAGTGGCATCGTTGGATCTTTCAAAATAATATACTTAATTGCAGCATATGCATCCATAATTGAAGTAGGCTCTGGAGTCGTAACGACAAACACTTCGTTTACCGCTCGTATTAGTAATAAATTTTCCTCGGTCATGCCCGCTCCCATATCAAATATGACATAATCATATTTGTCTATTAAGCTTTGCATATGCTGAATAATCATATGAACTTTTTTAGAATCTAGCTTAAACACGTGATTTAACCCAGAACCTCCTGCTATATAGGATAAATTCTCTGGTCCTTTAGTAATAATTTGATCGATAGTAATGTCATTGCGAAAGACATCCAAGATTGTATGTTTTGAAGATAAGCCCATTAAAATATCGATATTCCCCATACCAATATCCATATCAAAAATAAGTACTTTTTTTTCCTGCCTAGCTAAAGTCAAAGCAAAGTTTAAGGAAATATTGGATTTACCAACACCACCCTTACCGCTTATAACTGCGATCGTCTTAGCAGAGGTGTTGGTTTGTTGACGTTCCATTTGTACACGTAAGCTTTCTGCTTGATCCTTAAACATTGGTTTCTTCTCCAAGAATAATTTGGCCGATTAATTGCGGTGAAGCTGTTTTAATATCATCCGGTACATTTTGACCATTCGTAATATAAGCTACACCAATTTGGAAATGGTCGATCAGATTAAGCATAGAACCGTAGGTTGATGTCTCATCTTCTTTTGTAAAAATAAACTGATCGATTTGAATCATTGAAAATTGCTTATAAATTTGCTTCATATCAGTAAATTTTGATGTGAGTGATAAGACAAGAAACGTTTCAACGTCCTCATTAAAATCTATTATTTCTTTAAGATCCTCTACATATTGTTGGTTCAAAAAATTCCTGCCAGCTGTATCTACAAAGACGACATCATAGTGATCAAATTTATCCTTAGCACGTTGAAAATCGTCAATATTGTAACAAACTTCAATTGGGACATCTAATATTTTCGCATATGTTTTTAATTGTTCAATTGCTGCAATTCGGTATGTATCAGTAGTTATAAAGGCCACTTTTTTCTTATCATTTAGTACACATTGTGCAGCTAATTTAGCCAAGGTGGTCGTTTTCCCAACACCAGTTGGTCCTACTACATTGACAAACTTTTTCGAAAAGCTGACACCTCCATAGTTAAATGAAGTTATTCTTTCGATGATACATTGCTTCGTCCAGCTCAAAAAGTTCACATCGTTATCTCTATTAGAATTTGTATGCCATTTCGCTAATAGTTCATCCATAATTTTCAAGCGTAATGAGTCGGATAATTCTTGAACGACTAATCTTTCGTTAATTTGCTTCAATGGATCTGGATATTTCTCAAAATTTGTATGAATATCGATATTTAAGTTTTCCATTAATACTTTTATATCTTTTAATTCGGTTAAAACGTCGTCAGCTTGTTGTGTGGCTGCTGTCTCATTTGGCAAATGAAGCTCGCGCTGCGACATTTCATTTCCTTTCGAACCTTGTATGCTCTGTTTCTTGCTCACTACTTGTTGTTCGTGAGAAAAAGGCTCTGGGTCTTGAACAGCAATAACTTCAAACTGTTTTTTTGAAAAGAAACCAAGGAATCCTCCCTTCTGAACAACTTTAGAATTAAGAATGACTGCATCGCTTCCTAATTCATGACGTATTTTTTTCATTGCTTCAGACATAGAAGGTGCTAAATATTTTTTTATTTTCATCGCATGTTCACCACCCCAACACTTTGAACTTCTACACTTCCATCAAGTTCATTATAGGATAACACCGGGACGTGCGGAAGTAGTCTTTCGATGATTTGTTTCATATACATTCTAACGGCAGGTGAACATAGCAAAATTGGTGATTGATCTTGAAAATGCTGTAGTTCAATATTTTGCACCACACTATTCGTTATTGCTTCTGATGAATCAGGAGCAAGAGATAAATAATTCCCGTGCTCGGTCTGTTGAATGCTATCCGCAATAACTTTTTCAACAGCACCTGATAATGTGATCACTTTTAACATATCTCCGTTAGCGACAAATTGTGCAGTAATTTGGCGTGCAAGTGATTGCCTTACATACTCTGTCAATAGTTCTGTGTCGGATGTCATTTTACCAAAATCAGCTAATGTTTCGAATATGACCGGTAAGTTTCGGATTGAAACATTTTCTTTTAATAATTTCGCTAACACTTTTTGGATATCCCCTATAGCTAAAGGATTCGGTGTAACCTCTTCAATAAGTATTGGATATGACTCCTTCAAATGTTCAACGAGCTGTTTCGTTTCTTGACGACCTAATAATTCATGTGCATTTGATTTAATTAATTCAGTAATATGTGTAGAGACAACTGACGCTGGATCGACAACAGTATATCCAAGCATTTCAGCTTTTTCCCTCATGTCTTCAGAAATCCATTTTGCAGGTAAACCAAATGATGGTTCAATTGTATCGATTCCTTCAACAGATGGATCATCTACTCCAGGACTCATCGCTAAATAATGGTCGAGCAATAGCTCTCCCTTTGCCACTTCGTTCCCTTTTATTTTTAATCGATATTCATTCGGTTGTAACTGAATATTGTCTCGAATTCTAACGACTGGAATAACAAGGCCAAGCTCAATCGCCAACTGCCTTCTAATCATGACAATACGATCTAATAAGTCCCCACCTTGTTTTGTATCAGCCAAAGGAATTAAGCCATAACCGAACTCAAATTCAATCGGATCAACATTGAGTAAGCTTACGACACTATCAGGACTTTTCATTTCCTCTGTTTCTACTTCTTCTTCAAGTTCTTCTTCAACTTCAATTGAGGCTTTTTGCGATTGACTAATCATAAATCCACCAATGATGAGTAATGCAGCAATCGGTAAAGTTAATGTTAGTGACATCGTTGTAAAAACACCAAAACTAGCAATCGTTGCACCGACTATATATAACATTTTCGGATAAGCAAATAACTGACCTGTTATATCCTCACTTAAATTCCCTTCAGATGCTGCCCTCGTAACGATAATACCTGTTGCAGTTGAGATCATTAAAGCTGGGATTTGACTCACTAAGCCGTCGCCCACAGACAATAGCACATAAGTACTCGATGCTTCAGAGATGTTCATGTCCATTTGTATAACACCAATAATCATCCCAAAAATAATGTTGATTAACGTAATAACGATTCCTGCAATCGCATCTCCTTTAACAAATTTACTAGCCCCATCCATCGCACCATAAAAATCAGCCTCACGCTGTATTTTTTCTCGGCGAGCTGTAGCATCTTTTTCGGAAATAAGACCTGCATTCAAATCAGCATCAATGCTCATTTGTTTACCAGGCATCGCATCTAATGTAAAACGAGCTGCAACCTCTGAAACACGCTCAGCTCCTTTTGTAATTACTATAAATTGAATAATAATGAGGATAACAAATACGACAAAACCAACTAAAACATTTCCACCAACAACAAAATTACCGAACGTTTCTACTACTTGACCAGCATCGGCATTTCCTAAAATTGAGCGGGTTGTTGACACGTTTAACCCAAGTCGAAAAAGTGTTAATACTAGCAACAGTGATGGAAACACAGAAAGCTGAAGTGCCTCCTTCATATTCATTGATACGAGGAGGACTAATAAGGCAAGAGAAATATTTAACATGATTAAGACGCTTAATAACCACGTAGGTAACGGGATAACTAACATAATAATAATAAGTACGACTCCGATAATAACTGGTAAATCTCTTGCTCTCATATGACATTCTCTCCTTACATATGCTGTTCAAATTTTGCTGATAAGCCTCTTACCATACTCTTCAACCGTTCTGATGATCCATTTGACATTCATTTATTCAACAAAGCTATACTTTATTTTTCAAGCGATAAACATAAGCTAAAATTTCAGCAACAGCTTTGAAATATTCATCTGGAATGGCTTGACCAATTTCTGTTTGATCATATAGCGCCCTCGCTAGTGGTCGATTTTCAATCATTATGACATCATGTTTTTTAGCTATTGACTTGATTTTTTGTGCTATAAAGTCCACTCCACTAGCAACAACATATGGAGCATCCATTTTTGATTCGTCATATTTTAATGCGACGGCAAAGTGTGTTGGGTTTGTGATGACTACGTCGGCATTTGGTACCTCTTGCATCATTCGTTGCATCGCCATTTCACGTTGCTTTTGTTTAATTTTTGACTTGATTTGAGGATCACCTTCGATATTTTTATATTCATCTTTAATATCTTGCTTCGACATTCGAATACTTTTCTCAAAATCATACTTTTGATATAAATAATCGATGATTGCTAAGAACAAAAGGACAATAGCTGCTGCTAAGCCCATTTGAAAAACTAATTTTGCGAGAAAAGACAACGAAGCACCAACACTTATTTGCGAAAGCATTTCTACTTGACCCCAATTAAGCCATAGTATAAAGAAAGTAACCCCAGCAACTAACGAAATTTTTAGAATCGATTTCAACAATTCAACGATCGCTCGCATTGAAAAAATTCGTTTAGCCCCTTTGATTGGATTGATTTTTTCTAATTTAAATTTAATCGGCTCAGCTGAGAATAAAAATCCTACTTGTGAGTAATTTGCCGCTACCCCTCCGATCATCGCAGCAAGCATGATTGGAGCCATGATTAACGACATATCTATTAATAACGCTAAAAAGATGTCATAAATATTACTTTCTGTAGCACCGACAAGTAGATAATCTTGGAAACTAGTAATAAATATATCTACTAATTTTTCCATCATGAATGGGCCGCTAAACCAAAAAAATAGAAATACAACGAATAATACAATGGCCGTATTAACATCTTGACTCTTCGCTACTTGACCTTTCTTCCTTGACTCTTGACGTTTCTTCGGAGTCGCTTTTTCAGTTTTTTCCCCAGCAAAAAACTGAAGATCTAATCGTAAAAAAGACAAATTACACTCCTCCTAATATTTTCATCAAGGTTCTTAAAGTAACTAATATATTCTCAAATAAGTCCCTAACTAAATAAATAAATGATGCCATTACGACAATTAGCATCACTAAGCTCACGATAATTTTGATCGGAATTCCCACTACAAAAATATTGAGCTGAGGCATCGTTCTTGCCATAATTCCTAAAGCTACATCTACTAAAAAGAGTGATCCAACAATTGGGAGTGCCATTTGAAATGCAATAATGAACATTATACTTAACGTCTTAATTAAAAAGTTGCTAAATCCAGTGTCTCCAAAAGGAATCCAAGGTTGATCAATCGGTATAAATTCGTAGCTATAAAAAATGCCATCAAGTAATAAATGATGTGCATCAACGGATAGTAAAAATAGTAATGCAAACGTATGTAAATATTGTCCAATCAATGGACTTTGTATCCCAGTTTGAGGATCAATGACATTAGCAATCGCAAATCCCATTTGAAAATCAATAAATCCACCAGCTATTTGGATAGCTGCAAAGAGAATTTGGGCGGTAAATCCGATTAAGAGCCCAATTAATACTTCTTTCATAATTAGTAAGATAAACATTTCATCTATTGTTATAACAACAGGATCAATTGTAAATAACATCATCCATGCTAGAAAAACAGCAAGTCCAATCTTATGTGTTGACGGAATATTACGATAAGAAAAAATAGGTATCGTAACGAAAAAAGCTGTGACTCTTACAAGGATTAATAAGAACATTGGAAAGTAATTTATTATATCATTCATATTTAACCTACAAACTTATGCAAATTATTAAATATATCAAAAGTATAGCTGATCATTCTTGATAACATCCAAGGACCAAATATAACTAAACCAATAAAAACTGCGACAATTTTCGGTATAAAAGCTAAGGTTTGCTCTTGAATTTGTGTTGTAGCTTGAAAGATACTAACAGCTAACCCAACCCCTAATGCTAATAACAACAGTGGACCAGCAACTATCAATACCGTATATACACCTGTTTCAGCAAGTGAAATAACAGTTTGAGCATTCATGTCTCGTTCTCCTATCCAAAGCTTGTTAATAATGATTTAACTACAAGATTCCAGCCATCTACGAGTACGAACAACAATATTTTAAACGGTAATGCAATCATAACTGGTGGTAGCATCATCATCCCCATTGACATTAAAATACTTGCTACAACCATATCAATAACTAAAAAAGGTACAAAAATCATAAAGCCAATTTGAAATGCTGTTTTTAACTCACTAATCGCAAAAGCCGGTACTAATGCTGTCAAAGGAATATCTTCGATAGTTGATGGACTGTCATATTCACCATATGACAAAAACAGGGCTAAATCTTTTTGTCTCGTATGATTACTCATATATTCTTTCATCGGAATACTTGCCCGCTCATACGCTTCTTCAAGATTAATCTCCTCATTAAACAAAGGAGTCAACGCCTGATCATTCACCTCTTGAAACGTTGGCGCCATCACAAAAAATGTTAAAAACAATGACAAGCCAATGATTATTTGGTTTGGCGGCATTTGCTGTGTTCCTAACGATGTCCTTACAAACGATAATACGATGACAATTCTAGTAAAGCTCGTCATTAATACTAAAATACTAGGAGCTAAAGAAAGGACTGTCAATAAAAGTAGCATTTTGACTGTCGTTGACACATTTTGGGGATCACTCGAATTGAAAAACTCCATAAACTCATTCATTCATTCTAGTCCCTTTCTTTATCTTGCTCATGTAAAACACGTTTTCTTTCTACAGATAGCTCATCCAACTGTGATTTAAGCACGCTGGCGAAATTTTCATCATCTTCATGTTGCTTATTATGACGAGACGATATTAGTTTCTTAACTAAATGGGCTGGCTGCACCATTTGGTTTAGTTTATTATGATGGTCGTCTACGATTTGTTGCACTTCATGCTCATTATCTATTTCGCGTAATAATTGAATGTCTTCACCTACGCCTACTACTAAAATACGTTTTCCGACTTTTATGAGTTGAACAGAGCGGTTGGAACCTAAGCTCGTTCCACCTAAGTTTTCAACATAGCGTAAATTGCTTTGTATACTGCTCTTTTTATTTACAAATTTAATAAGTAAATAGATTAATATAAGGACGAATATCGTAGCAAAAATCATTTTCATTAAATCCCAAACCCCAACAGAATTTGGAATTTCATCATCTATTTGAGTATCCTCTATATTATTACTTTCATTAAGTAGACCTTTATTCACAGCTTCTGCTACAGTATTATTTTCTTGATCCTGTTCCGCATAAGCTATCGAAGCTTGTAGCGGAACAGAGAGTATGAAAATCATGAATGCTATAAATAGTATTTTTGTTTGTTGCAAAATAGAAAACCTCTTTTAACTTAATGTTTTATTAATAGCTTCTAACACACGATCTGCTTGGAAAGGTTTAACGATAAAATCCTTGGCTCCCGCTTGAATAGCATCTATTACCATTGCCTGTTGTCCCATCGCTGAACACATAATAATCTTGGCATTTGAATTTAACTTCTTAATTTCTTTTAACGCAGTAATTCCATCCATTTCTGGCATCGTAATGTCCATCGTTATAAGATCAGGTTGGAATTCCCTAAATTTTTCAATCGCTTGAACACCATCAGCAGCCTCACCAACTACTTCAAATCCGTTCTTAGTTAATATATCTTTTATCATCATTCTCATAAATGCTGCATCATCAACGATCAAAATCTTATGGCTCATATTTTTCTCATACCTCCATGTAAATTATCGCATTTTGTTAATACGATCAGTCTGACTAACAATATCTGTTACTCTAACGCCAAAGTTTTCTTCAATTACAACTACTTCACCTTGTGCGATTTTCTTTTGATTAATTAAAATATCAACTGGCTCACCTGCTAGTTTATCAAGTTCGATAATAGATCCAGATGACATATCAAGAATTTCCTTTACTGTCCTTTTCGTACGGCCTAATTCAACTGTAACCTTTAATGGGATATCTAATAGCATATCTAGATTGCTTGACTCTGCTTCTGTTAAATGGACAGGTTCAAAGTTTGAGAATACAGCTGGTTGTACATTTGTTGGCTGCATTTGAGATGACCTGTTTACACCAGCCCCAATGTATTGTGGCGTTGTACGATCTCTCACTGCTTGTCCAACCCCTTCCATGACTGCTGTTGCAGCGACTTCTTTTGCAGTTTGATGCATCGGACTTCCCTGTAATTCAGCATGGTGTGCTGCTTGAGTCACTGCAGATGAATCATTTTGTGTATTTGAACTCGGATGACTCATCTCATTTTGTTCAGGCTCTAGTAACCCTTTCACTAGTTCTTTCGCAAAAGAGACTGGAAGAAGCTGCATAATACTAGAGTCAATAATCTCACCTATTTTTAGTTTAAAGGAGATTTTTATGAGACTATCATCTTCAGGAATTTTATTTGTTCCATTACCTTCCTTGATATCCAGTATATCAATACTCGGCGGCGAAATATCGACCTTTTTATTAAAAATTGTTGACATTGATGTCGCTGCACTGCCCATCATTTGATTCATTGCTTCTTGAACAGCGCTTAATTGAAGATCACCAATTTCTTCATTCGGATTAAGTCCATCTCCGCCTAACATAATATCTGAAATAACTGCTGCATCATGCTTCTTAATAACTAATAAATTTGCTCCAGAAAAACCTGCTGTATAATTTACTTGAATCGCAACGTATGGTTGAGGAAATTCCTCTTCCAATTTTCTTTTAAGCACAACTGATACAGTAGGAGTTGTTATTTCCACCTTGTTATTTAATAGTGTTGAAAGTGCTGTTGCAGAACTACCAAATGAAATATTTCCAATTTCCCCTAGAGCATCTTGCTCAATGGTTGATAAAAATTGTTCAACAGGGGGAGTTTGGTCCTCCTCTTCGCTAGTTAGGTCTACTGTTCCATTCAATAATGCTTCTATTTCATCTTGTGATAGCATGTCATCACTTACCATCTTCGTCTCCCCCTTTCACTTGGTCAATTACTTGTATTGCTTGTTTATTGCCAGCTTTTCCTGGTTGTCCAAGAAACTTTGGTGTTTCATTCACTTTGATCGTTAACGGTTGGTCGATTTGTTGATTTAATTGAATGACATCTCCTACGTCTAGGTTCAAAAAATCTGCTATTGATATTTCTGATGTCCCTAGCTCAGCAGTCACTGGTAAAACAGCTCTTTTGATTCGTTTTTGCAAAGCTTCTATTTCTTCAGGCTCGCGCTCTTTCTTCTCAGTTTGCATCCAATAATGAACAGACAGTTTTGGAATGATAGGTTCTAATACGACATGTGGAAAACAAATATTAATCATGCCGCTCGTTTCACCAATTTGAGTGTTTAAAGAGATGACAACTACTGTTTCATTTGGTGAAACCATTTGTAAAAACTGAGGGTTCACCTCAAAATCAGCTAATATCGGATCAATTTCTTCGATCGTACTCCAAGCTTCACGTAAATTTTCTCCTACTTTATCAAAGAGATTCGTCATAATACTTGTTTCAATTTCTGTTAAATTATCAACTTTATTGACACTTATACCTCTACCACCTAATACTCTATCTACCATCGAATAAGCGATGTTAGGATTTACTTCAATAAGAATTCTACCGTCAAGCGGTGGAACTTCAAATACGTTTAAGACGGTCATTTTCGGTATTGAACGGATAAACTCTTCATACGGAATTTGATCTGCAGATGCAACCGAAATCTGTACATATGTCCGTAATTGTGCAGAGAAATAGGTAGTTAACAGCCTAGCAAAGTTTTCATGAATTCTAGTTAAACTACGAATTTGGTCTTTTGAAAAACGCAATGCTCTTTTGAAATCATATACTTTGACTTTTTTTTCTGCCTCTTCTTTCTTTAATTCTTCTGCATTCATCTCACCTGTTGAAATAGCAGATAATAAGGCATCTATTTCATTTTGCGATAAAACTTCTCCTGACAAATTTCTTCACCTCCATCTTGCCTCTAACCCTGCCTTTGATGTCAAACAGTTCATTGATTGTTCAGGGTTTCCCCTACCATTATTGATAGTTATTCAATCAGGTTGAGTCCAGGCTCCCCCTGTGTCCTCGGTGTTCAAGTCAACGTTGAACTAGCTTACTGGAGGAGAAAGGAGGTAATATAAACATTCTGTATTGTTCCATCTTGCATAATTTCATTCATTTGTGTCAGCAATTTATCCTGAAGTGCTATTTTCCCTTGTTTTCCATCAAATTGCTCTGCCTTCATTTCAGAAAGCTCTTGAATCATAATATTACGTACTTGAAAATCACGTTTTTCTAGCTCTTTTTTCGCATCCTTACCATCTGTTTCAACTTTAAATGACACCCTTATAAAGCCATGATCCAATAAATTCGTTGTAATATCAGCTATGTCTACTGAATTAACTATAATTTCATCTATCGTCGGTGGCTCTTCTGCGTTGGCATTTCTACTATCTAGTAGAATATATATTAATATTGAACCTATGATGGCTAGTATTGCTAGCATTACAATCAGAAATATATACCATTTGTTTTTACCCACAATCCTCACCCTCCAGATCGTGATGGGATCCAATTAATGTAATCCTTTTATAAAACTGTTCAACTTGTGCTTTTACTTCATCCACGCTTTCTTTGACAACGAATTTCTTGCCATCTGTTAACGTGATTGTCGTATCTGGAAATGCTTCAATTTGAAGAATATAAATGGCGTTCAACGTATGTTGCTTGCCATTCAGCCTCGTAACAGTGATCATATGTATCGGCAAGTAGATTCCTAACTGCTATTAACCTCGGAACCTACTTGCCATTCCCCCTTTGTTATATTAACGCTTCAGATTAACGAGCTCTTGCAAAATCTCATCAGACGTTGTAATAATACGTGTATTCGCTTGGAACCCACGCTGAGCAACGATCATTTCTGTAAACTCTTCTGAGAGGTCAACATTGGACATTTCTAATCTACCAGAAGCAATGAGTCCACGCCCTTCACCAGGCATATCTACATTTGCAGTACCGGAGTTAATAGACTCTTGGAATAAGTTATTACCCGACTTCGTTAAGCCAGCAGGGTTACTAAACTTTGCAATCGCAAGCGTCCCTAACGGATTAACTAAACCATTTGAATACACACCATTAATTTCCCCACCAGCACCGATATTGAAGCTTTCTAGAACTCCTTCAGTATTACCATCTGGATTAGCTAACGCAGTAGTAGAGTCATCGAATTGGGTTAGGGCTGAGAAATCTAGTTCTATATCAATAGTTGGCGTTCCACTAGTCCCATCCCCATCATGGTCAAATTCCCAAGGACCTCCTGCATCCGCTGAATCAAATTCTCCTGTTGTGCTATCAAAAAATATTGTATCTACTTTTGTAGGAGCAGGATTAGGTGGATTACTTAAATCGGCTGGTGGCTCTTCATTAATATAAACATCCCACTCATCATCATCAGTCTTTTGAAAATACACATCTACTGTATGAGGCTGACCTGCATCATCAATTACTTTGATTTGTTGGTTATATATAAAACCTTTCGCTGCGCTGCTTGACAGGTTTTCTGAGAAACTTATTTGTGTCGTTTCTACAGCAGGTGACACCGCATTTACATTTACTGCGACATCTCCGAGTGTACCCGTTTCATCATATGCTTGAACTTTAAAGCCTTCACCAGTTACGAGCGTACCGTTGTCATCTAAATAGAAGTTACCGGCACGTGTATAAAACTGTGCATCACCTTGGTTAACGATAAAGTAGCCGTCACCATCGATCGCTAAGTCTAGCGAACGCCCAGTTGTTTGCAAGCTAGATTGTGTATGAATCGTGTCGATCGTAGCGATCGTTGCACCTAAGCCGACTTGCATCGGATTTTGGCCACCACGGTTATCAGTTGAAGCAGTGGCACCTGAAATCGTTTGGTTCATCGTGTCCTTGAATGTAACACGACCTTTTTTGAAGCCGTAAGTGTTAACGTTAGCAATGTTATTTCCTATTACATCAAGTTTCGTTTGGAAATTACGCATTCCACTAATTCCTGAATACATTGATCGTAGCATAGTTCGTTGCTCCTTTCGATAGTTGGTTGCTTCTGTCATTCCACAACCTTTGGCCTCCGCATTCGGTCCAGCCAATTAATCCATAATGATCGTGCCGTTAATGTTCGTAAATATTTGTGATGATGCCTCAGTACGATCCATTGCAGTGACGATCGTATTATTTTTAGCACTTACGATAAACGCTGCATGATTAAATAGGACAAGAGAGTCTTGAACACCCATCTTCTTAGCCTCATTTACCTTTGCAGTCATTTGTTGTAGCTGACTCGGTTCTATTGAAATACCACGTTGTTCAAGCCGCTGCTTTGCATGCTTGCTAATTTTTAATGCATCAGTCGTTTCTAGTGCTGAAGCTAATTGCATTTTAAAATTAGCATGAGACGAATGTCCACCCGTTGTTGCTTTGTTAGATCTTGGTTGTATGTATTGTGGATGTGGCTGAAAAATTCGTTGTGTCACTTGTTCACCTCCAAGTTATAAGAGGAACAGGATCAAAATTAGTTAGAAATTTTAATGATTTGTGATGCAGAAATCGTTGTACCGTCTTCGTCGTCTAGTTGATAAGTTGTTTGCCCGTTGCTAAACAATACTGACTGAACGATTGAAGTAATTTCGGTTTCATCCTCACCTATCCAAGTTACAGTTTTGCCGATTAGCTCGCTGCCTTGTAATATTTGATTATCACTTGTCGTATTGTTGATACCAGATATATTCCCTGTATTAATGACAGTACCATCCTCTAACTCAAACGACACTTCTCCATCATTGTATTGAACGGATTTGATAACGCCTGTTCCTTCTACAATCGTTGGTTCATCGGTATCTTCAGTATTCTCGACTACTTGATGATACAGCACTTCTTTACCGACAAATTGTTGGTAAGAAACGAGATTTGTTTGAATCGTTTGTTCGATTAACCTTTCAATTGAATCGTTCATGTTTGTCATTTGCTCTAAGGAAGAAAATGTTGCCATTTGGGCTATAAAATCTTTATCTTCCATAGGGTTCAACGGATCTTGATTTTGTAATTGTGTCATTAATATTTTTAAAAATTCATCCTTACCTAGCGCACTAGAGCCTGTATTTCGCTGTTCCTGCTCATAAGTAGCTAAAGAATAAGTTGATGGAATTGAACTAACCATTTTTATCACCTACACTTGCAAATTAAGTAATTCTTCCTCAAAAGAAATTGCTTGCTCATTATGCTCATTATCGTTAGAGTCATCCTCTTGCTTTTGCTGACCGCCTTGTCGATCGTTAGAGTCACGATTAAGAAACCTTTCAAATTGTTGCTCTTGTTGATTAGCAATAATTAATTTATCTACTTGAATGTTTTGAGCTTGAAAAGATTGCCTTAAGCTATGAAGCTGTGATTCTACTAAATCTTTCGCAGCAGTAGAGGATGTAATAATTTTGGCTAGCATGCCAGCTTCACTTTGTAATAGCTCTATGCGTAATGTTCCAAGATGCTCTGGAAACAGCTTAATTTGTAATGATTTATTGCCATTCAAAAAAGACAAATTACTTTTCGCTAAGATGTTCTGAAAATCTTTAATAAATTGCTCTTGATTGACCTGTTTTGTTGGTTGGTCAACAAACAGCACATATTGTTGTATTTTATCCATTGGCCCTTGTGGTACATCAGTTGCAATAACTGGGCTAGTTATTATGTCAACTGGCTGTTTAACAGTCATTCCTGCTAGCAATAATTCACTTTCTGCAACGTTGTTTGTTGTAGCTTGATGTGTTGAACTCCTCACAACAGGCTGACGAATGGGACTAAGTAGCAATGGTTGTCCGTTCACAAAGTTACTTGTCGTCTCAGTTTGTTTATTTGAGGAGTCAGTTGTTGCCTTACCTGCAACGTTAGCGACTAATTGCTGTAGTTTAGCAAGAACGTCATCATTTAATAATGACTCTTCTGTCGTATTTTTCATGCTAGCATTCATTTTCATTGCTTCAAGAACATTCATTAGTAGCTGTAAGCTCGATTTTATATGCTCATTTTGTCGTAGGATAGCTGGATCATCTACCTTATTGATCATGTCCGTAAGTCCTACTTGCGAATGATTTTCTACGAACGCTGCCAGTTGTGTATTCAAAGCAGTCATTGTTTCGCCATCCAAATGTTGCAACTCAGCTGACATTTGGATCGTTGATAAGATTTGTACAAGATCTGTTAGCAACGGAGCTATATCTTCATTTGGTTGTAGCTCACTTAATAACTGATTAAGCTGCTGTATAGCTTGCTCAATGTCTATATTAATAAGTTCCTCGATTGCAGCTTCTCCGTCTAAATCAGAAGTGATAGCTTCGCCAGAGACTGCTGCTTGATCATCAATCGCTCCATCTTGATTACTGTTATTAAGAACTCCTACTAATTTGTCCTTAAATGAATTGGCATCAACGTTATTTGAATGTGTTGTTATTTCCATCGTGTTTTTCGGTGCAGGTTGAAGCATTTGTACGTTCATCGTTTTTTCACCTCCTTCCAAAAAACTCACTCATATTATTCAGCAATATCAGCTGTACTAGAAACATCACTACTCCCATACGTTAATAGCTTCGTAAATTTAGCAGCGGTCTCTGGGTCCATTTTCGCAAAAATAGCAGCACGTTCATCACTTTTCATAGTAGCTAATATAGGGAATGCATCGACCTCTTGCATTTCAGATAGAACTGCAGCTGCACTTTTTGCCGACATCGTTTCATATGTTTTCACGATATCCTTCAAAGATTTCTCCGCATCCATCTCTGCTTCTTCCTTCATTTCTAGCCTATATTTATAGTTGCTATTTTCATCTTCTAAATCTTCAACTTCTTGTTGTATTTCGGACATTTTATTAGTTAAATTAGCTATTTCTGCCTTTTGATTATCTATAATTTCCTGTAAATCTATTATTTGTTCTCGTGATTCTTCTTGCTGCTGTTCAGTGCTAGCAGTAGTTGGCATGAAAAGAATTTGTTCAGTATATTGTTTCGCAGTTTGGAAGACGTTTACTCCTAACAATGTAAGAACGATGAGTGTAATGGTTAACAATAAGGTGAACGGGATTACAAAAAACAGAAGAAACCGTTGGAACCAATTAGATTTTTTTTTTGTAGAATTTGTAGCCATTATCCGTTCACCTGCGCTTTTAGAAATTGCTGCATTGAAATTTCATTCATAAGATTATTTTCAATTGCTTTATTTGTTAAAAGGAAGTTTTCGTAATCCTTTTCTTTCATTTTTTCATATTTTTTCATTTCAATATTTGCTTCAATAAGCTTTTTCTCTTTCATCTGCATTTGTAGCCGCGCTTCAGCTACTAAGTTTTGATATATATTTATTGATTTATCAATATGTGAAATGAGTTGTTGATGATGTCGAATATCTTGGATAGACAATCCTGAAGATATTTTTGTTATTTGTTTTGCCTGTGAGTCTTCCTTTTGCTTCAATAGTTCGTACAATTTATTTCCTACTTCTTCGAAACGTTGAACAGCACTGTTATATTCTGTTAAAGTTGAATCTTTTTCGTGTTCCTTAATTGATAAGATGTGATGAAATTTATAAGTATATTTCATAATGTCTATTCACCTTTTTCTATTAACCGAAGTAAGCTCGTCACACTTTCTTGACTACTAATTTTATCACTTGTATTTTGCTTCAAATACTGAATTAGTTTAGGATAAAAGCTTATCGCATTGTCAATTTCCTTAGAGGAACCACGTTTATATGCACCTATATTGATAATATCCTCTGAGTTTATATACGTTGATAATAATTCTCTAAATTGTTCTGCAGCAAGTCGGTGTTCTGAGTGTACGATTTGATTCATGACTCGACTTACACTTTTTAGAATATTGATTGCAGGAAACTGACCTTTATTTGCGAGATTACGATCTAAGACGAAGTGACCGTCTAAAATCCCTCTTACAGCATCTGCGATAGGTTCATTCATATCATCACCGTCAACTAGAACAGAATAAAAGGATGTGATCGTACCTACGTTATTTGTCCCTGTTCTCTCTAGCAATTTTGGCAATATCGCAAAAACTGAAGGCGTATACCCTTTCGTTGTAGGTGGCTCACCGATAGCTAATCCGACTTCACGTTGTGCCATTGCAACACGCGTAACTGAATCCATCATAAGGTTGACATCAAGACCTCGATCTCGAAAATATTCAGCGATTGCTGTTGCTGTATACGCTCCTTTTATTCTCATCAAAGCAGGCTGGTCTGAGGTTGATACGATGACGATAGAACGCTTCAAACCTTCAGCTCCAAGATCTCGCTCAATAAATTCACGGACCTCTCTACCGCGCTCTCCTATAAGTGCAATGATGTTTATATCTGCGCTGGTGTTTCTCGCGATCATGCCCATTAAAGTACTTTTACCAACTCCAGACCCTGCAAAAATACCGACGCGCTGCCCTTTTCCTACAGTTAGTAAGCCATCTATGACCTTTACACCTACTGCCATTTCCTCCGCAATTGGAGGGCGATCCATTGGATTTGGTGGCTGTTGCTCTGCTTTTACAGCGGACAAGCCTTTCGGTAATTCATCACCATTTAACGGATGTCCTAGCGAATTAAGGACTTTACCTATTAATGCTGAGCCAACTTTAATTTGTAAAGGTTTCTTCGTTGCTTCCACGATGCTGCCTGATGATATGCTGTTGACGTTCGTATATGGCATTAGCACGACAAATTCATCTCTAAATCCAACGACCTCAGCCATAATTTTATTGCTCTTGTTTGAATCTACGTATATGTAACAAACGTCTCCTATTGAGCTTTCAGGACCTTTTGATTCAATCATTAAACCGACAACTCTCGTTACTTTTCCGTACCGTTTATATGAATCTATAGAATGAATTTCATTCATAAGGTCATGTAGTTTCAACGACAATCATTCCTCTACTAAAAGATCAAAGAGCTTCGTTTTAATTTCCTTAAGTTGACTATCAATACTTGCATCTATTTTGCCAAATGAAGATTCTATAATACAACTCGTTTCATTTCTCTCTTCATCTGGATAAACATAAATATCTGTATTATGATTCACTATATCTAATAGTTCTTTCATGTTATTTGCTACTAACTCGTAATAGGAAGGATGAACATAAATTTTAATATCACTATGCTCCTTGACTTCTTTTAGAGCCCGCTTAACAATTTGCACATAATGTTCTTTGTTCTCTTCAAGATGTTGACCGAGGATACGCTCAGCGACTAGCATTCCTAGTTTGAGCGTTGTTTCCTCAGTTGAGTCCAATTTCTCATGATAGTCTCGCTTAGTCATGTTAACGATAGCTTGTGCTTCATCGATCACTTTCGTATATTGAGCGTAGCCGTCTTGTTTACCAGATTGCAGCCCTACGCTATAACCATCAGTCTTTGCAGCAGCGATAAGCTGCTGCTTTTCACTTTCCCAAGCTGTTTTATCAGCTTCAATAGCTTCAGTTATTTGGTTCACATACATGTCAGCCTGCTTTTTCATTTGCATCGCTTCTTGCTCTGCTGCTGCAAGCATTTGTTGTGATATTTGTTTCCAATCTTCATTATTATTACTTTGGTGTTCAGTAAGCTCAGGGTGGGAAAATGATTGCAACCCTATAACCTTTTTGTCAATAGGAGAGACGTTCGCAAATGGTGCCTTAATGACTTTAGACAATAATATCATCTCCTCCACCACGGGCAACGACAATCTCACCAGTGTCCTCTAAGCGACGAATCGTAGCTACGATTCGTGATTGCGCTTCCTCTACATCCCGTAACCGAACTGGACCCATAATTTCCATCTCTTCTTTAAAGTTGTCAACCATTCGTTTCGACATGTTTTTGAAGACGATTTCTGTAACTTCCTCACTCGATACTTTCAAGGCAAGAATAAGATCCTCATTTTGAACATCACGTATAACTCTTTGAATAGCACGATTATCAAGTGTAACAATATCCTCAAATACAAACATTCTCTTCTTAATTTCTTCAGCAAGCTCGGGGTCTTGTACTTCCAACGAATCGAGAATCGTTCTTTCTGTACTTCTGTCAACACCGTTTAAGACTTCAACAACAGATTCGATTCCACCCGTCTGAGAATAATCTTGTGTCACAGTTGTTGACAGATTCTTCTCCAATATTTGCTCAACCTCATTTATAATCTCCGGTGAGGTCCCTTCCATTAAAGCGATTCTTTTTGCTATATCCGCCTGTAATTTTTGTGGAAGTTCTGATAATATTTGACCAGCTTGTGTAGGTTCTAAATAAGACAAAACTAACGCAATCGTTTGTGGGTGTTCATTTTGGATAAAGTTTAAAATTTGACTTGGGTCTGCTTTCCTCGCAAAATCAAAAGGTTTTACTTGTAAGGAAGATGTTAAACGATTAATTATGACCGCTGCCTGCTCACTACCTAGAGCCTTTTCTAAGACAGTCTTGGCATATCCAATACCCCCTTGTGCGATATAATCTTGCGCAAGAGCGATATTGTGGAACTCTTCCATAATATCTTCCTTTGATTTTGAATCTACTTTTTTAACATTAGAAATCTCTAATGTTAGTCTCTCAATTTCTTCTTCAGATAAATGTTTGTAAATCGAAGCAGAGACGTCTGGCCCAAGAGAAATTAAGAGAATGGCCGCCTTTTGTTTGCCGGTTAATTTTACCTTACCATCCTTAATAGCCATCTTTTTTCCTCCTAATCATCAGATAACCATGATCTTAGCAATTTCGCGAAATCTTCTGGTTTATCTTGTGCCATTTTTTCTAGTTGTTTTTTACGCACGAGTGTTTCTGTTTCTTGTTCATTATTTACATCAGGAAGTGAAATTGGTGGCTGCTCTTCTAGATCAATATCTTCAACAGCTGCCTTTGATCGTTTTCTCACTAACAAGATGATCAGAATGATGATTGTTAATAATAATAGTCCACCAACAATATATACCCATGTCGGTACTGATGGTTTTACTTCCTCTTCAAAAACTGTCTTCCCATTAAATGGAGAAACAGAAACAACGACTTTTTGCTGCAATTCCTCTTCTGTAAGTTCCTCGACGTCGTTCTCTTGATTGATGGTCGTACGAACGATAGTACTTAGAATTTGTTTAATATCCTCTTCTTGCTGCGCTGGTAGAGAATTACGATCATCCGCTACAGGTGGCTCTACCATCACTTGAATACTAAGGTCACGTACCTTATATGGACTTTCCACTATTTCTTTAGTAATTCGGTTTACTTCATTATTGATCGTTTCTTCGATCCGTTCATAATCGCCAGATGTTTCCCCATCAACTCCAGGGTAATTGGTAATATCATTATCACCAGTTCCGTCTATACCACCCGCTTGAGCTCCACTGCCTGTAAACGTTTCTGTAATACGTTTAGCACTAATTGCAATACCTTCATTATTTTCCGGATCTGTTGCTGTAACTAAATTTTCCTGACGATTTTCTTGTGTAAAATCAAGGTCAGTCGTAACTGAAACGACTACCTTATCCTGACCCATCATCATGCCGAGCATTTGCTGAACTTGGCGCTGTATCCCTCTTTCAACATCACGTTTAATTTCCAATTGATTCGCAATTATTGAGCCAGCAGAATAATTATTTTCATTATTTAAGTCAAAATACTGAAAATGTTGATTCATAATGACGATATTATCAGTAGGAAGGTTTGGTATGCTTTTTGACACTAAATGATAAAGTGCTTTAATATTGTTATCTTCAAATTTATACCCGTCCTTTGTTTGCAAAACAATTGATGCTGTAGCTTCTTCATCAACTGAACTTACGAATAAAGCCGGTTCAGGAAGATAGATCATTACCGTTGCATCCTGTACACCATCAATACCTTTAATTAAATTAGCCAATTCGGTTTGTGTTGCTTCTAATTTCAACATGTTAAATTCATTTTCTGTCGTTCCTAAGCCAGAATCGTTCCCAAAATCTGCATAGTCAAAGCTCCCGCTTTCAGGAATTCCTTCTGCTGCTAATTCCACTAAGAGTGAATCAACCATGTCAGCGGGCACATAAATTGTCGTACCGTTATTTGAAATTTCCGATGCAATACCTCTGGAATCTAAGGTAGCTTTAATTTGTCCAGTTTCTTGCGGTGTTAAATCGACATAAAGCGGTTGAAAATTTTTATTATTAACGAAGAGAAGTATGACTGAAATGATTACAATCATTAGGGCAATCGCCCCAATGATACTTGCTTTTTGAGTTTTTGATCGTTCATTCCAAAAATTTAAAGTGTTTGTTTTATATTTCTGAATTAATTCATTCATCTTATTCCCCCGGTTATTTTGGCAAATTCTCGGTTGAGTAAATAACCGTTAGTGATTATTATACTTATTACCATCTTAATGATTTAACGGTTAAGAATTTATGTTTTATGAATGGCTGTTTTCGCATACCACTTTTTTGGTACTAAATTAATAGCGATAGCAACAATGTTTACGAAAAGAGCCTTAAGAATTCATGACTATTGAACATTACACTTGCATTCTCATAATTTCCTGATAGGCTTCAACTGCTTTGTTGCGGATTTCTAGTGTTGTTTGCAATGTAATGCTAGCTTTTTGAGCTGTAATCATAACATTATGTAAATCAACATCTTCACCGTTTACGAGACTTTCAATTGCTTTGTCTGATGCTACTTGTGATTCATTAACTTGATTTATTGCGTTATTTAACATAGTTGAAAAGCTTTGTTGTGCTTGTGCGGGTGTGACGTTCTTATTATTTTCTTGAATGATCGTTGGACCGACTAATTGAGTTGGGTTAATCATTAGTTATTCACCTACTTCCCTATTTCTAACGCTTTCATTAACATACCTTTTGATGCATTCAAAACTGTTACGTTCGCTTCATACGATCTTGTAGCACTCATTAAATCAACAACTTCCTTTAATGGATCAACATTTGGAAGTTGAACATATCCTTGCTCATCTGCATCAGGGTGGGTTGGGTTATAGGCTAATTTAAAAGGTGCTTCATCTTCAATAATTTCAGTCACTTTCACACCATTACCGACATGACTATCATTCATCGCTTGATTCAAAAATGATGAAAACGTTCCTCCCTTTTCTTCTGTGACGACCATCTTTCTTCTATAAGGCTGCCATTCTCCATCAACTAAAGTAGCACGTGTAGTATCAACATTTGCCATATTGGATGAAACTACGTCCATTCTTAGGCGTTGCGCAGTCAAAGCAGAGGCAGTTGTATTCATACTCTGAAAAATCGACATTTATTATCTTCCTCCTTTTATCACTGACTTTAACGATGAGAACTTCCCGTTTAATAAGTCTGATAATGCATAGAAGTAAATTTGATTTTCTGCTAAATTTGTCATTTCTTTGTCTATATCGACATTGTTTCCATTATGACTATACATCTGCTCACTTTGACTCGTAATAGAAATTGGATGTTGTGAAGTAGAAGACGATAAATCAAAGTGTCGATCATTAGTCTTATAACCTCTAACCTCATCTACTGCACTCGCCAATTCTGATTTAAAATTTACAGATTTAGCTTTGTAATTTGGAGTGTCAACGTTAGCAATGTTATTAGCTATCACTTTTTCCTTTTGAGACGAGTAATTCAGTCCAGTTTGCAGTGTATTAATCGTATCGGAAAATAGCTTCATATATTTCCCCTCTATTCTTTTAAATTACTTATTTTTGCATTTCATATGATATATGAAGTGGTCATTTAACTAGTAAAACATACCTTAGAAATAGTAGGATATATTACCAAAAAATCATAATTTCATTATAACAGCTTTAGGTTGCATGTCTATACACTACATCTAAAAAAACGACAAATTACCCCCATAAAAAAGGCGATAAAAGTCGAATATACTATTTTTGGATGTTAAATTTATGGGTAAATTTACCCTTGATTTCCACCTATTATCATTTATGTAACAGGATATGTCATATATAGTCGATCTTGGCGTATTATTGCAGCATAACGAAACGCGAACAATGCTTACGATAAGACGTTTTTAAGCTCAAAAAAAACATCTAATACGAGGTATCAGATGGTTACATCACGTTAGGATACTAAGCAATGCTGTATCACATAGAAAAGCCCCCATCCTATATAGGAGGGGGCAATTATTGTTAATATATAGTGTGATGATTAATTAGATTTAAGCTTTTCTAGCTCTACTAAAAACTTATCATTTAACACCTTAATGTACGTACCTTTCATTCCTAGTGAACGAGACTCTATTACACCAGCACTTTCTAACTTTCTCAATGCATTTACAATAACAGATCGGGTAATACCTACTCTGTCAGCGATTTTACTAGCGACTAATAGACCTTCATTTCCATTTAATTCTTCAAAAATATGCTCAATCGCTTCTAATTCACTATAAGAAAGTGAGCTGATAGCCATTTGTACGACAGCTTTACTTCTCGCTTCTACTTCAATTTCTTCAGCTTTCTCACGTAAAATCTCCATTCCTACAACAGTTGCTCCGTACTCAGCAAGAATAAGATCATCATCATGGAACTCTCCTTCAACGCGAGCCAAAATCAATGTTCCAAGACGTTCTCCCCCGCCATTAATTGGCACGACAGTCGTAAGCCCAGATTTAAATAATTCTCTATTTTCTACAGGGAAAGCTGTGTATTCGCTTTGTACGTCTAAATTAGAAGATGTTTCAGTAATATTGAATAAGTTATTAGTGTACTCTTCTGGAAATTGGCGATCTTCTAACATTTTCTTCATGCGCTCATTTTCTATTAATCGATTAATTGAAAAGCCAAGTAGTTTACCACGGCGGCTTAAAATGAAAATATTACATTCAATTACATCACGTAAAGTATCAGACATTTCTTTAAAATTTACTGGTTTTCCAGCGGCTCTTTGGAGCATAGCATTAATTTTTCTCGTTTTTTCTAACAAATTCATTTCTTTCTTCCTCCTGTACTTTGCATTCATCAACTTCAGAGGTTATGCAAAAAGTCCGATACAGAACGATAATACTAAGTAGATCTTAGTAGAATTTCTGATCTTAGCTGTTCTTTTCACCCTCCGTTAGAACACCTAGTTATAATATAAATTGACTTAAGTCCTTATCTTTTGCTATCATGCTCAGTTTTTCTTCAACATATTGTTGTGTTATCGTTATGCTTTCCATCGTAATATCAGGAGCTTCAAAAGATAATTCTTCAAGAAGTCGCTCTAAGATAGTATGAAGTCTTCGTGCTCCTATATTGTCAGTATTTTGATTTACGTCAAATGCGATTTCAGCAAGCTTACGAATAGCATCGTCAGAAAATTCAAGTTGTATACCTTCTGTGCCTAATAATGCTGAATATTGTTTCAATAAGGCATTATTTGGCTCTGTTAAGATTTTAACAAAGTCTTCAATCGTCAACTTCGTTAATTCTACACGAATCGGAAATCTCCCCTGTAACTCTGGAATTAAATCCGACGGTTTAGCGATGTGGAATGCTCCAGCTGATATAAATAATATGTGGTCTGTTTTTACCGACCCATATTTTGTAACGACGGTTGAACCTTCAACAATCGGTAGAATGTCTCGCTGCACACCTTCGCGAGATACGTCACCAGAAGATGATTGTTGACTTTTACTTGCGATTTTATCAATCTCATCAATAAATATAATTCCTGTTTGCTCTGCCTTTTGGACAGCTTCTTGTGTTACTTCATCCATATCGATAAGCTTCTGTGCTTCTTCATGTGTTAATACTTTGCGAGCTTCACGTACAGTTAATTTGCGTTTTTTCCGCTTCTTTGGCATCAGCCCGCTCAAAGCATCCTGCATGTTCATGCCCATTTGTTCCATACCTGAGCCTTGAAGCATGTCGAACATTGACGGTTGCTGTTCCTCTACTTCAACAGTCACATAATAATCTTCAAGCTCTCCTAATGCAAGTTTATGGGCAATTTGCTTGCGCTTTTCTTTTACTGAAACCTCGTCAGCTTGTTCCTCATTGTCGCTTTGGGAAGATTGTCCTCCAAACAGCATCTCAAATGGATTTTTATAATTTGATTGTTTAGATTTCCCTGGAGCTAACAATTCAACTAGACGTTTGTTGGCATTTTCTTCGGCTCTTTCTTTCACTGCTAACATTTTTTCCTCTTTAACAAGACGGACCGACGTCTCCACAAGATCTCTGACCATAGATTCTACGTCACGACCAACATAACCTACTTCAGTAAATTTAGTTGCCTCTACTTTAACAAATGGAGCTCCGACAAGCTTAGCTAAACGTCTAGCAATTTCAGTCTTACCAACGCCAGTAGGGCCTATCATTAAGATGTTTTTCGGTACAACTTCATCTCTAAGCTTCTCATCGAGAAGACTTCGACGGAAACGATTTCTTAAAGCAACAGCAACAGCTTTTTTTGCATCACTTTGACCTATTATAAACTTATCTAACTGCTCTACAATTTGTCTCGGAGTGAGATTCTTTCTCATTAAAAACCCTCCTTCATTGCTCAAAGTTGTTCAACAATAATCTGATCATTTGTATATACACAAATTTCACCAGCAATTTCTAAAGCAGCTTTGGCGATTTCTTCAGCTGATAAATTATCTCCGGCATAATTTTTAAGTGCTCTACCTGCAGATAATGCATAATTACCACCTGACCCAATTGCTAAAATTCCATCATCAGGTTCGATTACTTCACCGGTACCCGAAATAAGTAATAAATGCGTTTTATCCATTACTATTAACATCGCTTCTAGTTTATGGAGAACTTTATCTGACCTCCACTTTTTCGCGAGTTCAACCGCAGCTCTTTTAATATTTCCATTATACTCTTCAAGCTTGCCTTCAAATAGCTCAAACAGCGTAAAGGCATCTGCAACTGAGCCCGCAAAGCCTGCTATAACTTTTCCTTGAAATAGTTTTCGAACCTTTTTGGCAGTGTGTTTCATTACAACGGCATTACCGAAAGTCACTTGACCATCACCTGCCATCGCACATTGCCCGTTGTGGTGAATAGCAAAAATTGTTGTAGCATGAAACGTTGACATGACATATCCTCCTTTTTTACACTCACTCAGGCTCTTGGATGATGCTTCATGTAAATATTACGCAAATGATCTTTAGTTACGTGCGTATATATTTGTGTTGATGACAAATGTTCATGCCCTAAAAGTTCTTGAACAGATCGCATATCCGCACCTTCATTTAATAAATGTGTGGCGAATGTATGCCTAAGAACGTGTGGACTTATATGTATAGTTATGGAAGCCTGCTTTATCATCTTATCGAGTATGACACGAACACCTCTTGCAGTTAAAGGCTCACCTCTGTAATTTAAAAACAGATGTCCTGTTTTTACTTGCGACTTATCCTGCAAGATTTGCCTACCTTCAGAAATGTATTTTTCTATTGATTCATGAGCAAAGCTACCAAATGGCACGTATCGTTGTTTATTTCCTTTTCCAGTAACTAATACTGTACCAATTGAAAAATCTAAGTCTTGTATTTGAATATTACAGCACTCACTAACACGAATACCAGTAGCATACAACAATTCTAGTATTGCTTGATTACGGAGCCCTAAAGGCGTTGTAATATCACTGACAGCAAATAATTGTTTTAGCTCTTCTTCATATAAAAATTGCGGTATCCTTTGTTCCTGCTTCGGCAAAGCAACGATGGAAAAGGGATTTTCGTTCACTAATTCTTCTCTTAACAAAAAGGCGAAAAAGCTACGCAGGCACGAAACCTTTCTTGCTATAGACTTTCTTGCATATTTCTTGCTATGTAGTTCAGTCAAATAGATGCGAACATCAGCATATGAAACATCCAAAAGCTTATCAATCGCCTGTTGATTCATAAACTGAAGAAAATGCAAGATATCATTTTTATAATGCATTATGGTATATTCTGAATAGTTTTTTTCAATTTGTAAATATTCAATAAATAATTGTAATTGTTTGTTCACATTTTTCAATTCGGCATACACCTCGCAAGGGCTACTAAATAGTAACATACTTTAGTAGCCCCTTGCAAACAATTTCTATACATTTTTTATAAAATTCTGAATTGTTTCTAACGCACGATTTGCATAGCGTTCATAGCGTTCTTTTTTATTCTTTATCCTTACACCTAGGTCAGGAAACAAGCCAAAATTCGCATTCATCGGCTGAAAGTTTTTTTCATTTGTCGTTGTAATATACTTAGCCATACTTCCTATTGCTGTTTCTTCAGGAAATACTAACAAGCTCTTTCCGTCCACTGATCTGGATGCATTAATTCCGGCTACCAAACCTGAAGCAGCAGATTCAACATATCCTTCTACCCCTGTCATTTGGCCTGCAAAAAACAAATTTGGCTTATTATGGAATTGGTATGTCGGCTTAAGTAGATGAGGTGAATTAATAAATGTGTTTCGGTGCATCACCCCATACCTAACGATCTCAGCATTTTCTAAACCAGGAATAAGTCGTAACACTTCTTTTTGTGCTCCCCACTTTAAATGCGTTTGAAAGCCCACTATATTGTATAACGTTCCTGCTGCATCATCTTGTCTAAGCTGAACAACAGCATGCGGTCTTTTTCCTGTACGTGGGTCTTCTAAACCAACGGGCTTTAACGGGCCAAAAAGCATTGTTTTGTGACCACGTTGTGCCATAACCTCAATTGGCATACAGCCTTCAAAATAAATTTCCTTCTCAAATTCTTTTAGTGGAACTACTTCTGCATTAATTAAAGCTTCGTAAAATGTATTAAATTCCTCTTCGTTCATAGGACAGTTAATATAATCAGCTTCACCTTTATCATAGCGAGATTTTAAATAAGCCTTGTCCATATTAATACTTTCTTTGTCAATAATCGGTGCAGCAGCATCATAAAAATAAAAATAATCCTGACCTGTTAGCTCTTTTATGTTGTTAGATAATGCCTTTGATGTCAAAGGTCCAGTTGCGATAACTGTAGGAGCATCATCTATAGCAGTAATTTCCTCGTTAAAAACTTTAACATTCGGGTGATTTTTCACATAATCTGTTACTTTGCCCGCAAATTCGTGGCGGTCAACAGCTAACGCTCCACCTGCTGGCACAGCACATTCGTCCGCTGCTTTAATAATAACTGAATCTAACATACGCATCTCTTCTTTAAGTACACCTACAGCATTTGTTAAGCTGTTTCCTCTCAGAGAGTTACTACAAACTAGTTCAGCAAATTTATCTGTATGGTGTGCAGGTGTTTGTTTAACAGGTCTCATTTCATATAAATTCACCTGAAAACCACGCTTAGCAATTTGCCAAGCAGCTTCACTTCCAGCAAGCCCTGCACCAATTACGTTTATAGCTTTAGTAGTCATTCTTTTTCCTCCATCATTGCATTAACTTACACAGTTTTTTGCTATCTAAAAGAGGTGAGCGTCAAGTTAGCTCACCTTTATGGTTACTTCTGTTGCTCTTCTTTATAGTCACAATTTACACATTGAACTTGCATACCTTTTTTCAGTTTTTTCTCAACAAGCATGTGGTCACATTTAGGACACATACGTGCAATCGGTTTATCCCAAGAAACGAAATCGCATTCTGGGTACAAGTTACACCCATAAAATACTCTTTTCTTTTTACTTTTACGTTCAACGATACTCCCTTTATTACATTTTGGACATTGAACACCTATTTCTTTTACGATCGGCTTCGTGTTACGACAATCAGGGAAATTTGAGCAGGCCATAAACTTACCGTATCTTCCCATCTTTATGACCATTGGATTCCCACAAAGCTCACAATCAACACCTGCAGGTTCATCCTTAATCTCCACTTTCTCCATTTCTTTCTCTGCTTTTGTTAAATGCTTTTCAAAGTCTTGATAAAATTTATCAATAATCGAAATCCATTCAACATCTCCAACTTCAATTTCGTCAAGGTTTTGTTCCATATTAGCTGTAAATTCTACATCAATAATATCTGGGAAGAATTCAACTATGAGGTCTAATACAATTTCACCTAATTCAGTTGGAGTGAACCGCTTATTTTCTAGCGCAACATAACCACGTCTTTGAATAGTGTCTAAAGTAGGTGCATACGTTGATGGTCTTCCAATACCTAACTCTTCAAGCGTCTTTACTAGTCTTGCTTCTGTATATCTCGGCGGTGGTTGTGTAAAGTGCTGCTTTGGCTCTAGGTCCTTTGAAATAACTGTATCACCCTTTTGCAGATCAGGTAACATATGATTTTTTTCTTCTACTTGATCATCTGTACTCTCAACGTATACTTTCATAAACCCAGGGAATTTAACTTTTGAGCCATGTGCTTTAAACATCACACCTTCATTTTCTAGCACAACAGTCATCGTATCCATCGTTGCTGGAGCCATTTGACTTGCAACGAACCGTTCCCAAATAAGTTTGTATAAACGAAATTGATCTCTACTTAAATACTGTTTGATTGAAGCTGGGTCCCGTTGTGTAGAAGTTGGTCTAATTGCTTCATGTGCGTCTTGAGTATTAGCTTTCTTTTTTTTGTTGCGTTTATCCTCGGATAAAAATTCTGTTCCATATTTATCTTCTATGTAAGCAGCAGCTTCATTTTGGGCAGTATCAGAAATCCTTGTAGAGTCAGTACGCATGTATGTAATGAGACCGACTGTACCACCCTTACCAAGCTCAATCCCTTCATAGAGTTGCTGTGCAAGCATCATTGTTTTTTTCGCACGGAAATTTAACTTTCGCGCAGCTTCTTGTTGTAATGATGATGTCGTAAATGACAGCGCTGGATTACGTTTTCGTTCCTTTCTTGTCACGTTATTTACTAGAAATTCATTCCCGTTTATTTTACTAAGTACACTCTTTACATCGTCTTCCGACTTTAATTCTAACTTTTCACCCTCGATACTATGAAAGAAAGCTTCGAACTGTTTTTTGCCTTTAACGAAATCGGATCTGATTGACCAATATTCTTCTGGAATAAATTCTGCTATTTCTTTTTCTCGATCAATGATTAATCTAACCGCTACTGACTGTACTCTTCCAGCACTTAATCCTTTTTTTACTTTTTTCCACAATAACGGACTAATATTATACCCTACTAATCTGTCAAGTACTCTTCGAGCTTGTTGGGCATCGACTAAATCCATGTTTATCGCACGAGGATGCTTAAATGACTCTTTAATCGCATCCTTCGTTATTTCATTAAATACGACACGGCAGTTTGAATTAACATCGATTGCTAGGCTATGAGCAAGATGCCAAGCGATTGCTTCTCCTTCACGATCGGGGTCAGCCGCTAAGTAAATCTTTTTTGCTTTTTTTGCGGCATTTTTTAATTCCTTTAAAACTGGCCCTTTACCTCTTATCGTAATATACTTTGGCTCAAAGTTTTGGTCTATATCGACACCCATTTGACTTTTTGGTAAGTCTCTAATATGTCCCATGGAAGCTTTTACTTTATATTTTTTTCCTAAATATCGTTCAATCGTCTTCGCCTTAGCAGGCGATTCCACAATAACAAGATAATCTGACATTCAAATGTCCTCCTCAAGAGGGTAATGATAATAATTCTCTAGGCGTTCACAAATGGCCTATCTATTTTCTCAACTCTCAATATTAAAATAATTTTTTCTGATTTATAAAATCTTCACTATTATTAAATATTCACATACAGTTTGTCAAACACTACTCTCAAAAAAGTTAACAAACATTATATTTGTGATATAATTTCAGCTTCAATATCGTTGCTCGACATAACGAGCTTTGCCCCTTGTTGAATGAGCTTATTCGTTCCAATTGAATGCTCAGCAAAAATAGATCCTGGTATAGCAAATACCTCTCTCCCCTGCTCTAAGGCTTGATCAGCTGTAATGAGCGAACCACTCGATTCTCTTGCTTCTATAATAACTGTACCGAACGATAAACCGCTAATAATTCTATTCCTCATAGGAAATTGCCATCGTTCAGGCCTTACAAAGGGCGGGTATTCTGATAATAATAAATTTTCCTTACTTATCATATTTGCAAGTTTTGCATTCTCTTTTGGATAAATATATTGAAAACCACCAGCAATTACAGCGATTGTTTTTCCCTTGTGTAATAAAGCTAACTCATGAGCTTTAGAGTCTATACCTTTTGCTAAACCACTAATGACGGTCCACCCCGACTGAATTAAAGGTAAAATGACCCTTTCTATACTTCTCAAGCCATATGAAGAAGGGTATCTCGCCCCAACAACACTAAGACATTTTTGATCTGAAAGTAATCGAAGATCTCCTTTGGCGTAGATTACCCAAGGGGGATCATATATTTGTTTTAGCATGTTTGGATATTCATCGTCAAATATTGTAACAATGTGAATATTGTAATCACTATACTTATTTAGCATACTTTGGATGTTAGAAGAATGCAAATCTTTCATGAGATTTTTCAGTTGAGTAGTGGAGATAGGGAGATGTGGTCGAAGATCTGTAAAAGAAGATTGATAGATTTTTGTTAAATTCGGATCGTAAGTTAAGAGGTTTTTTATTGACCTCCATCCGATGCCACGACAATGATGTAGATGTATTAATGTTTTTCGAAAAGTGTCCATTAGCTCCTTCCTTTCAGATTAAATAGCCCCAAACCGAGTGGTATGGGACTATTTATTTATAGATTAATGAGTTTTACATTTTTCGTAAATGCCTTTTTCCTTAAGGGTAGAAATTAAAGTTTCTCCCATTACAGCTGGAGTATCAGCAACTTGAATTCCGCACTCGTTCATCACTTTAATTTTTTCATCAGCAGTTCCTTTTCCACCAGAAATAATGGCACCAGCATGTCCCATACGTTTTCCTGGAGGTGCTGTTCTACCACCGATAAATCCGACTACAGGTTTTGTCATATTTTCCTTCACCCATAATGCAGCTTCTTCTTCTGCTGTACCACCGATTTCCCCGATCATAATTACAGCATATGTGTCCGGATCTTCATTAAAAGCTTTGAGAGCATCGATAAAATCCGTCCCATTCACAGGGTCTCCACCAATCCCTACTGCTGTAGATTGACCAATTCCAGCTTGTGATAGCTGATGTACTGCTTCATAGGTTAATGTTCCAGAACGAGACACTACACCTACATGCCCTTTTGTATGAATGTAACCAGGCATAATACCTATCTTACACTCCTCAGGAGTAATAACCCCTGGACAATTTGGCCCAACTAAACGGGTCTTTTTACCTTCCATATACTTCTTAACCTTTACCATATCAAGAACTGGAATATGTTCAGTAATACAAATCGCAAGGTCAAGCTCTGCATCTACTGCTTCTAGAATTGCATCAGCTGCAAATGGAGCTGGCACATATATGACAGATACATTAGCGCCTGTTGCCTTCACTGCTTCTTCAACCGTGTTAAATACTGGGACGCCTTCAGCTTCAGTTCCACCTTTTCCTGGTGTCACACCAGCAACGATTTGCGTGCCATATTCTAACATTTGCTTAGTATGAAAAAGAGCTGTTGAACCTGTGATACCTTGGACGATTACTTTTGTATCTTTATTAATAAATACACTCATTTCGTTCCCCTGCCTTTCTTACCCTACGTGTTCTACGATTTTTTGAGCACCATCAGCCATTGATTCTGCTGCAATAATATTTAAACCTGACTCTTGTAAAATCTTCTTCCCTAGGTCAACGTTTGTTCCTTCTAAACGGACAACAAGAGGAACGCTTAATTCTACTTGTTTAGCAGCTTCTACAACACCCGTTGCAATAACATCACATTTCATAATTCCACCGAAAATATTAACAAAAATCCCTTTAACACTTTCATCAGATAGAATGATTTTGAAAGCTTCTGTTACTTTTTCCGCAGTTGCACCACCACCAACATCAAGGAAGTTTGCTGGGTCACCGCCGTAATGTTTAATAATATCCATTGTCGCCATCGCAAGGCCGGCTCCGTTAACCATACAACCGATATTACCGTCTAATGAAATATAGCTTAAGTCATATTTCGAAGCTTCAATTTCTTTTTGGTCTTCCTCATCAAGATCACGGTAAGCTAAAACGTCTTTTTGACGATAGAGAGCATTTGAATCAAAGTTTAATTTTGCATCTAGTGCCATAACATTCCCATCTCCCGTTACAACAAGTGGGTTAATTTCAGCAATAGAACAATCCTTTTCGATAAATGCTGTATAAAGACCTATCATAAATTTGACAGCCTTGTTCACTAGCTCTTTAGGGATATTAATATTAAATGCAATTCGTCTAGCTTGGAAGCCAGTTAATCCAACTACAGGATCAATGTACTCCTTAAAAATCTTCTCAGGTGTTTTTTCTGCTACTTCTTCAATTTCTGTTCCACCTTCCTCTGATGCCATTAAGACAACACGGGAAGTTTCACGATCCAATACAAGACCTATATAATATTCCTTTTTAATATCGCAGCCCTCTTCAACTAATAGGCGTTTGACTTCTTTACCTTCTGGACCCGTTTGATGAGTAACAAGTATTTTACCTAAAAGGTCATTTGCATATGTACGAACTTCATCAACGCTTTTCGCAACTTTCACGCCACCTGCTTTACCACGACCACCAGCGTGGATTTGCGCTTTCACAACACAAACTTCCGTTCCTAATTCTTTCGCTGCCTCAGCTGCTTCTTCAGCTGAAAATGCAACTTTACCATTCGGAACAGCTACCCCGTAACTTCTGAGGATTTCTTTCCCTTGATATTCATGGATATTCATTTCCCATCCTCCTACTAAATAACAAAATAAAATAGACTGCGCTTTCATTTTATATAATGGCTAGTATATTGTCTAGCATTCCAACAAAATTAATATTTTTATCTTTCACCTTGTTGTTTATCCACACGGTAAATAAAAGCAAAAATTTCTGCTACTGCTTCATATAATTCTTCGGGAATTGCTTCGTTAATATTTAGCTGACTTAACAAATTTACGAGTGTTGGATCTTCTTGAAGAGGGATATTATGCTCTTCAGCTACAGAAATAATATTCTCTGCAACAATCCCTTTTCCCTTACCAATAATCGTTGGGGAAGCTTTTTTTTCTCTATCATATTTAAGTGCAATCGCTTCTCTAATTAAATCTACTTTTTCACTCATATACGTATATCTACTCCATAATAATTGTTATCTACGTGCACTTTTTCTCCTATAGACCGAGTGATAGGCAAATTCCTCTCTCCTTCAGTCGACTGTAAAACTTTAACTGAAGATAGTTGATAGTTTAACGTAAGCAAATTTTCTTTCAACATATGCTGCATATTTTTAATGAGGTTAGCCAATCCTTCTGTATCATTAATAATTGAAATATTAATAATACGATTTTGAATGTGTACATCTATGACTGTTTCCTTTATTGTTTCTAACTCAACATAAAAGATTACTCGGCAATAATTCGGATCAATTTTACCACTCTGTTGTTTTTTCCCACTCCATTGTATTGATACATCAGTCAAACGATCGTATAACGGTACAGGTAGCTGCATCATTATATGTTGAAATGGACCTTGTTCCTGACTCAACAATTGTTGCGCATTTAATTTGTATAATACTGTCTCAATGTTGTCATTTAGCTGCTTAGATACAGATTGCTGTAAGATGGTTAACAGTAATGGTTTTATTGACTCTAACCTTTCAATTTCAATATCGAGAGGGGTTTTTGTAAAGTCTTTTAATAGTGATTCATAGTCTAAACCCATCGCTTTACTAATTTGTTGAAATGCCATTTTAACGACTGTACCATTTCCCCATCCTTCATTATTTTGAACTGATTGACCCATTTGGGAAAGAAACTGTTTCTCCTTATTACTAAAACCTATTAAATCATCCTTACCACTTTTAGTTATTTGCTCAACAATTTCATTTAGTTTATTGCTAATGCTACTCACATCCACATTTGAACCTAGACGTGAAGAGATTGTTCCAATAATACTTTTATCTTTGTCATTCAACCCCTCCGCCGGTAATATTGTTTGTAGCTGAGCTATCATTTTGTCAATATTCGGTAATATAACTGGCCTTTGTCCTTGATCCTTGACTGAATCAACATCTGCTTGTATAGTCTTGTTATAATTGGTTGTTTGTACAGTAATTTTATCGAGTATTGATAGTATAGTTTGTTTGTCAGTGATGTGAGTTTTGTCATCAATGAGCGTCTGCAGAAGCCTACTTAAAGCCGTTTCTTGAGATTGACTATTTACCGAAATAATCGACGCTAATTTCGCTTGCAGCAGTTTATTCTCTGCTGATTGGAATTTTTGCGCTCCTAATAACTCTTGAATTTGATGCAACTGTTTGCTTAACGGCTCTTTGCCGTATGTAGAAGAAATTGAATTATAAACTTCATCCGTAAATGGGAGGTCATTAACGAGCATCGTTTTAATCGTTTGTAACGATCCTTCACGATCAGTAGATTGTTGAAACCAATTACTAGCATGGTTGATCTCCACTTTAGTGAAGGGCATGTTTTCTTTCATCAAAAAACGGAGAAGAGCAACATTAACCTTAGAGTCTTCTAATTGAAATTGGCTGAGGAGTTTGCTAATCATACTAGACTCATTCATCTGATTTTTTGTGAATGTGGCATTTTCTAATACTTTTAAATATAATTGTCCTTCATGATTTGAAGCCTGAAACCAATAGTTCTCACCTACCGATAACGGTACTTCAAATGAAGCAAATAATTTCATTGCACCAATTTGAACCGCAGCAATATTTTTAGGAAAAAGCTTCGTTACCTTCCCTTGAAAAATATCTCCTTGATTAATTGATATAGCTTTAGTTTGTTGAATTTGCATATCGTTAATAAGAGTGTGCATAAGCGACGGATGAATCATATTTGTTTACACCTCACTGACAAGTTCTAATGTCTCACGCACTGGGCTAAACGTTTTACGGTGTTCTCTCGTTACTCCAAACTGCTGTAATGCTGTGACATGCTCTTTCGTACCATACCCCATATGCTTTTCAAATTGATATTGAGGAAACTCTTCTGCTAAGTTTATCATTATCCTGTCCCGGGTTACTTTTGCGACAATAGAACTAGCTGCGATTGCAATACTTTTCGAATCTCCTTTGATAATAGATAACTGGGGTAAGTCCATTGACAACTCCATCGCATCAATTAATAGGAAGTCAGGCTGTATTGTAAGGTCTTCAATAGCCTGTTTCATCGCATGTTTTGTTGCTTGATATATATTTACTTCATCTATTTTTTGTGCTGAAACGATGCCAACACTTGTCGCTACCGCATGTTCCATAATATACTCATACAAATATTCTCTTTTCTTCATTGAGAGCTTTTTCGAGTCATTTAACCCTGGTAAATAAAAGTCTTTAGGCAGTATCACAGCTGCAGCGACAACTGGACCAGCAAGCGGCCCCCTACCAACCTCATCTATACCTGCAATGCTGTTATACCCTTGTTCATATAAGCTTTGTTCATATGTACTCATCTCGCTAAATAACTGTCGTTGTGTGTGATGTTCCTCCTGTTGCTTCAGCCACCTAGTCAACAGCTGTTGAACACCTTTTCGGTCATCATCCTCGCATATTTTAATAATTGGATCTTTAATATTAGTCGTACCATCTAAAATTTGTTTTATTTGTTTAACAGTAAGTTTATTCATTCTTAATCACTCTTTCAATATGGCTCTTTGCGTTTATTGTCACTCCGTTAAAATCAATAACAAAATGAGGTCTAATGTGATTGTAGATGTATGTTTAAGGCAAAGATGCCAAAGTCTCTTCTCGTGTTGATCTTTTAGAAGGAAAATCAAAGCAATGTGCAAACATCATTGCCTAAACTCCGTTGCTATCGTCTTTAAATTAGAACAGTAAGAAACTATTATTTGCGTCTATCATCTTTTAGAGATACGACAAACACTAGTTAGTATCTAATGTGTTTTTCTTTCTTCATACGAAAAACAACAATCAATGCTACAACAGCTTATTCATTATATCGGTTCTAAATAAAAAAAATAAAGGCTCGCTAACATAAGCGAGCAAAACAAGATAAGCTCAGATAAGCTAAATCCTTACTGAGCAAGGTCATTTGATTACAATTGTTACACAAAGAACAGGGCTATTGACTTTGTCACCTACAACAAGTACTTAAGTCACCCTGAAGCAATTGACAAGAGGTGCTATGTATATGACCTCTTTAAACACTTTGTTACTCGTATTCGGCAGGACTTTCGAATGTTAATGGTCCAAGTTTTTCTGAGCGTATTTCTCTTAAGACTAACTCAGATACTTTATCGTAATCTATTATCCCACCAGCCATGATACAGCCTCGTCTTTTGCCGATTTCATCAAAGGTTATGACGATGTCATCGTGAATTTCTTGCAAATTGTATCTATCTTTCAACCGATCTGGATATTGATTGCTTAAAAATCTTAAAGCGTATACAGTAATGTCTTGTAAGTTTAAAATCGTATCTTTTATGGCACCTGTTGTAGCAAGCTTTAACCCAACAGCTTCGTCCTCAAACTTCGGCCACAAGATACCCGGAGTATCTAAGAGTTCTAATTCTTTACCAACTTTAATCCACTGTTGCGCTTTTGTTATTCCAGGTCTATCACCTGTCTGAGCAATTTTTTTCTTTGCTAGACGATTGATTAACGTTGATTTACCTACATTAGGAATTCCTACAATAACAGCTCTAATTGGACGTGGTTTCACGCCTTTTTGTCTCAGTTTATCAAATTTGTCTTGTAGCATTTCTTTTGAAATGGCAACAATCTGCTTCATTCCTTTACCTGATTGAGAATCAATTGGTATAGCTCGATCCCCTCGTTGTTGAAAGTAATCTATCCACTCTTTTGTTTTACTCGGATCAGCCATATCAGCTTTATTAAGTAAAATAAGTCTTGGCTTATTACTAATCATTTCATCAACCATTGGATTTCTTGAAGAAGCTGGAATACGTGCATCTACAAGCTCAAAGACGATATCTATGAGTTTTATTTTTTCAATGACCTGGCGTTTTGCTTTAGCCATATGCCCCGGAAACCATTGAATTGTCATTTTTTCATTTCATCCTCTCTTACTAGTTTGCTATCCTTATTTTAGAAAACGGCCAATACACAACACTAGTTTTTCCAAGGACTTCATCAATAGGTATCGTTCCAATATGGCGACTGTCTCTGCTTGCACGACGATTGTCTCCTAAAACAAATAACTCTCCATCCGGAACTGTAACTTCAAATGGGTCTGTAAGAGGTGTACCTGCTATTAACTCTTTCTTTTTTTCATCTAAATATGGCTCCTCAAACTTTTCACCATTAATATAAAGAGTATCATCTTTATATTCTACATGATCACCTGGCAAGCCAATCACTCTTTTTATATAATCTTTTTCAGCATTAGCATGAAATACAACGATATCGAAGCGATGAGGTTCGCCGATTGTATATGAGATTTTATTGACAATCATTCTGTCTGTATTATTTAAGGTTGGCATCATTGACTCTCCATCAACGACGATGGGTGCGAAAAGAAAGTATCTGATGACCGCAGCTAACAATATGGCAATAATTAAGGCTTTAACCCACTCAAACAATTCATTTTTTTTAGTTGTCATAACGCTACCACCTATGCTTTTTAATCTTATATATGAAAAAAGAGCTTGATAGACAAGCTCCTTTTTAGTTCTATTATCGAATTTCTTTAATACGCGCAGCCTTACCTCTAAGGTTACGTAAGTAGTAAAGTTTTGCACGGCGTACTTTACCACGACGAATTCTTTCAAGTTTAGCAATTTTAGGTGAATGTAATGGCAATGTACGTTCAACACCTACACCGTAAGATACTTTACGGACAGTAAATGTTTCGCTAATCCCGCCACCACGACGCTTAATTACTACACCTTCAAACACCTGGATACGCTCACGGCTACCCTCGACAACTTTAATGTGTACACGTACAGTGTCACCAGAACGGAATTCAGGAAGATCTGATCTTAACTGTTCTTTTGTGATTTCTTCAATTAATTGTTGCATCGTTTTCAACTCCTTCCACAGATGTTCATTCCAATGTTTTACATTACAGCGGAACATCAGTCATCCGTAACATAAAGATATTCATCCTTAGTCACAAAAAACATCATAGCATAAAAATGAATGACATGCAATAACTAGCTTTGTTGTTTTTTTAACTCGTCTAACCATTTTTTTTGTTGGGGTGTAAGATCAGCTTGATTCAATAGATCTGGTCGGCGAAGTAGTGTACGCCTCAAAGATTCTTTCTGACGCCACTCTGAAATTCTTTGATGATTCCCAGATAATAAAACATCAGGCACTTGATGATCTTGGAAGTTTGCTGGTCTTGTGTATTGCGGATGTTCAAGCAAACCCATAGAAAATGACTCCTCAACAGCTGATTCATCATTCCCCAACACTCCAGGAAGGAGTCTAACAACACTATCAATAACGACCATCGATGCCAATTCTCCACCTGTCAAAACAAAATCACCAATGGATATTTCGTCAGTAACTAGATGCTCGCGTATTCTTTCATCGTACCCTTCATAATGGCCACAAATGAACACAAGATGATCCTCAGTTGATAGTTCTTTTGCCTTACTTTGATTAAACTTCGCACCTTGAGGGCACATTAATATGATTCGAGGATCCGTATTTATATCTTTGCTCAAGTCTTCGATGGCTGAAAAAATAGGTTGTGGGGTTAATACCATGCCTGCCCCACCACCATATGGATAATCATCAACTTTCCCATGCTTGTTAGTCGTATATTCACGAAAATTAGTTGCTTTTAATGATACAGCTTCTTTGTCTTGTGCTTTTTTTAATATAGAATGACCGAATACGCCTTCAAACATTTCAGGGAACAATGTCAGAATGTCAATCTTCATATTTAAAGTAACCCCTCTAATGGTTTAATAATAATCTTCTTGTCATGAATATTAATATCTAGCACAATTTCATCGATATAAGGAATGAGGATTTCTTGATTATGATGTCCTTTGACGACCCACACATCATTTGCACCTGGTGTTAATATTTCCTTAACTGTACCTAGTTCTTTCGCCTCATCTGTATATACATGGCAACCGATAATTTCATGGAAATAAAATTCACCTTCATCAAGTTCACCTAGTTGATCCTCAGGGACTTTTAGTAAGGAGCCCTTATATTTCTCAACTTCATTAACGTTGTGGTACCCCTCAAATGTCAAAAGATCAAAATTTTTATGCAAACGATGGCTTTTAATTACAACCTCGATAGGTTGATTATTTTCAGCTGTAAAAATATAGAGCTTATTCCCAAGCTGATAACGTTCTTCTGCAAAATCTGTCTTAGAAATGACTCTTACTTCTCCTTTAATACCATGAGTATTAACAATTTTTCCAACATTATACCACTTGCCCATTTAACTTCACCTCTATCTCATTTCTACTACAATACCTTCCTTGATAATAATTGTTTTCTCATGAGATATGTCGTCCCAACTATCACCAACATTTATATCGACAATGGCCTGCACTTCTTTTTCTCTTAATTCACTGCCAATAGGTAAAACCTCTAGCTGTTCAATTTGAAAATCCAAAACTTTTATTTTATCCAGCCTCGAATTTATTTCTCGTTCAAAATATGTATGTAGTGTTGATGCCTGATACTTCTTATTATTTTCCATCTTCTTTCGTTCAAATCGTAGCTGATCACATTCTTTTTGCAATTGAAATTTTGACTGTTGAAACTTATCTAGTAGACCGTCTTTACTTTTCTCAGTGAGTACTTGCTTTACAATTATATTTTGTATAATTTTCATGGCAACCATCCCTTTAATAGGTTCGTTCTACCCTTATTGTGCATTGAAACTCACGTTAACTGTACCTGTATACCCATAAGTATAACAAAGAAATATATCGTTCTCATTCAAGCTTAGTACTTCACCCATACACACGAAATCTTTTGACTTCATATGGTTGGGTGAAGTGACGACCTTTGTTAGTAGTTTTCTCTTCTCTAAACAAAGCACGTCTAAAATGTAAAGAAAGGGAGGAGGTTACCCCCCACCCTTTTCTCTATATGCGGATGTTCAAATCGTCCGGGAAATATATCTGTCGAATTACTGCGTTGGCTTGTTTTTCCGCGCCTCATGTACCCTTTAAACGTACACTTTGGTGCTCAAACCCACGCCGCCTTGTTCTTCTCCGACCTTTTTCTCCTCCCATTTGAACACGTACAATTAGCGGATGTTCAAATCGTCCGGGAAATATGTGTGTCGACTACACTTGTCACGTCATGCTGATCGCACCATTGCCACAGGTTGTGGCTTTGGTTAGAGAGACTTACTGTCGTCATTATTCCCGTTCATGTGATTTGTTTTAACATTGCTATTAGTCATTAATCTCTAGATGAATTCGTTTCTTTTCACTTGCACCTGCTGCATAAACAACAGTGCGTATCGCTTTTGCCACTCGACCTTGCTTACCAATTACTTTCCCCATGTCTTCTTTATGGACAGATAAATGGTATGTTATGTTGCGTTCATCAGATGTTTCTTTCACCAATACATCATCCGGATAATCGACAAGGGCTTTTACGATCGTTTCAATTAACTGTCTCATCCGATTCACAAATGTTACTTACTGTTTCTAGCATTATGGAATTTTTCCATAATCCCTTGTTTTGAGAATAGATTACGAACAGTATCAGATGGTTTTGCTCCATCTTGCATCCACTTAAGAGCTAACTCTTCATTGATGTTTACTTGAGCTGGTTCTGCAACTGGGTTGTATGTTCCAACTGTTTCGATGATTCTACCATCACGTGGTGAACGTGAATCTGCTACTACAATACGATAAAAAGGAGATTTTTTTGCTCCCATACGTTTCAAACGAATTTTTACTGCCATTATAAGCACCTCCGAAAATATTTCACACAGAATAGTATATTATCAAAAAATCAATATGTTTGTAAAGTGTTTTTTCTTAACAGTATTATTTTCCCTACATAAACGGGAATTTCATACCCTTCTTCTTACTTTTGGAGGACATGTTGGTCATTTGTTTCATCATTTTCTTCATGTCCTCGAACTGCTTCAACAAACGGTTAACTTCTTGAACAGAAGTTCCGCTTCCTTTTGCAATTCGCTTCTTTCTACTTGCATTAATAATCTCTGGCTGGACTTTTTCAGCTTTCGTCATCGAGCGAATAATAGCCTCAACATGACCAATTTGCTTTTCATCCACCTGAACGTTCTTTAGACCTTTCATTTTGTTTGCTCCAGGTAACATATTAATTAAGTCATCTAGAGGGCCCATTGAACGAACTTGGGATAGTTGTTCTAAAAAGTCATCAAACGTAAAGGACATTGTCCTCATTTTTTGTTCTAACTCTTTAGCTTTATCTTCATCAACTGTAGCTTGAGCTTTTTCAATTAATGTTAGTACATCCCCCATACCTAATATACGAGATGCCATGCGCTCAGGATGAAATGCTTCAAGCGCATCAAGCTTTTCTCCCAAACCAACAAATTTAATTGGTTTACCTGTAACAGCTTTTACCGATAATGCAGCACCACCACGTGTGTCTCCATCAAGCTTCGTCAAAACTACACCTGTAATTCCAAGTTGGCTATTAAAGCTTTCAGCTACGTTAACAGCGTCTTGACCTGTCATTGCATCGACGACCAAGAAAATTTCATGAGGGTTTGTTACCTCTTTGATTTGAGCTAGCTCATCCATTAATGCTTCATCGATATGGAGTCGCCCAGCAGTATCAATAAGAACATAATCATTATGTTGTTCTTTTGCTTGTGCAATTGCCTGTTTAGCTATTTCCACCGGACTCACTTGGTCACCAAGAGAGAAAACCGGCATATTCAGCTGTTTCCCTAACGTTTGTAGTTGTTTTATAGCAGCAGGTCGATAAATATCAGCAGCTACTAAAAGTGGATTTTTGTTGTATTTTTTTCTAAGTAAATTGGCTATTTTCCCAGTATGAGTTGTTTTACCTGCACCTTGTAACCCTACCATTAAGATAACAGTTGGCGGACGATTTGCTACTGCAATTTTACTTTGCTCTCCACCCATTAGTTCAGTCAGCTCTTCTTTTACTACTTTAATAACCTGTTGACCAGGGGTTAAACTCTTCATAACCTCTTGACCGACGGCCCTTTCACTGACTCGTTTCACAAAATCCTTAACAACTTTAAAGTTAACGTCCGCTTCTAATAATGCAAGACGCACTTCTCGCATCATCGCTTTTACATCTGCTTCCGTTACTTTTCCTTTGCCTGTGATTTTCTTAATTGTATTTTGCAGTCGGTCGGCTAATCCTTCAAATGCCATTTCTGTGCCGCTCCCTTACTCTAATTTCTCGAGTTCATTAAGTACTGCAAGCTGTTTTGTATTGTCCTGAACGCTACTTGACATGATTTCTTTCAGATCAGAAAAAAGTTGTTGACGTTGCTGAAATTTTTGAAATAACAACAACTTCTCTTCATACTGTTCAAGCATCGTTTCTGTACGTTTAATGTTATCATATACTGCCTGGCGACTAACATTAAACAGTTCAGCAATTTCACCAAGGGAAAAGTCGTCTAAATAATATAAAGACATATAGCTTTGTTGTTTTTCCGTTAACAACGAATGATAAAAATCATATAGATAATTCATTCTTGTCTTTTTTTCAAGCATAGTCTTTCCCCCTATGTTAAGTGAATTACCTTTACAAATTGTACTAGGTCGAATCATTAATGTCAAGTTTTTTTCTTAACAGCTCTTTTATGCTTCAGTATCTGCGATTAAACCAGCAAACAAGCCATAGACGTATTGTTCTGGATCAAATTGTTGTAAATCATCAACTTGTTCCCCAAGACCTACCAATTTAACAGGAATTGATAGCTCGTTTCGAATAGCCAATACGATACCTCCCTTTGCAGTACCATCTAACTTTGTTAAAACAATTCCTGACACATCTGTTGATTCTGCAAATTGCTTAGCTTGGCTCATAGCATTTTGACCTGTGGTAGCATCTAAAACGAGTAAGACTTCATGAGGAGCTCCGGGAACTTCCCGTTCGATCACACGCTTTACCTTCTCAAGTTCTTTCATTAGATTAACTTTGTTTTGCAATCTACCTGCTGTGTCACATAATAAAATATCAGCGTTGCGCGCTTTAGCTGCCTGAACAGCATCGTACATAACTGCAGCAGGGTCAGAGCCTGGAGATTGTTTAATTACATCCACACCAACTCTATCTCCCCATACTTCCAGTTGGTCTATAGCACCAGCACGAAATGTATCTCCTGCAGCCAATAATACTGACTTTCCTTCATTTTTAAATTTATTTGCAAGCTTTCCAATCGTAGTCGTTTTCCCTACACCATTAACTCCAACGAATAAAATGACAGTTAAAGATTGCTCTTGAATATTTATCTTAGCAGATAAATCGTCCTGCCCTTCATAAATTTCAACTAGCTTTTCTGTTATAACATCTTGAACTTCTCTCGTGTCCTGTATATTTCTACGTTTTACTTCCATTTTTAATTCATCAATTAATTCCATTACAGTTGCTACACCTACGTCTGCTCCAATTAAGATTTCTTCCAACTCATCAAAAAAATCTTCATCTACAGACCTGTATCTAGCAACAAGGTCATTCACCTTTTCTGAAAAAGAATCCCTTGTTTTCGATAAACCATCTTTAAATTTTTCTGTTACAGAATCTGTCTGCTTAGTAATTTTTTCTTTTAATTTTTTAAAAAAGCTCATATTTGTTCTTCCCTTCTTATTTCATAAAGTAGTTGCTCAAGTAACTTTTAGTTAGGCTGTTTTCTCATTGATTGTTGTTTATCGTATTTAGAAAGAACTCCTATACAACTAGCCTTCGTGTCATCTTTTCTTCTGAACAACAATGAATAACTATATAAACCACTTTTTATAATACTAATTTGATTACAATAGCAACAAAATTTACGAAAAGATCCTTTAGTTAATATCAAGTAATCGCTTCTTTTACTGTAGGCAGTTTTCTCATTAATTGTTGCTTTTCGTTTTAAGAGTTAATCACGTATACAATTAGCGTTCAGTGACATCTTTTCTTTTGTATAACGATGAATAGCAATATAAACCAGTTTTTATAGTACTAATTTGATTACAATAGCAACAAAGTTTACGAAAAGATCCTTTAGTTAATATCAAGTAATCGCTTCTTTTACTGTAGGCAGTTTTCTCATTAATTGTTTCTTTTCGTTTTAAGAGTTAATCACGTATACAATTAGCGTTCAGTGACATCTTTTCTTTTGTATAACGATGAATAGCAATATAAACCAGTTTTTATAGTACTAATTTGATTACAATAGCAACAAAGTTTACGAAAAGATCCTTACTTAACCAATTCAGCAGTTTCACCTAGTCGAACTGAAACTAGCTTAGACACACCCGATTCTTGCATCGTAACTCCATAAAGAACATCAGCTTCTTCCATTGTTCCTTTTCGGTGAGTAATAACTATAAATTGTGTATCTGAGCTATAACGTTGTAAATATTGTGCAAAACGATGGACATTAGCTTCATCTAGAGCAGCTTCTACCTCATCCAAAACACAAAATGGAACAGGACGAACCTTTAAAATTGCAAACAATAATGCTATAGCAGTTAAGGCTCTTTCTCCACCTGATAATAAACTTAAATTTTGAGGTTTTTTTCCTGGTGGTTGTGCAATAATTTCAACTCCAGTATTTAATAAATCACCTGGATCTGTAAGCTTCAATTCTGCCCTTCCACCACCAAATAATGCTTGGAAAACAGGCTCGAAGTGAGAACTGATATTGTTAAATGTTGTTTGAAACCTTCGCTTCATTTCATCGTCCATTTCATCGATAACCTGATATAATGTGTCCTTTGCTTGTAGCAAATCTTCCTTCTGCTCTTGTAAAAAGGAATAACGCTCATTCACACGCTCAAACTCATCAATTGCACCAAGATTAACATTTCCAAGTTCATCAATTGAAAGCTTAATTAATTTTACTTTCTGCCTAGCTTCCTCTATATTCAATTCCAAAGGGTACCGTTCTTTCGCAGCCTCAAAAGTTAACATATATTCTTCTCGTAAGTGAGTTAATCTGTTTTCTAATTCCACGTCTAAACGATTGATTTTTACTTCTTCATCGCGTAAAACCTCTACAAGCTGCTTATATTGTCGTTTTTGTTCTTTCGCTTCGCGCTCCTGATCCTCTAACTTCTGCTGTAAATGTAGCCGTTGATCGCGACGTTCAGCGATAAGTTGAACAGTAGCTGATTTATCCTGTTTCTTTTTTACAGCTTCAGAGACTAAAACCTCTTCACCCGATGAGTTTGAACTCATTTCATTTTGTAGTAATGAAAGGTCCTCCTTCGCTTCCTGCAATTTATCTTCAATTTCAGCAATAGCATGTAATGTGCGACCTGCTTTCTCTTGATGATTCGCTAACAGCTGCTCTTGGCTTGCTAATTCAACCTTTAATTCCGTTATTTCTTTTTGTAATGATTCCTTTGATATTTGTTGGTCATTCTTTTCTAAAGTAAGTTTTTCAATTTCTTGATCAAGATTTGTCACTTGGTTTTCTATGACGCTCACTTGTTCTTTAATCGCTCTTGTTCTTGCATTCATTTCATCCATTTGTTGTGAGAAATTTTCTTTTTCAAAGTCGTAAACAGTTAAGCGATCGTTAACATTTTTTTCTTCTATTTCAAGCTCTCGAATTTCTCCTTTTATTGACTGCTCACTCAAACGAAGCGTATTTCCCGTTTCACGTAAAACTTCAAGCCCTGCCTCGTCTTCTTTAATGGTGTCCTTCAGTTCCTTTACTTGAGCTTCAAGCTGTGAAGTCTTTTGCTCCATATCAAGTACTTTCACTGAAAGCTCTTCAAGCTCACGTCCTCTGCTTAATAACGAATTTGATTTTTGTTTTACTGCCCCACCTGTCATGGACCCACCAGGATTTACAACATCACCTTCAAGTGTAACGAGGCGATACCTGAATTGTAATTGTCTTGCTAAATCATTTGCACCTTTTAAATCAGTAGTAATGACTACTGTCCCTAGTACGTTTTTCAATACAGCGCTATACTTTTCATCAAATGTTATTAAGTCTGAAGCAACCCCTACATATGATGGATGGTTTTTTATTTGATTTAGTTGCAGATCTGAAATCTTACGCTCTTTGATGACCGATAATGGTAAGAATGTAGCCCTGCCATATGAGTTTTTCTTTAAATAACTAATAGCTTGCCTAGCATTTTGTTCATCATGAACGACAATATGCTGTGTTGCTGCTCCCAAAGCTATTTCTATAGCAATTTCATACTCCTGAGGTACTTGAATTAATTCTGCGATAGCACCTTCAACACCTTGCAAATGTTTATCTCTAGCTTTTAATACTTCTTTAACACCATGAAAAAATCCGGAATAATCTTCTTTGATTTCTTCCAACATTTCTTTACGAGATTTAGTCTGCTGCAAGTACTGATAAGCTTGATAAAGTAAATTCTCCTTCTTTTGGTACTTGGTCTTCAATTGTTCCAGGTTTGTTTGTTTATTTCGAAATGTACTAATTTGATCGTTAATTTCTTCTTGAACTTTCGAAATTTTAGTTTGGAGTAGTATTTTTTGATCATTTGTTTCTTTTCGTTGAATAATATATTTTTCATTTACTTCTTCTAAGTGTGATTTACGGACATTTTGTTGTTTCAACTGATCTTCAATATTTGTAAGTTCATTATTCAAGGCAGCTTTCTTATTTAATAATTCAATATAGTCACTTTTTAACCCTTCAATTACGTCTTCAATATTTTGATCATAAGATGCAAACATTTGTGTTTTCTGCTTTAAGTCAAGCTGCTTAACATTAACATCTTCTTCATATTGTTTAAGTAGCTGAGCTTCTTCATCTCTTTGAGCTAAATGCTCGTGTCTTTTTATCTCAAATTCATCAATTACTTTTTCTAATTGTGTTCTATTTTGGGAGGCGTTTTTCTTGCGCTCCTTCAGTACTTCTTTCCGGCCTTCTAGCTTTTCTAATTCTTCACTAGCGAGCAGTAGTACTTCTTGAAGATCATCTATAGATTCATCAAGTGCGATTATTTGCTCACGGTGGTGCTCTATTTCAGATTCTAATTTCTGTAAAGAAGAAGAGGACTCGATTTCATCATTTTTATGTTGTTGAAATATACTACGAAGATCCTCCCATTTTTTATGAAGGTCTTCTACTTCAAATACTGTTAAGGCAACCTCAATTTTTTCGAGGTCCTCCTTCTTTTCAATATAATCTTTAGCAATTGATGATTGAATTTCTAGTGGCTCTATTTGACCTTCAAGCTCGTGGACGATATCAGAGACACGATGTAAATTCTCCTGAGTCTCAGCTAATTTATATTCTGCTTTTTTCTTGCGAGTTTTATATTTTAACACTCCAGCAGCTTCTTCAAAAATTGAGCGCCTTTCTTCAGCTTTACTGCTCAAAATTTCTTCTACTTTACCTTGGCTTATAATTGAAAAAGCTTCTCTTCCAAGACCTGAATCCATAAATAAATCAACAATATCTTTTAATCGACACTGCTGTTTATTTATTAAAAACTCACTTTCTCCTGAACGAAAAACTCTCCTTGTAACACTTACTTCATGATAATCTATTGGTAAAAACTGGTCTTCATTGTCTAATGTTAACGTTACTTCTCCTATATTCAATGGTTTTCTTGAGTCACTACCTGCAAAAATAATATCTTCCATTTTCGCTCCACGTAGAGATTTTGCTGATTGTTCCCCTAATACCCATCTAATAGCATCGGTAATATTACTTTTTCCACTGCCGTTCGGTCCAACTACTGCAGTTACACCTGGCACAAAATCAATAGAAACTCTTTCTGCAAACGATTTAAATCCAACGATATCTAACCGTTTGAGGAACATGAATATCCCTCCTATTACGTAAAAATTCTTTTATTATGACGTGTGTACACTTGATCATCTCTGCCTAGCACAGGCAGCATTTCATGATTAGTATTATAATTTACTTAATTTGGTATGTGTTGTTTATCAGTGGCTATCTTCGCATCTTTCCGAACTAAGACATTAATACGTTCACAAATAAAGTTCTTTCGCATCTTATCTTTTGCTTTAGCTTCGAAATAAATGTTGAAATAGCAACAAGTTATACGAATAGAGCCTTTTTAAAAATACCCCCATAAAGGGGGCATTAATGGTGTTATAATGATTCTTTTACTTTTTGCAAAGCCTTTTTCGCAGCGTTTTGCTCTGCTTCTTTTTTTGATTTCCCCCTACCTTCACCAAGTGTTTTGTTATTTATACAAACTGAAGATACAAACTCTCGATTATGAGCAGGACCGTTTTCCTGTAAGATTTTATATTCGAGTGAACCAGCTCCATCTCTCTGAATTAATTCTTGAAGCTGACTTTTATAATCCATCGTATGAGAAAAAGCACCATCATTTATTTTAGGAAAAACAACCATATCTAGAAAGGAACAAACAGCGTCAATTCCTTGATCTAAATATAATGCTCCAATAAATGCCTCAAATACATCCGCTAATAATGCTGGTCGTTCTCGTCCACCAGTTAACTCTTCTCCTTTACCTAGCAAAACTAGCTTACCGAAGGATAGCTCATTTGCAAAAGAAACAAGAGAAGATTCACAAACTACAGCAGCACGAAGTTTCGTTAATTTGCCTTCACTTAGCAATGGGTATTTTTTGTACAAATATTGGGATATTGTTAACTCAAGAACTGCGTCTCCTAAAAACTCTAATCTCTCATTATCTTCATAGAGCCGTTTTCGATGCTCATTCACATAAGATGAATGCGTAAATGCTTGCAACAACAATTTTTTATTTTGAAATCGAAAACCTATTTTTTCTTGAAATTCATTAAATTTCGCGTTCTTTTCAATACCTGTTTTTCTCATGTTATTTTAGGTACCTCCAACAAAACTTGATGTTCGGAATTGTTCATTTATAGAGGTTGATCAATTGCACTTTATTGCCTATGTACTAAAATGGCACCTATTATGATGATAAAGTCCCGCCTTAAACGGGACTTTTAATAGATAAAACGGAATTATTGCTGACCGTTTATGTAGTTAACAGCGTCACCAACTGTAGCTATCTTTTCAGCATCTTCATCGGAAATTTCCATATCGAATTCGTCTTCAAGCTCCATCACTAGCTCTACTACATCTAGGGAATCAGCACCAAGATCATCTTTAAATGAAGATTCTAATTTCACCTCTGACTCTTCAACTCCAAGGCGATCAACGATAATCTTAGTTACACGTTCTAAAACATCTGCCATTATTGCTCACCTCCCCTCAAATATTATAGTGTATTTTCATACAAAAAACTAGTTGTATTATTTTAAAAGGCTGTTTTCGTAGCGATTGTTGTTTTTCATTCTAAGAGATCACGTCTTTCTAAAACGTTCGTCGTACCTTCTCTTCTTTTTAGGACAATCGGATAATAATATCATCTAGCTGTTCACATTGTGTTTAAAAATCAACAAAGTTTACGATAACAGCCTTATTAAAAGCACCTTTTTGTCAAACTCTTTACATGACCATTCCGCCATCAACATGCAATGTTTGCCCAGTCATATACCCACTTGCTTCAGAAGCTATAAATGCCACAACAGCTGCTACGTCTGTCGGTTCACCAAATTTCACAAGTGGAATTTGTTTCAACATTTCATTACGAATATCTTCATTTAATTCATCGGTCATATCAGTTGTAATAAAACCTGGGGCTATTGCATTTACTGTAATATTTCTACTTGCTAGTTCCTTAGCAGAACTTTTTGTTAAACCTATCACACCCGCTTTTGCAGCAACGTAGTTTGCTTGTCCAGGGTTACCTGCTACTCCAACCACTGAAGCAATATTTATTATTCTTCCAGCTCTTTGCTTCATCATTTGGCGGGTAACAGCCTTTGTACAATTGAATACGCCCTTTAGATTTGTATTAATGACAGTATCCCACTCATCTTCTTTCATTCTCATTAACAAGTTATCCCTTGTTATTCCGGCGTTGTTTACTAGAATGTCTAGCTTGCCAAATTTAGAGATTACATCTTTAATCATAGAAGATACCGCTTCAGAATTTCCAACGTCGGCTTGAATCGCGACTGCTTCAGAACCAAGTGCTTTTATTTCATCCACCACTTCGTTTGCCCTTGCTTCACTTCCTGCAAAATTTACTACTACGTTAGCACCTTGCTTCGCTAGTTCTAATGCAATAGCACGACCAATCCCTCTAGATGCTCCTGTCACTAAGGCAATTTTTCCTTGCAACGTCATATTTTTATTCCCCTTTCAATCTTTCAATTGTCAATAACATTGACTCTTCATCATTTATTGAATAGGCATTAACCCTTCTGTTTACCTTTTTGATGAGTCCTGAAAGAACTTTACCAGGACCAATTTCTATAAAGGTATCTACACCATTATCAAGCATGTATTCTACAGACTGTTGCCACAAAACTGGAGAATATAATTGTTCAATTAAAGCTTGCTTTATTTCAGTGTTCTTTGTTAATGGCTTTGCATGAATGTTCGCTACTACTGGAACCTTTGCATGATTAATTGTTATTTCGTCCAATATGTGATCGAATTTATTAGCGGCTGGTTGCATGAGTGATGAATGAAATGGTCCACTTACAACTAAAGGGATGACGCGTTTTGCACCTTGTTCTTTACATTGTTTCGTTGCGATTGATACTCCCTCAGCTGTTCCAGAAATAACAATTTGACCAGGACAGTTCAAATTTGCTAGTTGAACTGGATATCCATCAGCTGTGATTTGGGTTGTGATTTCTTGCAACTGACCTTGTTCCATCCCTAATACAGCTGCCATTGACCCTTCTCCAGCAGGAACAGCTTCTTCCATTAATTCGCCTCGCATCCTTACTGCATATACTGCATTTTCAAATGACAATGCTTCGGCAGCCACTAGTGCGCTATATTCTCCTAAACTATGACCCGCAACAAAATCAGGTCGTATATTTTCTTCTTTGAACCGTTCAAGAATAGCTATGCTCGTCGTTAATAAAGCTGGCTGTGCGTTCATCGTTAACGTTAATTTATCAGCTGGACCTTGGAAAATAAGGTCAGTTAGTGAAATACCTAGTTTTTCATCAGCTTTGTTAAAAACAGCTGCAACATTGTCATATTTTTGTGCAAGGCTTTGTCCCATACCAACAATTTGTGAACCTTGGCCTGGAAAAACAAATGCAATTTTCCCCATATGATCATTCCTCTCTTTACTAATCAATCAATAGATTCAACTTGTTGCTTTATCAATTCAGTAACATTGTTATCAACGATATCTTTTGCTTGACGAATAGCGTTAAAGATCGCATTGGCGTCAGAAGAACCATGTGCTTTAATTACTGGAGCTTTTAAACCAAACAACCCAGCTCCACCGTATTCTGAATAATCCATTTTTGCTTTTAAATCTAACAGTTGAGGCTTTAATACAGAAGCTGCAAATTTGCTCTTAAAATTGCTTGTTAATGTTGTTTTTAACATAGAAAAAACTGATTGTGCTGTTCCCTCAATTGCTTTTAATGTAACATTACCTGTAAAGCCGTCTGTTATAACTACATCTGCAACCCCTTCTAATAAGTCTCGCGCCTCAACGTTACCAATAAAGTGTAATGGCGTTTTTTCTAACAAGGAAAAGACTTGCTTCACGAGATCGTTACCTTTATTCTTTTCTGTCCCTATATTTAACAAGCCCACTCTAGGTGATGGAACACCCCGTACTTTCTCAGCATAAATCGATCCCATAATCGCATACTGTAGCAAATGCTGAGCTTTGGCATCCACATTAGCTCCAGCATCTAGCATTAAAAAACCACGTCCATCTGCAGTTGGTAATGTTGGAGCTAATGCAGGGCGATCAATTCCATCGATTCTACCGACTATGAATAAACCCGCTGCCATGAGAGCACCCGTATTCCCTGCAGAAATACAAGCATCCGCACGCCCTTCTTTCACTTCTTTTGCCATAAGTACCATAGAGGCGTTTTTCTTTCTACGAACTGCCCTTACAGGCTCATCAGTTGCTTCAATTATTTCATTGGCATGTATTATGGAAAGACGTTTCTGTTCAGAAACATATGTCTTAATTTTGTCTTCATCCCCAATTAAAGTAATATGTAAGCTAGGGAAAGCTTCTAGCGCTTTTAGTGTGCCTAAAACAATTTCTTTAGGTGCATGGTCACCACCCATTGCATCGATTGCGATTCTCATTTGTTGGACCTACCTTTTAATTACTTTTTGAACGATACATTTCAAATTCCCCTGAAAATACCATTTCTGCTCCGACAAAGCTGTTTACTTCTACTATTGTTCTCCCTTTCTTCTTATCCAATCCTTTAACTTTGGCTTTAGCTATCACGCGCTCAGTTTCTTTTACTTGGCGCATGAAACGAATTGTTGCTTGCGCAGTTAAAGCTAGTTCATCATTAATAACTGCAACCGCAAGGGAGTTAGCTTGAGCAAAAAGATGATGACCACGCATAATCTTATTTCTTTTAAAAACGTGTTCCTTTTCTACATCAAATATTGAAATAGCACTTTCATCAGGAACAATATCTACAATTTCTCCAATTACCTCTTCAATCGGAAGCGAACGAACTTGTTCATCAAAATTCTTTTCTGCCACATATTTTATTCGCTCTCGCAATTCAGGAATCGATAACTCCATTCGATCGAGTCGTATCGTTTGGATGCTCACTGAAAATTTTACTGCTAATTCTTCGTCGGTGACGAATGGATTTTCAGTTATTGTCTGTTGCAATTGCTCCTGTCGTACTTTTTTATTTTTACGCATATGAGAAAACACCATCCGTATTATTATGACTAGGTACTAATAGTAGTATATAATCAAATGCTTCAATTTGCAAATAATCAATCTGTTATTAATCCAGTTTTTCTCCATGTAAAGCACCGGTTTGTTGCAAATAATTTCTTAGTGCCTCATACTCATTATTTTGCCAAAATGCCGTTGATTGAATAAGCTTAGCAGCATCATCTCTTGCTACTTCCAATGCACGATAATCATGTACCATATCAGCGACTTTAAACTCTGGCACACCACTTTGCTTTTTACCAAAGAAATCACCAGGCCCACGAAGTTCTAGGTCCTTTTCAGATAGCTTAAAACCATCATTTGTTTCTGTCATGATATTCATTCGTTCTTTACCTACTTCTGATTTTGGGTCCGCTAGCAATATGCAATAAGACTGATTCTCACCACGACCAACACGGCCTCGAAGCTGATGTAATTGTGACAACCCGAAACGATCTGCATCATAAATCAACATAAATGTGGCATTTGGAACGTTTACTCCAACTTCAACAACAGTTGTTGAAACAAGCACTTGAACGTTATTTGTACTAAAGTCTCTCATTACAGCTTCCTTTTCAACAGAAGGAAGTTTACCATGCATTAGTCCAATATTATATTTATTGCTAAAATATTGTGTCAAAATACTATGGACATCTATCGCATTTTGCACGTCCAATTTATCAGATTCTTCAATGAGCGGACAGATGATATAAGCTTGTCTCCCTTTGATCAGTTCTTGCTTCATGAACTCAAGGACTCTCTCTAGCATGTCGTGTCTTGCCCAGTATGTTTCTATCTCTTTTCTACCAGCTGGCATTTCGTCTATTACTGAAACATCCATTTCCCCAAAAACAGTGATTGCTAGAGTTCGAGGGATAGGCGTAGCAGTCATAAATAGAACATGGGCATTTTCACCTTTTTCTCTTAAAGTTCTACGTTGTGCTACTCCAAAACGATGCTGTTCATCAGTAATAACAAGACCTAATTTATTAAATGAAATCTCATCTTGAATTAATGCATGTGTTCCGACGATAATATCGATTTCACCACGTGTTAGTTGGTCAATTATTTCTCTACGCTTTTTCCCTTTCACGGAGCTCGTTAACAGCTCAATACGCATTGGAAAGGCACTAAATAACTGCTTCAATGAGTATTCATGCTGTTCTGCTAATATTTCCGTTGGAACCATCAAGGCTCCCTGATATCCTGCCAACACAGTTGCATAAAGCGAAATCGCTGCTACAACAGTCTTTCCAGATCCAACATCACCTTGTAATAACCGATTCATACGGTAAGGTGTTGCTAAATCACTTGTAATTTCGTGGACAACACGATTTTGGGCATTAGTTAGTGGGAAAGGTAACTGGTCAATAAAGCTGTCAAGCTCATTTTTTGAATATTCCATCACTACACCTACAGATTGTTCCCTCTCGAACTTTCGAAGTGTTTGCATTTGTAATTGAAATTGTAAAAATTCTTCGTAAACGAATCTTCTTCTTGCTTGTTTTAAATCTTCATGTGATAAAGGTATGTGAATCGCTTGTATAGCATCTTTCTTTCCAACTAATCGATATTTTTGTAGTAAAGAGCTAGGCAAATTTTCTTCAATTAATGTGCTATATTGATTTAATGCTAAAGACATAAATCTTCGCATTCCTTTAACAGTTACCTTCCCTTTAATTGTATAAGTTGGCTCTATCTCACTATTTTTTTGATGAGGTGAGAAAGAAAGTTCGCTCACTGTAATTGTTTGGCGATGCTGATCCCATTTACCAGTAACTGTTATGATTGCATTGATAGCAAGCTGTTTTTTATAATACGGTCTATTAAAGCATGTTACCGTAATTAAATACCTTCCGACAAGCAAACGAAATGTGAGTCGAGATTTCTTTTTCCCATAATAAGTTAGAGAAGGTTCACTATGGACCTTCCCTTCCACTGTAACTTTTTCTTCATGTTTTACATCAGCTAAATCCCGCAATTGATAGTCTTCATATTTGTAAGGAAAATACTCAAGGAGATCTAATACGGTTTGTATACCCATATCATTTAATGATAGTGCTGTTTCTTCACCAATCCCTTTAATTGAAGTTACTAAGTCTGTTACTTCCTTACTCACTTGTACCTAGCGAAACGCCAAATATTTTTTGTTCAAGCTCTTTACCAGTTGGCGTTGCCGCTAACCCTCCTCGCGCTGTTTCTTTTAACGAAGTTGGCATATTTTGACCAATTTGATACATAGCATCTATTACTTCATCACAAGGGATTCGACTCGTTATACCAGCTAATGCCATATCTGCTGCAACCATTGCATTTGCAGCCCCCATCGCATTCCTTTTTACACAAGGAACTTCTACTAACCCTGCAACTGGGTCACAAACTAAGCCGAGCATATTCTTTAATGTAATAGCCATCGCTTCAGCTGATTGACTAGGTGTTCCCCCTGCCATTTCAACGATTGCTGCTGCTGCCATTCCAGCGGCTGAACCTACCTCAGCTTGACATCCACCTGCTGCACCTGAAATTGATGCATTGTTAGCTACTACAAAACCGAAAGCTCCTGAAGTGAATAAAAACTCAACCATCTGTTCTCTAGATGGATTTAGTTTATTTTTGACAGCAAAGAGTGTGCCCGGTACAACTCCTGCTGAACCAGCAGTGGGTGTAGCACATATCGTTCCCATTGCAGCATTAACTTCGTTTGTCGCTACTGCTTTACTTACTGCATCCAAAATCGTTTCACCTGATAAGAAATTTCCTTTTTGTATATATGATTGTAATAATAATGCGTCTCCGCCTGTTAATCCAGAAAATGATTTTACTCCTGAAAGACCCTTCTCAACAGCTTTTTCCATAACCTGTAAATTCTTTTCCATTTGATCGAGTATTTCAGAACGACTCTTTTGCTTTACTTCCATCTCTTGTTGAATCATCACTTCAGAAATTTTCACATTCTGCTCATTCGCTAACTTAATTAACTCAGCTACGTTACGAAACATTTAGATTTCCCCCTTATATACTTAGCTGGACATATTCTTTTCTTAATCTACGATTTTCGTCACTTGTAATATATTCGGAAGTGAATCAAGCTCATCTAAAACAAATTGCTCAATATTTTGATCTAGTTCAATTGTCATTAATGCAAGCTTGCCTTTTTCTTTACGTGAAACTTCCATATGTCCAACGTTAATCTTAAATTTTGCCAATACGTTGGCAACAGCAGCTATCGCTCCAAATTTGTCATTATGAGCAATGAGTATGGCTGGATGATGACCGGATAGCTTAAGTTCAAATCCATTAAGTTCAATAATTTCAATTTTCCCACCGCCGATGGAAATACCAACTAGCTCTAATTCTCCATCATCATCTCCTATACGTACCCTTGCAGTATTAGGGTGGTCAGTAATAGCTTCTGCTCTTCGGAAAATAATATTTATGCCTAACTGATTGGCAATATCTAGGGACGATTTAATTCGTTCATCATCTGTCTCAAAGTCGAGCAGTCCACCAACAAGTGCAATGTCAGTACCATGTCCTTTATACGTTTCAGCAAAAGACCCATAAAAAGATATTTGTGCCCACTTCGGCTGACGTCCAAATAGACTTCGCGCAACTTTACCTATTCTCGCAGCACCTGCAGTGTGTGAACTTGATGGACCAATCATAATAGGGCCGATAATATCAAATACACTTTTATATTTCACAATAAACTTCTCCCTTTATTATCATATTTGAGATGCACTAAAGACTAATAGCATCCAGACAGTACTGGTGCCATTTCAATGAATGCGCTTTCTGACATCGAGTGCATTGGTGAAGCAACCTCGATGGGGTTAGCACCTGAGCTAGACAACATATATAAATGCAACACCTTCAATTATTATAAGGTTCTTTTCGCATACTTGTTCCTATAATTGAGGATAAAGACGTGGTTTACCACAACGCTCATTCCGAAGGTGTGTAAACTTATTATTAATAAAAGTTCTTTTCGTAAACACTGTTGCTATTTTTACTAATTGAACAATATAATCAATGTTATGAGAGCTCACCATAAATTTAAAGTAGAAAAGATGCTACAAAAGCTAGATGAATACAGCGTATATATCTTAGAACGAAAAGTAACAAGCTATGCGCAAACAGCATTTGAAAAACAACATTCAAAGTAAAAACAGCCGGTTACAATTACGTAGCTGCTTGTTAGTACTTTACCTATTATAAGTGCTTCACCCATTCACCTAAGACTTTATCTTTGGAGAATGGGTGAAGAAGCTCTAGCGAAGAAGAATATTAGCTAGATTAAAATGAAATAGCGTATATGATTGTTATAATTTGTTAATCTACTCCAATTATTCTATAGCAAAAACAAATGAATATAGAGGCTGTTTCCCATTATGCACTTCAACTTCAATTTCTGAATGCTGAGCTTCTATATAAGAGACAAGCTCCTCTACTTCGTCTTCAGCAGCATCTTCACCGAAGAGAATCGTGATAATTTCATCATCTTCATCTATCATATTGTCGAGCAATTCTTTCGCAACAGCTACTTTGTCTTCATTCGTTACATCAATCTTGCCATCATTTATTCCCATAAAATCGTTTTTGGATATATCTAAGCCATCAATATTCGTATCACGAATGGCATAAGTAACTTGTCCAGTTTTCACACCACTTAGTGCATCTGTCATTAACTGTTCATTTTGAGTTAATTCGATTGTCGGGTTAAAAGCCAGTAATGAAACCATACCTTGAGGTACTGTTTTAGACGGAATGACTACTACATTTCCCTCAATAACTGTAGCTGCTTGTTGAGCAGCTAAGATGATATTTTTATTATTCGGTAAAATAATAATATTATCGGCATTTACTTCATTTATCGCATTAACAAAGTCTTCAGTACTCGGATTCATCGTTTGTCCGCCCTCAATGACAGAATGTGCGCCAATGCTTTTAAATAAATCTGCAACTCCTGACCCCATTGCTACTGCAATAATTCCATAAGGCTTTTGTTGAGCAACCTCTCTTGGCTGTATTATTTCTTCCGTAGTGTTAACTATATTACTATGTTGCTCTCTCATGTTTTCTATTTTCATATTAATTAAAGAGCCGTATCGTTTCCCATATGACAGTACTTCTCCTGGTTCTTCAGTGTGAATGTGGACCTTCACAACCTCTTCATCGGCAACAACTAATAATGAATCACCATGTGCACTTAAATCATTACGAAATTGCTCTTGAGAAAAAGATGGTGTATCTTGGTTGTCTTCACTAAACTTCACCATAAATTCTGTACAATACCCAAATTCAATATCTTCTGTATCCATATGGCTTTGTATACTTTTATGATGTTCTGCGTTAATTAATTCAGTCATAGTAGGGATGGTAGATGATTGTATAATTGTTTCTTCTTTAAGTTCCGCCAAAAAACCTTCATACACAAAAACAAGGCCTTGACCTCCACTGTCAACAACCCCAACTTCCTTTAATACTGGTAACAATTCAGGCGTTCTACTAAGAGAAGATCTCGCTTCCTTCACAATCTCTTCCATTAACAGGATTATATCTGTTTCATGTTCAGCTACTGAAAGCCCTCGATTTGCAGCATCCTTTGCGACAGTTAAGATCGTTCCTTCAACAGGTTTCATCACAGATTTATAAGCAGTTTTTACTCCTGAGGCAAACGCTTCCGCAAACTCCACGCTATTAATACTTTCCTTATGTTCTATCGCTGTAGCGAACCCTCGAAAAAGTTGAGATAATATAACACCAGAATTACCTCTCGCGCCCATTAACAAACCTTTTGAAAGCGATTTTCCTACTTTCCCAATATGGTCGGAAGTAACGTTAGTAACTTCCTTTGCTCCAGACGACATAGATAAATTCATATTAGTTCCAGTGTCACCGTCTGGAACAGGAAAAACGTTTAGTGCATCCACTAGTTTTGAATGATTAGCTAAATTTTTAGACCCCTGGATGACCATTTTAATAAAACGTTCTCCACTTAATTTCGTTAAAGACAAGATGTTTCCTCCTTACTATGCGTTCGTAACACGAACTCCTTGTACATAAATATTTACAGCATCTACTGCTAGTCCGATTGTTTGATCTAACGTATATTTCACTTTTGTTTGTACATTATTTGCAACCTCGGAAATCTTCGTTCCATAACCAACTATAATATACATATCGATCTGAAGGTTATCATCCTCTTGTCGAACAATGACTCCCTTGGTAAAATTATCTTTGCGTAATATGTCCGTTAAGCCATCTTTAATTTGATTCTTTGATGCCATACCAACTATCCCGTAGCAGTCTATTGCAGCTCCGCCAGCAATCGTTGCAACCACATCGTTCAAGATTTCAATCTGCCCGTATTTTGTTTTTAGTTCAATGGACATAAACGTTCCTCCTTTGGAATTGTACACCTGATTAAGGTCATTTTACTATAATAACAATTTTTTTAAAAGTAATACTGTAAATTAGCCGACGGCTAATTATAATCTGCCCCAATACGTATCTGTCAAGTAGATTTTCTTGAAAGCTTCTTATTGAACTGTTGCAATATGAATTGATGTGTGGTAAATTATATAAGTATTTCTTATAGCAAATATTGAAGTCTTTTTGAAAGCTTTATGGAAGTTAGGAGGGAGATAGACATGGCACGTAAATGTGTTGTTACTGGTAGAAAGACTCGTTCAGGTAATGCACGTTCCCATGCAATGAACGCTACAAAGCGCAAATGGGGTGCGAACCTTCAAAAAGTACGTATTTTAGTTGACGGAAAACCTAAACGTGTATATGTATCTGCTAGAGCTTTAAAATCTGGTAAGGTAGAACGCGTTTAATAAAGTATATTAACCGTTTGCATCAGTAAAAAAAGCACCTGACTATCGGTGCTTTTTTTACTATTCCTTTTTCTTAAATGTCCCAAGCATTGCTCTAATAATTCCACCTAAAAATCTCGGTAATTTGATCGTATAAAATTTCATTGTTTCCCTCCTCACCAATGGTCCACGCATGACATTTCAATTCAATAAGCCTGTAATTTTTCTGTATAATTTCCTCTATAAGTATATTCAAGAATGCAAAAAAAGTACCTATTAACACTCTCATTAGCGGTATCAGTCTGTGCTTCTTACCATCAATAATATGCCACTAGTAAATGAAAAAGTACCTCGATCATCATTTAGTTCATTACTAATACATAATGTCGATCCTAATGTTATATGACAATTTTCTAATGGATATTTAAACCCAGATAATGATAGTTGCTCTACTTCTTTCGAAAAAGGAAGAAAAGATATGTAACGATAACTTTCATGTTTATTTACATAGTATGAACCTGGTTCATACATCGTCACATTATTTTGGGTATCAATTAAATGAATTTGTACATCTTTTGTCAGTCCATTCACGAGAAGCTGTATATTGCCTAACAGATGATCTAATCTCCCTCCAGAACAGCCAAACATTTGAATTGTTGTTGGTTGTTGTGCTAAAGCCCATTGAAGAGCAATTTCTATATCAGTTAAATCTTTTTCTTCTGGAAATATATGAACGTGTTTTAGCTTTTGTTCAATATACCTCATCTCATCTGCTGTAATAGAATCAAAGTCTCCAAATGCGTGGCTAGGAACAATATCTGAATGAATTAAATATAAAACACCTCTGTCAGCACCAACCCATAAGCAATCTTCACAGTTATACTGTTGAAGAGAGGGAACATAACGAATAGGACCTCCACCTACAATATTTATGATCATATCTATCATCACCTATCTTTATATTACGTTATATTTGTAAAAGCCCTCTTATTAATCCTTATTACTATTGTTACAAAATTAGCGTAGCTAACAGCCGTATTCGATTGCCATTGAATTATTGAAGAAAGGATACCACGAAATTGATATGAAAAAATGTTTATGTTTTTAGGATAACACACAGAAATCAATAGCCTACGTAAAAAAGGATATCACCAAAGATATCCTTTCAAGTTCGTATGCAAGCTACCATTTAGCGAGTTTAGTTTATCCCTCGGATACTCTCAATAGCCTCTTTACGATTTTGTTTATTATACACTGCAGATCCAGCCACTAAGACATTTGCTCCTGCTTCTACACATATCGGGGCTGTCTCAACATTAACACCACCGTCTACCTCAATTTCGACTTGTAACCCTTTATCTTGTATCATCTTTGATACTGCTTCTATTTTCGGAATAACTGAATGTATAAATTGTTGACCTCCGAAACCTGGGTTCACTGTCATTAGTAATACTAAATCAATATCCTCTAGTATATGTTGAATAGATTCAACTGGAGTTGATGGATTAAGTACTACACCAGCTTTCACACCGTGTTCTTTAATAAGGTGAATTGTCCTATGCAAGTGAGGACATGCTTCTACGTGAACTGAAATAATATCAGCTCCTGCCTTCGCGAACATCGGAATGTATGTATCTGGATTCTCGATCATAAGATGAACATCTAGTGGTATATTTGTAATTGGACGAATTGCATCAACAATTAAAGGGCCTATCGTAATGTTTGGGACAAAATGACCATCCATCACATCAATATGAATATAATCAGCGCCTCCTTCCACCACATCTGTTATTTCATCCGCTAATCGTGAAAAATCTGCTGCTAATACTGAAGGTGCTACCTTTATCATACATTAATACCTCGGCTTTCTATCATTAATTTCTTGTAAAAAATGAATATAGTGATCATATCGATAAGAAGCTATGGTATCGGTTTTTACAGCATCTTTTACAGCACACTTAGGTTCCGATACATGAGTGCATCCCCGAAATTTACAACGCGGGCTTATCTCGCTCATCTCGGGGAAACAATAAGAAAGCTCATTTGCTTCAATATCGGTAAAGTCCAAAGAACTAAATCCTGGGGTATCGGCGACTAACCCCGTACCGATGGATAATAACTCTACATGTCGAGTCGTATGTTTTCCTCTACCCAGATGTGAAGAAATATCGTCTGTCTTTAAATCTAACTCTGGTTTGAGTGCATTGAGTAATGAAGATTTCCCAACACCTGATTGGCCTGCAAAAACAGAAATATGGTTATTCAAGAAAGGTGTGAGCTTTTGAATACCTTCCGTTGTAAGCGACGATGTCAAAACTACCTCATATCCAATTTGGCGATAATCATTAGCATATTGGTGAATTTCTTGAATCAATGTCTCACTGGCTAAATCAATTTTGCTTATACAAATAAGCGGTTCAATATTCTTTGACTCTATCAATACTAAAAAACGATCTAGTAATGCTGTGCTAAAAGCAGGCTCAAATGCAGAAAATACTAAGATAGCCTGATCAACATTAGCAATTGGTGGACGGTTTAATTCATTTTTTCGTTCCTTAATATCCAATATATATCCTTCTTGATCATTATCTGCTTGATAGACAACTTGATCACCAACTAGTGGTGTAATATTTTTTTTACGAAATACACCTCTACCTCGACATTGAACCATTTGTCCGTTGTTATACACGTAATAAAATCCACTCAAAGCTTTAATGATTTTACCTTCTAGCATTGACTCACTCCTACTATCTAGTCTTGAATATCTTTGTATTTAATTGTTCCTTCATAAAGGACTATATTATCACGTACAATTTTATATTCTGCTTTGCTGCCCTTCTCTATTTTAAACTCAATCGTTTCTTCACGAGTCTCATTCTCACGTATAGGGAATGTATCGTATACCTCATTTATATATCTTTCCGCATCGTCAATATAAATAACGACTTCATTAACAATATCTTCGTCATACTTAGGCTCAAAGGTTATTGTAAAAGTTTTTTCATACGTCTTTACAGTCTCTTCCGGCTCTTCCTCTTTGCCCTTTGATAAATAAACTATCACTTCAGCACCTTTATCTAACTCTGTACCTTCTTCTGGTGATTGTTTAAAAACCAAACCTTTTGCGACATCATCATCAAATCCATCTCGTATATCAATATTTAAGCCATTCTCTTCAGCATAGTCGATGACTCCTTTTTGTGATCTTAGAGTCAAATCTTTCAATATTATTTTTTCGGGTCCCTTACTGACAGTAAAAATTACTTCCTGCACATCAGGTATGACAAGGGAATCCGGATCTGGGGATTGATCAATGATTATTCCAGCATCATATTCATCACTTGACTGTTCCCTTTTAGTAACATCTGTAAAATTATATTTTTCTTGCAATTGTTCTTTCGTTCTGTCGTAATCGTCCCCGATATAATCACCAAACTCAATTTTTTCTTTACCACTGCTTCTATAAATATTTATTCCTGCACCAGGTTTTACCATAGCACCATCTTCAGGATCAGTCTTAATAACAAGGCTTTCAATGACTTCATCACTAGTTTGATCTATTGTTTTTGTAATAACAAGATCTAATGCTTCAAGCTTTTTTACAGCTTCATCATACTCCATATTTTTAACGTCTGGTACTGCAACATCATCTGGTGTTAATAAAGAAGGAATAAGGGTCACAGCTAAGACCGCCGCAATGACTAACATAAAAAACGTCGTAGTAATAATCACCGGAAGCCTTTTTCGCTTACTTTGTTTAAGTTGTTTCGTTGTTTCCTCTGATGATGGCTGTTGTGGCTCATGTATGGTTGTTTTTTCATTAGCTAACAACTGCTCGTTAGTTAACACCGGAATCGCTTTCGTCACCTCATCATCCTCAACAGGAAGTGTAAATCTTTCTTCTGTCATTTTCTCTGGATCAAGAGCCGACTTTATATCAGCTTCCATGTCGTCTACAGAATCATACCTATGCAATGTATCTTTTGCAGTAGATTTTAAGATAATGTTTTCTACACTTTGAGGGATGTCCGGATTCCATCTTTTTGGTGATGGTGTTTCTGATTGTAAATGTTTTAGTGCGATAGAAACTACAGACTCGCCAGAAAATGGTATTTCTCCTGTCAGTAATTCAAACATGACAATACCTAATGAATAGATATCAGATTTATTATTCGCCAAACCACCACGCGCTTGTTCAGGAGATAAATAATGAACAGAACCTAATACAGAATTAGTATGTGTAATAGTAGTTGAGCTTAATGCCATTGCAATACCGAAGTCGGTAATTTTCACTGTTCCGTTATTGTTAACTAATATATTTTGTGGTTTAATGTCTCGGTGAACGATTTGGTTTTGGTGAGCATGAGAAATTGCTGATGTCAATTGTTCCATGATATTTAAAGTTTCCTGCACTGACAACGGAGCGTATGCTTGAATATATTGCTTCAATGTTTTCCCGCGTACATACTCCATAACAATGTAATAAATATTATCCTCTTCTCCCACATCATAAATCGTCACTATGTTAGGGTGAGCTAAGCTCGTTGCAGCTTGAGCTTCACGCCGAAAGCGTCTGATGAACTCCTCATCATGAGAAAAATCTAAGCGCAAAACTTTGATGGCAACCTCCCTGTCAAGAATCATATCTTTCGCAAGGTAAACGTTAGCCATTCCTCCTCCACCGACAACCTCGACAATATCATACCTATCATTTAGACGTTTTCCAATTAACATTTTAGATCACCTGCTCTCGTAATCCGATGTATATTCGATGATCGAAAGCGTTATATTGTCCTCGCCCCCATGCTCATTAGCAAGATCGATGAATGCATGAGCTTTCTCACTTAACGAAATGTCAGACTGTAATGTCGAAATAAATTCATCTTCTGATATTTTATTAGATAGTCCATCGGAGCATAATAGGAGTATATCATCCTCTTCTAAAATAATGGTCTTTATGTCGAGTTGGATATCCTCCTCAGTTCCTAATGCTCTAAGTAACACATTCTTTCTTGGATGATGTTCTGCGTCTTCTTTGGTAATTTGACCTGAACGAACCAATTCGTTAACTAAAGAATGGTCTTCTGTTAGCTGAGAAAAGCCCGTATCGTTTAGAAGGTAACAACGACTATCACCAATATGCCCGACTGTTGTAAAGCTAGATGTGCATAAAGCTACGACTAAAGTTGTACCCATTCCATTACAGTGGGGATTGTCATGAGCATGTTTAAACAGAGCTTCGTTCACTTTCACCACATGCTCCATCATCCACTTCTCAGCTTCTTCTGGTGTGTTGATACGTTCATTGTTCTCCCAAAAATCTCGTAAATGATTACTCGTCATTTCACTAGCAACATCACCTGCTCTGTGACCTCCCATACCGTCTGCTACGATTACAAGAAGATCTCCTTGTTGATTTTTGAATATCCCACCATTATCCTCGTTATGAGGACGAACTTTCCCCTTGTCTGTGAGAAATACTGAATTCACAACGTTCACCTCGTCTCCTCTTTACGTTCCTTTGCACGTAATTGACCACAGGCTGCATCGATATCATGTCCATGTTCACGTCTGATCGTTACATTGATTCCACGTTTCTTCAACGTTTTCTCAAAAGTAAATATTTGGTTTTTCGGTGTGCGTACATAATCGCGTTCTGGTACATAGTTAACTGGAATTAAGTTCACATGACAGTTAATTCCTTTTATCAGCTTGGCCAACTCTTCTGCGTGTTCAACTTGATCATTGACCCCACCAAACAAACCATATTCAAATGACACGCGCCTTCCCGTTTTGTCAATATAATAACGTACCGCATCCATTAATTCTGGCAATTTATAAGCCCTATTAATGGGCATTAAATTACTTCTTATATCTGAATTTGGTGCATGTAATGATATAGCAAAATTAATTTGCATGTTCTCATCAGCAAATTGATAAATTTTAGGGATAATACCACTCGTTGAAACCGTAATGTGTCTCGCACCTATGTTTAAACCTGCATCATCATTGATGATTTTTAGAAAGGATAGCATTTGATCATAATTATCAAATGGTTCACCAATGCCCATTATCACAACATGACTAACACGTTCATTTAATTCATCTAACGCCTTTTGAACTGTTACAACTTGTGCAACGATTTCTCCAGCAGTAAGATTCCGTTTTAGACCACCTAAAGTTGATGCACAAAATGTGCAACCTATTCGACATCCAACCTGTGTAGTTACACAAACAGAATTTCCATAATTATGTGTCATTAACACGGTTTCTATTGAGTAACCATCATACAATTCAAATAAAAACTTCATCGTCCCATCCGATGATGTTTGTTGAATAATCGTTTTTAGAGTAGTGATCGAAAAATGTTGCACCAATAATTCTCTCAAACTTTTTGATAAGTTGGTCATATCATCGAATGAATCAACCCTTTTTACATAAAGCCATTCAAAAATCTGTTTAGCTCTATAAGACTTTTCACCATTCGACTTGAGCCAGCTTTGTAATTCTTCTAATTTCAACGAGTAAACAGAAGGTTTAATCACATCATTAGTTGTATTGTTCTTTTGTTCTGTTTTTGTTGTATCTTCCATTTACATTACACCCGCTTTCTTAAACATGCTATATAAAAACCATCTGTTTTAAAATAATGAGGCAATAGCTGTAGTTGTCCATTTTGAACATATGGACGTACATTTTCTGGGAGTCTCTCACTAATTGTTAAATCCTGTTCATATTCTTCATGTTCTAGTAAGAATTTATCGATGACATCGCTATTTTCAGCTTTATCTATCGTACATGTACTATATACCAATATCCCATCTTTTTTTAATAAAGGTGCTACAGCTTTTAAAATACTCATTTGGATTTCAGCTAACTTCAATACATCTTCCTCTGTTTTAGCGTACTTGATGTCCGGTTTTCTTCTAACAACTCCTAGCCCGGAACAAGGTGCATCAACAAGAATTCTATCAAAGCTTTCTTGTGCATAATATTGCTGAACTTCTCTGCTATCTAGCACATTTGTTTCAACATTTGACAGCTCTAACCTATCTACCTGCTCTTGAACAAGCTTCACCTTATGCTTATGAAGATCAATCGATACAACTCGTCCAGTATTTTTTAATAGTTCTGCTATATGTGTAGCCTTCCCCCCTGGTGCACTACACGCATCAAGAATAGTGTTATGCTCCTTTACATTTAAAGATTTAGCTACAAGCATAGAGCTTTCATCTTGGACCGTAAACAAACCTTCTTGGAAGGCTGTTGTTTTTGCAAGATTTCCTTTCATACTTTTTATTGCCTCGTCTGACAGATCACCTTGTACAACATTATATCCTTCTTCATTTAGATGGGCTAACAACTCGTCTTTCGTTAACTTATTCGTATTCACTCTAACAGTTTGAACTGGAGGCATTAAATTTACTTCACACATTTGTTTAGTAGCTTCATAACCTAATTGGTCTACCCAACGTTTGATGAGCCATTTAGGGTGACTCGTTTCAATAGCTAGACGCTCATTAGGATCAGTAATTTCTGCCAAGGAAGGAATTCCTTCCCGTTGCAAGGCTCTTAAAACCCCATTTACCATTGAAGATATACCTTTATGCCCCCGTTGCTTAGCAATTTCTACTGCTTCAAAAATGATCGCGCGGTCAGGAACACGGTCAAGGTATACCATTTGATAAGCAGACATTCTTAAAAGGATGTAAACCCATTTTTCTATCTTACGTTTAGATTGTGTAAACGGACGTAAAAAATAATCAAGCGTCATTTTTCGTTGAATCGTCCCGTAAACTATCTCTGTAAGGAGACCAATGTCTTTGCTATTTAGATGATTTTTTTCTATCATACGATTTAACAAAATATTGCTATACGATTGATTTTTTTCTATAGAAAGTAGTATATCAAGTGCAACATTTCTTACATTACTTTTTTTCATGTCCTTCTCCTAATTGTACACCAACTTGCAATGAAGAACCCATACCACGTAAATATTCTTCAGCAGTCATGCGCTTCTTGCCTGCTGGCTGTAGCTCAGTAATTTTTATGCTTATGTCATCACCAGTTGATACGATGAAACCATCCTGCTCAATAGCGGTGATTGTTCCAGCTACGTGATCGTTATGTGTACTCAATTTTTCTCCCCACCAAACTTTCATTACCTGTCCATCTAGCATTGTATATGCTACAGGCCATGGGTGAAGGCCACGGATTTGATTATAAATTTCATATCCAGGTCTAGACCAATCTATTTTTTCTTGTTCACGTTTAATATTATAAGCAAAAGTAACTTCGTCTTCATTTTGTTTTCTTGCGGTAATCTTATTGTTTAGTAACAATGGAACTGTTTCTGATAATAGCTTCGCACCAGCAACACTTAACTTATCATGTAATGTACCAACATGATCAGTTTCTGCTATTGGAACCTCTACTTGAGTAATAATGTCTCCAGCATCAAGCTTCTTTTCCATATACATGATCGTAATCCCAGATTTCTTCTTCCCTTCCATAATTGCATAATGGATTGGCGCACCACCCCTAAGCTCAGGAAGTAGTGAAGCATGAACATTAATACAGCCAAACTTAGGAGCTTCTAATATTTCTATCGGTAAAAGTTGACCGAAAGCTGCCGTAACAATTAAATCTGGTTGTAAACTGAGCACCTTTTCATACTCATCTTTTGAACTAAGCCTTTCTGGTTGTAAAATGGGTATGCCATGCTTTTCAGCTTCCACCTTCACAGGGGGTGGGGTCAAAACCCTCTTTCTTCCTTTCGGACGATCGGGTTGAGTTACAGCTGTTATTACATCGTATCCATCATTTATTAATTGTTGTAAGACGGGAACAGAAAAATCTGGGGTTCCCATAAATACTACTCTTGTCATTCTCATCCTGCCCTTCTATAGAATGAATAAGTCCGTAAACCTTACCTATTACCATTCATTATACGTTCTTACTTTACTTGTCCATACGTTAACTTTCCATTTCTTCTGTATTTAATCACATGAGTATGTGTGGATTTAAATCAATAGCAACAGATAAATTGTTTCTAAGTATTTCTGCTTGGTATTTATCTACTATTTTCTTTAGAGCTAATCTTAGTTTAGGTTCATTTTTGTATTTTACCATGCATTGGTATCGATATCTATTATTTACTCGAGCGACTGGTGATGCTACAGGACCATATATGATTGTTCTGTCACTTAATTGTTGTCTTAAATATGCAGTAATTTTTTCAGTTATATCTACGACTTTTAATAACTGTGCATGCGAAACTGTAATTAAAGCAAGATAATAGAATGGTGGATATTGATGAAGCTTTCTAAGAACCATTTCCTTTTGATAAAATATATCATAATTATGTTCACTTGCTAATTGAATACTATAATGCTCAGGTGTGTATGTTTGAATAACAACTTCACCTGGTAATTCATGGCGTCCTGCTCTACCACTTACTTGGGTTAATAATTGAAAAGTCTTTTCAGATGAGCGGAAATCTGGAATATGAAGTATTGTATCTGCTGTTAGTACTCCAACCAATGTAACATTTGGGAAATCTAGCCCTTTAGCTATCATTTGCGTACCTAACAAAATATCTGCTTTCCCTTCACCAAAATCATTTAATAAACGCTCATGTGCACCTTTACGACTCGTTGTATCAACATCCATTCTAATTACTCGTGCATTCGGAATTACTTTAGTTAATTCTTCCTCGACTTTTTGTGTACCCGTTCCAAAAAAACGTATATGGTCACTTTGACATTCGGGACATTCATTAACAGCTTGTTGTTCGTATCCACAATAATGACATTTCAGCTGATGTTCAGTTCTATGGTACGTGAGAGATATATCACAATGTGGGCATTGGATGACAAAACCACAATCTCGGCACATGACAAAAGAAGAATAGCCACGTTTATTTAGCAATAACACAGCTTGTTCTCCCTTTTCAATCCGATTCATTAATCTCTCAAATAATAGGGTAGAAAACATTGATCGATTCCCACTCCTAAGCTCTTCTCGCATGTCAACGATATCTACTGTTGGCAATGGCTGTTCGTTCATACGTTTGGACAGTGTTAATAGTTTATACACATCTTTTTTTGCTCTAGCAAATGATTCTAACGTCGGTGTTGCACTGCCAAGCACAACTGGACAATTATGATACTCACCTCGATAAATTGCAACATCTCGTGCATGATATCTAGGGTTTTCCTCTTGTTTATAACTCGTTTCATGTTCCTCATCAATAATGATTATTCCTACATTTTCAAATGGCGCAAAGATCGCAGATCTTGCTCCAACTACAACACTCACTTCATTCCGTTGTATTTTTCTCCATTCATCGTACTTTTCACCTGTACTTAAACCACTGTGCATAACAGCAACTTTGGATCCGAATCTTCCTTTAAACCTTTTGACCATTTGAGGGGTTAATGATATTTCAGGAACTAATACGATTGCTTCTTTGCCTTTTTTTAAAACTGCATCAATTGATTGCAAATATACTTCAGTTTTTCCACTACCCGTTACACCGTACATTAAAAAAACTCTATGAATTTCTTTTTCAATTTCACTTAATATTGGTGAAATGACTTCCTGTTGTTCATTTGTTAATGGCAATGGATGAGTTCTTTCAAATATGCGACCTTCAAATGGATTTCGATACACTTCTTTTTCACGTTCAATTAAAAAGTTTTTATCCAATAATGATTTAATAGCAGAAGTGTTCCCAAACATTTGAGCTAGTTCCTTTTTAGAGATCTCAGAAGAATGTTCACGAAAATAGCTGAGTATTTCCTTTTGCTTACCAGCTCGCTTTGGCAAGCTCTCTACAATGTGATCAATTTCATCAATAGGGATTCCTAAGCTAATTACTTTGTTTTTTTTCATTTTGCCACGATCTTTGACTTGATAAATCACTTCTAAATTGCCTTGCCGCACTTCATTTTGAATATCATACAACATATCTGACTGTTCAAGTTCTTTCCAAAGCACTGTCTGTTTGCTGCTAAACAATTGTTGTAGTTGCTTTGGTAAGTTTTCTAAACTTGCTGACGGGCTCAACTTTATTTCCTTGTCATATTTTGCCCTCAACGCTGCTGGGAGCATTGCTTGATAAGCTGAAATAGTATAACAAAGTGCATAATTCGATAACCAAGATCCCAAATTAAGTAACTCATTATTCAACACTGGCGTAACGTCTAATATTGTATGAATAGGTTTTAATTTATCAAAGTCTGAGTGGTTTTTTATTTCTACTACGAAACCTTGTACCTTCCTTGAGCCGAACGGAACAATCACTCTCATCCCTGCTTGAATAATTACCGTCCAATTGGCAGGAATTTCATAATCAAATGTTTTGTCAGTTTGATGTGCTGGAACATCAACAATTACGCTTGCTATTTTCATATATGAACATCAACCATTTTTCTTATTTCTAATAATAAAGATTTGGCAACCTCTTTTTTAGTTAGTAAAGGGAGCGCTATTTTCGTATGATCTTGTTTATAAATTGTGACGATATTCGTATCTACACCAAAACCAGCACCGTGATCATCAACATTATTCGCTACGATCATATCTAGATTTTTTTTCTTCATCTTGGCTAGGGCATACTCTTCAACACGATCGGTTTCAGCTGCAAAACCGATTAGAAGTTGATGCTCTTTTCTTTCACCTAGTGTTTTTAAAATATCTGTTGTACGTTCCATTTCAACAATGTAATCATCAGGTTGTTTTTTTATTTTCTGCTTCTGCACATTCTTTGGACGATAATCTGCTACAGCTGCACATTTAACGACAATATCACTTTGATCATATAATTTCAGTATCTCATTCAACATATCTTTAGCAGATTCTACTTTTATTGTTTCAACATTTAACGGTGGATCAATATTTGTAGGTCCAGATATTAAAACGACGTCTGCACCTAAATGAGCTGCTTCTTCAGCAATTGCATAACCCATTTTTCCAGAAGAATAATTTGTGAAATAACGTACCGGGTCAATTCTTTCACGTGTTGGTCCAGCTGTCACAAGCATTTTTTTCCCTTTTAAAGGCTTTTTACTGTTAGAAAAATGTTCAGTTAATAGTTTAACAATATTTTCAGGTTCTTCTAACCTTCCTTTGCCAACGTATCCACACGCTAAATATCCTTCACTAGGCTCAATAAATTCATATCCAAAGCTTGCTAATTTGCTAATATTTTGTGTTACAGCAGGATGATCATACATATGGACATTCATAGCTGGAGCAACCCACACAGGAGCAGTGGTTGCTAATAACGTAGTTGTTAACATATCATCAGCTATCCCATTCGCAAGTTTGCCGATAACATTTGCCGTAGCGGGAGCAATTAAGACGATATCAGCCCAATCAGCTACATCGATATGAGCAATCTTAGACGGGTTTTTTTCATCAAAAGTGTCAATATATACATCATTTCTAGTAAGTGCCTGAAATGTCAATGGTGTTACAAATTTGCAAGCAGATTCTGTCATTATAACTTTTACATTTGCCTCAGCTTGAGTCAGCTTACTAGCTAAAGCAGCTGCTTTATACACAGCAATGCCTCCACTCACACATAACAATATATTTTTATTTAACAACATAATTCTCGCCACCTTGGAATGAAATTACTATTTCTGTATTTAATAAGGCTCTTTTCATATACTTTGTACTAATATTACCTAATTGGCATACTAAAAAGTGGTTTATGTGTAGGTCATCGTTGTATTGAATAAAAGATGCCACGAATGCTATCTATATAAGTATTAAGCTCTTAATACGAAAAAACAATCAATGTTGAAAACAGCAATTTAAAAAGGCCCTTTTCATAAACTTTTTGCTATTGTTACCAAATAAGCATCATAAAAAGTGATTTTATATGCTAGTCATCGTTGTACCGATGAAAAGATGCCACGAACATTAGCTATATTCATGTTAAGTTCTTAAAGCGATAAAGCTAACATAAAAAGAAACAATGTATGAAAAACTATTGTTGATAAAAAAACAACCTAAGAATATAGGTTGTCATTGATCTATTTGAAATTTCTTATTTATTCTTATATGTTAGAATACCTTCATTTATTTCTTCTAACGCCTTACCTACATATTTCTCTGATACCGTCTTTTCAAGCATTGCATTATTATTTTCTTGCATATCACGAGCCCTCTTTGACGCAACAGTTACAAGGGTATATTTTGAATGTAACTTCCCCATTAAAGAATCAATAGATGGATATAACATTTTTTTATTCAACCTCCAGCATTTTTCTATATCGGTTAGCAATTCTATCTCTGCGACAATGTTCTGCCGTAACGATTGCTTTTATGCGTTCACACGCTAGTTCAACCTCATCGTTTTCTACAACGTAGTCGTAAGCGTTCATCATTTCAATTTCTTGCCTAGCAGCGTTCATTCGATTATTAATTACCTCATTTGATTCAGTGCCTCGAGTAGTAATTCTATTTTCTAATTCAGTTAAACTCGGAGGCATAAGGAAAATAAACAAGCCCTCAGGAAATGCTTTACGAACCTGCATAGCACCTTGAACTTCAATTTCTAAGAAGACATCCTTACCTTCTTGAAGAGTCTTTTCAACATAATCTACAGGGGTTCCATAGTAATTCCCTACAAACTCTGCCCATTCGAGCAGTTTAGATTGTGCTATTAACGATTCAAACTCTTCTCTTGATTTAAAAAAGTAATCCACCCCATCGACTTCCCCTTCACGCGGCTTACGGGTAGTCATTGAAATTGAATAATGTAACTTTATATCAGATTGTGAAAATAATGCCTTACGTACTGTACCTTTTCCAACACCAGAAGGTCCCGAAAGTACTATTAATAAACCTCTTTCTTTCATAACTTATTTTTGAACCTACCCTTCATCAGATAAATCATCCTTGTTTATTAAACGTTGTGCCACTGTCTCAGGCTGCACGGCAGAAAGAATAACATGTTCACTATCCATAACAAGGACAGCTCTCGTTCTTCTACCGTAAGTTGCATCAATAAGCTTTCCACGATCACGAGCTTCTTGAATAATCCTTTTTATAGGAGCAGATTCAGGGCTGACAATAGATATGATACGATTTGCTGAAACGATGTTACCGAAACCTATATTAATTAATTTTATAGACATAACGGTTCCTCCTATATGTTACTTAATTAGTTTAGCCGTCATAGCTCTGCTGTAACCACTGAAACTTATTCAATGTTTTGTACTTGCTCCTTAATTTTTTCCAGAAAGCTTTTCATTTCAACAACATGCTGAGCAATTAATACGTCATTTGCTTTCGAGCCAATTGTATTTATCTCTCGATTTAATTCTTGCACGAAAAAATCTAGTTTCCTGCCAATTTCTTGCTTATGTTGCATCGTGTCGAAAAAGTGGCTAATATGGCTATTAATTCGTGTTAATTCTTCATTAATATCCGCTTTATCGGCGAAAATAGCAACTTCAGTTAGTAGTCGCTGTTCATCGACTGTACCTGATAAAAATTCAGAAATACGTTTCGTTATTTTTTCTCGGTATAAATCATACACAATTTCTGATCTTTTTGAAACGACATTCACACTATTTTGCATATTTTCTAATTGAGTTGAAATATCAATTAACAGTTGCTGTCCTTCAGAATAACGTGTTCTTTTCAACTGTACTACAGCATCCTCAATCGCTTCAAGTACTGTGTGTTCAATTTGTTCATTTCCACTGTCTTTTTCTTTAATCATGACGACATCATGTAGTGAAAATAATTGCTTTATCGTTATTTGCTCTGGAAGCTTATATTTATCTACTGCAGTTTTAATCGTTTCGTAATATTGATCTAGAAGATGCCAGTCAACTTGAAGCGACCGCTCTACTAATTCATCACCTTCTATAGTAATAAATACTTCTATACGACCACGTTTTACATATGTAGAAATTAATTTTTTTATTTTTTTTTCTAATGCATAAATGTATTTTGGTCCTTTAATGCTAACATCACTAAACCGATGATTTACTGATTTCATTTCAACAGTTACAGAATATTGCTCCAACTCAACTGTCGCTCTTCCAAAGCCAGTCATACTGTATACCATATAAACACACACCCATTTCAAGAGAACTTGTCTAAGTAAAGTTTAATGGTAGAGCTAGCCTCTATTCCACTATTTTACACATATAGATTCACGCATTAAGATAAAAAGGTAATAGAGTACACTCCATTACCAATTGTATTATATCATATAATTAAATTATTTTCTTGAAAAATGTGTAGTAGCAAGTAAAAAAGTTGGAATTGCAGATAATCCTAAAATCAGCAACCAATCTATTAACATGATTGAGGAAGTGTGAAATATAACTTGTAGCGATGGTAAATAAATAACAACCATTAATAGTAAAACTGAAGATATTACTGCTAACACTAGATAAATGTTTTCAAATGGCTTCCGTTCAAATATTGATCGTTCAGAACGACAATCAAATACATGAATTAATTGTGCCATGACTAACGTTGCAAAAGCAATTGATTGTGCATATTGTAATTCATTTGGATTACGCGAATATGTGATAATAAATGCTATTAAAGTAACTATCCCAATTAAAAAGCCTCTACTAATCACCTTCCATGCTAAACCTCTTGCAAAGACACCTTCAGTAGCACTTCTAGGTCTTCGTTTCATCACATTTTCTTCCGGCTGATCTAATCCGAGCGCCATAGCTGGTAAGCCGTCGGTTACTAAATTAACCCATAAAATTTGTATAGGAACTAACGGTAGTGGAAGGGCTAAAATCATAGCAAAAAGCATAACTAAAATTTCCCCTACATTGGAAGCAAGTAGATAACGGATAAACTTCCTAATATTTTCATAAATATTTCTTCCTTCTTTTATCGCTGCTTTAATTGTTGCAAAGTTATCATCAACGAGAACTAAAGAGGAGGATTCCTTAGCCACATCTGTACCCGTAATACCCATCGATATTCCAATATCTGCTGCTTTAATTGCCGGTGCATCATTTACTCCATCACCCGTCATAGCTACAATGTGACCTTGTTGTTGTAACGCTTTAACTATCTTCAGCTTATGCTCAGGAGAAACACGAGCAAAAACATAGACATCATCAACAATTTCCTCTAATTCCTCAACACTCATAGATGATAATGATGAGCCATCAAGGACTACACCATGTTCAGGTAAAATATCAATCTGCTTTGCGATCGCTTGTGCAGTATTTACATGATCCCCTGTAATCATAATTGTTTTTATCCCTGCTTCATGACATTCCTTCACAGCCTGCTTCACTTCTGGACGAGGTGGGTCAATCATCCCTTGTAACCCTATGAAAACTAAGTCTTTTTCTGCTTCAGTGTCCGTGCTTATTTTTTTATTTGAAGAGATTGGTTTGTAAGCTATCGCAATTGTTCTTAAAGCTTGATTGGCTAAGCGTGCTATCGACTTTTCCACTTCATTACGATAATTGTTATTTAGTAGCTGTTTTTTATCATTCCACAAAATTGAATCACATTGTTTTAACAGGACGTCAGGAGCACCTTTTGTAATTACATATTGTTTTCCTTGTTTATCACTAGCAATAATAGACATCATTTTCCGAGAAGAATCAAACGGGAATTCTTTAATTATCTTAAACTCTTCTTGTAGTTGGTGTTTTGAAAGTTTCCCTTTCATAGCAGCTACAGCTAAAGCACCTTCAGTTGGATCACCATCAACAATAAATTGATTATCCTTCTCAACAATTCGAGCATGATTACATAATAATCCGAATGTGAGTAGTTGATAAAATGATTTGCTAGTTGTTGGGTCTACCTCTGTACGCCCATCAAAGAAACTACCCTTTGGCTCATATCCAGTTCCTGTTACATTCCAGGTTTCCCCACCTGTCCACATATGGGTAACTGTCATTTTATTTTGTGTTAATGTTCCCGTTTTGTCTGAGCAAATGACTGATGCACAACCTAATGTTTCAATTGCAGGTAGTTTACGTACGATTGACTTTTGCTTTATCATCCTTTGAACCCCAAGAGATAATGCTACAGTTACTATAGCAGGTAGTCCTTCTGGTATAGCAGCTACTGCCAAGGATACCCCAGCCAAAAACATACTGTATAGATCGTGCCCTTGAAGCACCCCAACAATTACAACAAGAAAAGTTAATATTAATGCAACACCAATTAAGATTTTTCCCAATTGTTCAAGGCGGCGTTGCAATGGTGTTTCAAGCGTTTGTTGTGACTGGAGTAAATCGGCAATCTTCCCCATTTCTGTTTTCATTCCAGTACCAATTACAATCCCGGTTCCACTGCCCCTTGTTACCATCGTTCCCATAAATGCCATGTTGCTTTTGTCACCTAATGCAGTTTTTGAACCCAAAATTGGATTTATATCCTTCATAACTGGTACAGATTCTCCAGTTAGAGCAGATTCCTCTACCTCTAGACTGTTAGATTGTAATAGCCTAACATCGGCACCAATCCGATCTCCACTAACAAATTGAATTATATCCCCTGACACAAGTTCCTTAGATGGAATACGAAACCATTGTTTATTTCGTAACACATGTACTTGAGGGGCTGCTAATTCTTTCAGAGCCTGCATTGACCTCTCTGCTCTTCTTTCTTGATAAAAACCAAGAAACCCATTAATTAAGACAATAGCAATGATTGCAATGGCATCAATATACTCACCTAACAATCCAGAAATAAAAGTTGCAATCAAAAGTATTAAAACCATAAAATCTTTAAATTGTGCTAAAAACAATAAAAAAGCAGAAGGTTGCTCGGCTTCATCCAATTCATTCAAACCACTTTTTTGTTGCCGTTGGTTTACTTCTTGCTCTGTTAAGCCTGTTTCAGAGTTGGAATTCATCACTTTTTCCACTTCTTCTAAGCGCATTTCATGCCAGTTCACCCAACCTTCACCCCTTATACTATACGGTTATTTCAATTATCTCTAAGGACAGCTTATTCGCACTTGTCCAAAAAAATGCTATACTTTTCATGTTAATGAGTATTCAAATGATGGACAGGGTTTGTTTTAATAGAAATTACGCAAAACAAAATTAGAAATAGAATTGGGTGAATGACAATGTCCTTTGATGGTCTGTTTACATATGCGATAACTAACGAATTAGAACAATTATTATTAAATGGCCGTATTAGCCGTATTTATCAACCTTTTCAAAATGAATTAATACTACAAATTCGTTCGCAAGGAAAAAATCAAAAATTACTAATTTCTGCTCATCCCACATACGCGAGAATACATTTGACAGAAGAGCAATACAGCAACCCACCTGAGCCACCGATGTTTTGTATGTTGCTAAGAAAGCATATAGAGGGTAGTATAATCCAAAGCATTCAACAGGTTGGACTTGATAGAATTATGATTATTGAGTTAAAAGGGAAGGATGAAATAGGTGATGTTTCTCATAAACAATTAATTATTGAATTAATGGGAAGGCATAGTAACATTATTCTAGTTGACAAAGATGAGCAGGTGATTCTTGATTCCATTAAACATATAACACCAGCCTTAAATCGTCACAGAACAATCTTACCTGGGTTTGAGTATGTTGCACCGCCATCACAAGATAAGGAAAATCCTTTTTCAGTAACTGAAGATCGTATATTGAAAAAACTCGATTTTAACACTGGTAAACTTGATCAACAACTAGTTAATACGTTTGCTGGGGTTTCTCCCATGTTCGCCAAAGAAGTCATGTCACAAGCTGGAATTGCAAACAGAAATTCATTACCTAAAGCGTTTTTGACTCTCATACAAAAAGTGAAAAATATGGATATTTCTCCTCAAATAACAAGGGATGATTTGAAAGAGAGTTTTTATATATTCCCTTTAGACCATATAAAGGGAGAAGTTAAAACTTTTTCATCACTCAGCACGTTGCTCGATCGATACTACTATGGCAAGGCGGACCGAGAGAGGGTAAAGCAAAGAGCAGTAGACCTAGAACGTTTTATTGATAATGAAAGAAAGAAAAACGAAAAAAAGATAAAAAAATTAACTAACTCATTAAATAAAGCCAAAAATGCTGATCAATATAAACTACTCGGTGAGTTGTTGACAGCGAATATATTTATGGTTAACCAAGGTGATAGTGAAGTTGACGTAGTGAACTATTACGACGAAAACGGAACTACTATAACAATACCTTTAGATCCAAGAAAAACACCTGCAGATAATGCCCAAAGCTACTACACTAAGTATCAAAAAGCAAAAAAATCCATAGCCTTCATTCATGAACAAATTAGCCATGCTGAGGAAGAAGTGATATATTTCGATTCACTTAAGCAACAAATTCAATCTGCAACTGCTAGCGATATCGAAGAAATCCGTGAAGAGCTTGTTGAAGGAAGATATATTAGATCTAAAAAGCACAAGGGCCAAAAGAAAAATAAACTAGACAAGCCCCAAATTGAACGTTATAAAGCAAGTGACGGGACAGAAATACTTGTGGGGAAAAACAATAAGCAGAATGATTATTTAACGAGTAAAGTCGCAAGAAAGGAAGAAGTATGGCTACATACAAAAGATATACCAGGTTCACATGTTGTTATACGACATGATCAACCTTCCGATCAAACGATTTTAGAAGCAGCTAATCTCGCAGCATATTTTAGTAAAGCAAAGCATTCAAGTTCTGTACCTGTTGATTACACAAAAATTCGAAACGTGAAAAAACCAAATGGATCAAAACCAGGCTATGTTATTTATGACAACCAGCAAACGGTCTTTGTCACACCAGATGAAGATCTATTAATAACAATGAGGGTTTGACACTCCCACCCCTAAAGGAGCAAGCTGATAGTCTTACGGCATCAGTGGGATTCTCGAGTGATTAAACCGAAGTGCATTTCTGCTATCGGAGTATGACCTCGAGATTAGGGTATG
>NZ_JBPXRQ010000008.1:0-193042 GCF_051842895.1 Cytobacillus sp. Hm23
TGTAACATCAAGATATATAAGAAAAGAGTTCCAAAAGGAACTTTCGAAATACTATTGGAAACCTTATTTTTGGAACCGTAGTTATATGGTTTTAACTACAGGAGGAGCTACCATTGACACAATAAAAAAATACATTGAAGAACAAGGTGAATGAAGACCTTAGCGACTAACCCCCACTAAATCAAATAGATTTTGAAGGGGAATGCGTCGCTATTTTTTTTTCAACCTTATATTAATAATGATCTAGCAAAACACCCTTTATATGGTAATAGTTTATGAATAAATACTCGTAAAAAAAGCTAGAAGCGATTTTAGGCCTCTAACTTATTCATGACTATGCTTTTGCTTTACCAGTACACATACAATTATTGATCTTCTGTGTAGAGTCTATAATGAACTAATTACAAAGCGCTCAAAACCACAATATATACTAACTTCATTCACCTTTGGTTTGTATGACATCTGGTTTTTCACCAGATTGATCTTGCATTTTTTTTCCTTTATTACCACCGAAGCCTCTAGGCTGAGTTCCGATATGATTTGGTGTATAATGACTACGTTTATCATTAAACTGTTTAGCCATGTATAACCCCCCCTTTTCATCATTTATTATGGTCAAGTTGACCTTATTCATGTATGAAAGGAGCAAAAGTTTTCATCATTGAAACTATTGGATTTTTCTGATCATTTTTTGTTCGAGCTTTAATTCAATTTTCTCTAATGCCTCTTGATCTTTTAATAATTCTTTTTTATTTTCTCGTACTAATTCCTCAAAAGTGACTTTTTTAATTTTTCGCAATTTTCTCACCATCCTTTATATTTTATTTTAACGTTAGTATTACCCAACAAACGTATAAATTATTACAACTTTTCGAAAAATCATTATTATATAAACACAAAAAAAGAAACTTCTTTGATAAGTTTCTTTTCCTTACTTTTTACATTTGACTGTTTTGCAAAGATTGTTGTTATTCATTCTAACATATTAGTACTAAAACGATTAGCAATAACGACATCTTTTCTACTATTGTAATTATTGAGTTTCTTAAAACTCGATACTGTCCATAATCATTAATTATAACAACAAAGTTTATGAACAGAGCCTTCCATTTTCAGCAGCATTATCATAAATCCTACACTCGTTTATTTTCTTTGTCGGATTAACAAAACATCGTTTCTAATTCATATCATCAATAAACTTTTCCATCTTTTCATAAGACAGTTGACCCACAAACTTATTTCTAATTATCCCATTACTATCAATAAAATACGTAGTCGGAATTGATAATACTTGAAAAATCCTATTAGCATTATCATCTTCATCTAACAGAACAGGAAAAGTCATTTTATATTCATCCACAAAACTTTCAACATCATATTCTGGATCAACATTTACCGCTAAGATCATAACATCAGAGCCGTACTCTTCATGAAACAACTGAAAATCAGGTATCTCTTCTTTACATGGTGGACACCAAGTTGCCCAAAAGTTCACTATTACTTTTTTTCCTTGCAGGTCAGAGAGCTTTATTGATTCGCCATTTAAAGTAGGTAATTCAAAATCAGGAGCCTTATTTCCTACTGCAATACCTTCAACAGCTGCCTCTGCGTTACTAGTTTTTTCATCAACATGAGCTGTTTCAGTATCATTTCCAAACTGTTTGCCAACTTCTTCAATGCTACCATTTTTTCCAGCAGATACTACTTGCCAAATACTTACTCCAATAAAACCTATTATTAAGATCACAGCTATTATTTTTTTCATTCCAACGCTCCTTAAATACCATGGTGAAAACTCATGTAACGTTATATGATTTATTATAAATGTTTATATGTAATAATAATATTTCTCTTTATAAACATTTTATGACAAGGCTCTTTTCGTACACTTTGTTGCTTTTTTTTACTTACATTAATCACTGATGTATATTATAGATCTTTTATAGTCTTTAGTGAAAAAAGATGCCTCGAACGCTAATAATTTTTTGTGTGTTTACTCTTATGACGAAAAACAACTATCAATATCGAAATTAGCCTCTAACAAGGCTCTTTGCGTAAGCTTTATTGCTTTTACCACTCACATTCAATCACCGATGTATATTATAGAATTTTTATTGTCTTTAGAAAAGAAAAGATGCGGTGAACTTTTGTTATAAATCTGCTTAGCTCTTACAATTAATTCGAAAAGGAGCCTTTACCGTAAAAATAACCTTACAAAAAAGCGTCAAAAATCAACGCTTTTATTGTAAGCACTTCTTATGTTAATGATCTGACGGCTCAGCAACTTTCACTAATAATTTGCCTAAGTTTGTACCTTTAAATAAGCCAATAAATGCTTCAGGTGTATTCTCAAACCCTTCGATAATCGTTTCTTCATATTTTAATTTTCCTTCTTTTAACCATTGTGCTAATTGTAGAATCCCTTCACTAGCACGATGTGCATAATCACCTACTAGAAACCCTTTCATTAAAGTGCGGTTTTTAATTAAAGTAGTTTGAATGCGAGGTCCAATGTCTTCTTGCAAATTATATGCAGAAATCGCTCCACACACTGGGATGCGTGAATGTACATTTAAATGTTTAAATACTTCATCAGACACATTCCCTCCAACATTTTCAAAGTAGACATCTACCCCACTTGCACATGCGCTTGCTAATTCATCTTTGAAATGTTCACTCTTATAGTTTATAGCTTCATCAAATTTAAGCTCATTTAGTAAGTAGTCGATTTTATCTTGAGAACCAGCTATCCCAACTGTACGAGCGCCTTTGATCTTCGCAATCTGCCCAACGATCATACCAACAGCCCCTGCAGCTCCCGATACTACAACAGTCTCTCCTTCTTTCGGTTCACCAATATCTAGTAAACCAAAATATGCGGTTAAGCCAGTCATACCGAGAATTCCTAACGCAGTCGAAATTGGTGCAAGGGATGGATCAATTTTCTGGAGCTCTGATTCATGAACAACTTGATTTCTAGCCCATTTCTGAAAACCTACAACGATATCCCCTTTTATCAATTTCTTTGACTTTGATTCCATTACTTCACTTATGACACCACCGACGATTGGTTGATGCAGTTCATATGGGGCAGCATAAGACTTCCCTTCCCTCATTCTTCCTCTCATATATGGATCTACAGATAAGTATAAAGTTTTTAAAAGGACTTCCCCAGAATTGAGAGCGGGTAAATTAATTTCGACAAAATTAAAGTTATCATTGTTTGGAACACCTTGTGGCCTTGAAGCTAGTTGAATTTCTTCACTACGCATATTTGAATCTCCTTTCTCTTTCTATACTACAAACTACCCTACACCGTTAGATTATATACTAAACTGTTCTAAACAAAAAAGAAGTTGATTTCATCATAACAATAAAGATATTGAACATAATAAATTTGGCAGTTGGACTATATTATCTAACCAAGGGTTTTGATAAACAAACAGGTAGTTGTCCCTTTTTCTTCTACTATTCAAACTAATTAATTTATGTACGATTTTTACCTGTTGCTACATACTTTTAACAGGTTTGTCATTATATTAACTATAATTGATATTGCTACAATAAGATCATTTTTGATGTCCTTACATTTAAGCTAAAAAGCTGTTAAGAACACCTTTTTGTTAAGAGTTTAACTACTGCAAAATAAACAGCTATACAAAGAAAAAGGGCCAGACCTTTATACTATATTATGCAAAAATGTTGGTATACTCCCTTTCACATTATATAGAATTAGTCAGACCCTTTTTAACTTACTTAGTATATTCTAAATTATCCGTGTAATTTGTCACGAAGAACCATTTGTAAAATACCACCGTGGCGATAGTAGTCAATTTCAACTTCACTATCAAATCTCACAAGTACTTCGAATTCTTTTTGATTACCCGCTTCATCAGTAGCTGTCACTTTTACATGGTCTCGTGGGCTTACAGATTCATCGATAGCAACTTCGATTGTTTCTTTCCCTGTTAACCCTAAGCTTTCAGCACTTTCACCTTGTTTAAACTGTAGTGGTAGAACACCCATAAGAACAAGATTACTACGATGAATACGTTCAAAGCTTTCAGCAATGACAGTTTTGATTCCTAGAAGGTTCGTTCCTTTAGCAGCCCAGTCACGTGAACTTCCCATTCCATAGTCATTGCCAGCTAATACAACAAGTCCTGTATCATCTTCCTTATACTTCATACATGCTTCATATATTGACATGATCTCGCCAGTTGGCCAATGAGTGGTCCAACCGCCTTCTGTACCTGGAGCGATTTGGTTACGTATTCTAATATTAGCAAATGTACCTCTTGTCATCACTCGGTCATTTCCACGTCGAGAACCGTAAGAGTTAAAGTCTCGTGGCGTTACACCTTGTTCTTGTAGATATTTACCAGCAGGAGTATCTTTACCAATTGACCCAGCAGGTGAAATATGGTCTGTTGTGACAGAGTCTCCAAATTTAGCAACTACACGTAAGCCTTTTAAGTTTTGTACTGTACCTGGCTCTTTTGATAACCCTTCAAAGAACGGTGGATTTTGAATATAAGTAGAATCTTCATCCCAACTATACAATGCTTCTTCAGAAGTCTCTATTTCATTCCAACGCTCATTGTCATCAAATACTTGTTCGTATTCTTTTCTAAACAATTCTGGTGTAACAGTTTGATTAACGACTTCTTTTACTTCTTCCATAGTTGGCCAAATTTCGTTCATGTAAACGTCGTTACCGTCTTTATCTTTTCCAATTACATCTTTTTGCAATTCAATATCAACAGTACCTGCAAGAGCGTAAGCAACAACTAATGGAGGTGATGCTAAGTAATTTCCTTTGACTAAAGGATGAATACGGCCTTCAAAATTTCGATTACCAGAAAGTACTGAAGTAACTAATAAATCATTTTTCGCAACTGCTTCTTCAATTTCCTCTGCCAATGGACCTGAGTTACCGATACATGTTGTACAACCATAACCTACTACGTTAAAACCAAGTTGCTCTAAGTATGGGAGTAAACCAGCATCTTTAAGGTATCCAGTAACAACTTTAGAGCCAGGAGCTAATGATGTTTTTACATATTCAGGAACCTGCAAGCCCTTTTCAACTGCTTTTTTCGCTACTAATCCAGCTCCCACTAAAACATATGGATTTGAAGTATTCGTACAAGATGTGATAGCAGCAATCGCAATCGCACCAGTTTCCATCGTTGTCTCATTACCGTTTGCTAATTTAACAGCTACTTTTTTATCTAATTCAGCTTTATCTAACCCAAATCCTTGGTTACCAGCTTCTGCTGTTAAAGCTGTATTAAATGCTTCCTTCATTTTAGTAAGTGGTATTAAATCTTGTGGACGTTTTGGTCCTGAAAGGTTTGCTTCTATTGCTGATAAGTTGATCTCAACCACATCAGTAAAGATAGGATCTTCTGCATCAGCTGTAAAGAACATACCATTAGCTTTACAGTAAGCTTCTACAACTTTCACTTGTTCTTCTGAACGACCTGTTAAACGCATATATTCAAGCGCTTCCTCATCAACTGGGAAGAAACCACAAGTTGCCCCGTATTCTGGAGCCATATTAGAAATTGTCGCACGATCTGCAAGTGGTAATTCAGCAACACCTGGTCCATAAAACTCAACAAATTTTCCTACAACACCTTTAGCACGAAGTACCTGAGTTACTTTTAATGCTAAATCAGTCGCTGTAGTGCCATTCGGTAAAGCTCCTGTTAGCTTCACACCGATGACTTCAGGAACTGGAAAATAAGATGGTTGTCCTAGCATACCTGCCTCTGCTTCTATACCACCAACACCCCAGCCTAGAACTCCTATACCATTGATCATTGTCGTATGTGAATCCGTACCAACAAGCGAATCAGGATAAGCAATAAATTCGCCATTCTCATCTTCAACCGCTTGAACAACATTTGCTAAATACTCTAAATTTACTTGGTGAACGATACCAGTAGCTGGTGGTACAGCACGATAATTATCAAAAGATTTTTGAGCCCAGCTTAAAAATTTATAACGCTCTGCATTTCGTTCAAATTCTAAATCCATGTTAAAGTTTAACGCATCTGCACTACCTGCTTTATCAACCTGTACAGAGTGATCAATTACTAAATCTACTGGAATTTCAGGGTTAATTTTATCTGGATCTCCACCCATATCTGCCATAGCTTTACGCAGTGATGCTAAATCAACGACAGCTGGTACCCCTGTGAAATCCTGTAAAATAACACGTGATGGCTTAAAAGGTACATCTATTGCTTTTATATCCTTAGTACCCCATTTAGCTAAATTTTCCACATGATCTTTTGTAATTACTCGACCGTCAACTTGACGTAAGACTGATTCCAACAAAACTTTAATAGAATATGGTAGGCGAGTAATGTTACCTAATTTTTGTAAAGAATTTAATTGAAAATAATTATACTTTTTTCCATTAACTTCAAATGAAGAACGTGCTTGAAAAACGTCTTGCTTTGTCATTTGTCCTTCCCCCTGTGTCGAAATTTTAAGAATGTAGTCTCAAAAACCCTTCTGAGCGCACATTAATTTGAACATATTATTAATATGTTCAATAATTAGTTGAGAGTATTATCGAAAAATATCATTTTTTCTCCCAATTCTAAATTACTTCTCATCCATCTTAATACAAGGAAGATTATAAGTAAATATCAATAATGTTATTGAAAATGATAAGTTTCCCTTATTATACATATTTTTTCCCTTGCAAATAAAAAATAGTAGTGTCTGCAATTTATCAGCAAAAATTGTAATTATAAAGATGATGGAGGTGAAGAAATGGGCAAACGTAAAGCAAACCATGTCATCCCTGGTATGAATGATGCAAAATCACAAGGAATGGGTGCGGGTTATAATGAAGAAATGCAAAATGAGCCATTGACAGCTGAGCAAAGAGCAAACAATAAGAAGAGAAAGAAAAATCAATAAAGAACCAGACCTTTTCGTAAATTTTAATCATGATTAATGCACGAACCTTGTTTTATATAACATTACATCATAAAAAAATATTCTGAACAAAATTTCAAGGACAAGTGCCATTTCGCAAGAATATACACCTCTTCTCTTGTGAAATGGCTGTTTCTTTAATACATAAAATAAGTTCAAAGCACAAAAATTGATTCTAATAGAACACAAAAAACAATGAAATTTAAATTGTAAAGACAAAAAAACCTGCCAATGCAGGTTTAAGGTGTATTATTGATTTCATTTACAATCGTGTGTAAATCTTGCTGAAATTGCTCAAGTTTTGGCTTTTGGTTTTCAGAGGCAACTTCAAGTGCATTATTTATTTGTTCGTAAGCTTCATTAATTTCATTAGATAAATGTTTTAATTCAGAACCATAATCCGCTCGATTCTCTACGATATTATTGTATACGTCCTTAACTTCCTCTGTACCTTGTTGTGCAGCTTGAAAAGCTTGCTGTTTATTTTTATGATAAGGCACTTATTGTCAACTCCTTCAAATAGATGGAACTTTCTTAGCTAGTATAGACAAAGCCTCTAATATCTATTCATTGAATAAAAAAAAACTTTACTGTCATCCTAAAAAAGAAGGAGGAGATTTATCCATGGATGAAAATAATACTAAAGGAATTCGAAAAAATGCTCCTGATGGTGAAAACCCCGGCCAGCCTGAACCATTAGACGGATCGAAAAAAGTGAAAAATCATAACCATACGAGACAGAAGCATAATAAAGGACATGATATGTAAAAAATTATGAAATCCTATGTAATATATCAACTATTACATTTGCCTCTTCTAAAGTCACAGTTCTAAAATCTAGTACGATCTTGCCTTTATTAATTCTAGTAACAATGCTCGGTGTGCTCCTTCTTAACTGTTGTGATAGCTGTTGAGACGATTTGCTATGGTGCTCTACTGTTACAACATATGTAGGGAGAGTAACTCCTGGCATTGTTCCTCCGCCAATTTCGGATTCATCTTTTAATAAAGCGAACTTATAATCATTTGTTTTGGTGTTAACCAATTCTATAAAATGCTCAGAACGCTGTTTAATTGCTCCAGTCGTTTCCAATATATCTCGCAATGTTGGGATCTCAAGTATATTACCTTTCAGGTATGACAAAAGTGTATCTTCAAGTGCTGCAAAAGTCATTTTATCAACTCTTAAGACCCGCGCAAGCTGATGTTTTTTTAGCAGATCAATAAGAGGCTTTTTCCCAACAATTATTCCTGCCTGAGGACCCCCTAATAATTTATCTCCACTAAAAGATACTAAGTCAACTCCTTGTTCAAGGATGTCTCTTACAACAGGCTCATCCCCAATGCCATTTTTCTGAAAATCAAATAAACTCCCACTACCAAGATCTTCATAAAATATAATGTCTTCATATTTTTCTCGAAGTTGTACAAGGTTTTGTGTAGGTACTGTTTTAGTAAATCCAATCGTTTTAAAGTTACTCGTATGCACCTTCATGATCATCGCAGTTTGCTCATTAATTATTTCTTCATAATCGTGTAGATGAGTTTTGTTTGTCGTCCCAACTTCTTTAAGGGATACTCCACTCTCCTCCATAATAGCTGAGATTCGAAATGAACCCCCGATCTCAACAAGCTGCCCTCTGGACACAATGACCTCTCGATCCTTTGCTAATGCTCTTAATACTAAAAATACAGCAGCGGCATTATTATTGACAACCATCGCAGCCTCAGCACCTGTCACTTGGCTAATAATCTTCTCAATGATGTCATGCCGAGAACCCCTTGTCCCCGAATCTAGATCAAATTCTAAATTGGAGTAATTTGATGCAATTTCTACTACCCTCTTTACAGCTGAATCACTTAAGCGGGCTCTTCCTAAGTTTGTATGTAGGATCACTCCCGTAGCATTAACTACTTTTTGTAAATGATATTCAGACATTGACTGTAGTTTAGCTTTAACTTGAGTAAATATATGATTAACCATGGAGGCCTGTCCATGAAATTGAATGATATATTCATTAGATAAAAGCTGTTCTCTCAATTGATTCACTTCGGTTTGAATAACTTGAGTCAACGTCTGCTCGTCAATATTAAACTCTAATAGCATAGTAAAAAATTGATTGTTTTTTTGCAATATATGTATTGGTGGTAATTGTCTTAATAAATCAATTCTCATGGAATCTTCCCCTGTCCATTTTTTATCAATTATATTTTAACCATTTTAATCGTTGACACCTTTTTCGTTCAATCATCATATCATATCCAATAGTATATTTCTGGAGGATAATTCAAATGGTTAATAACAAATATCCTAAAGCGATGCAAATCCAATGTATTGAAGATTGGATGGAGCAATTTTTTCATGACTCTTTCTATCAGATTCTTGACGAGCAGCAATTTAGAGTTGATTTATTTGAGACTGAACATGAATATATAGTCGAAGCAGAATTACCTAATGTGAAAAAACAGCACATTAATATAACAAGACACAATAATGAGGTGTCAATTCTCGTTAACAAAAATGAGCAAGAGGTAGTTGAAAGAAACGTGATTCTTCCATTTTCTATTGAATCGAAAGCAATAAAAGCACTGTTTCATAATGACATTTTAGAAATTTATATTAGTAAAGAAGCTAAAACAAATGTTCAAACAAAACATATTAACATACAGTAATATCATATTCATCTTCACGCAATATGGTAGGAAATTTGACCACAAAAATAAGCATCAGTCACTAGCTGTGAACAGATGCTTTTTAAATTGATCTGATTGCTTTATAAGTGTATCCATACCGAGAAGAAGAATTGAAGAATTGAAGATTTTGCAGTCTCGGTCAGTTGGAATAAAGTTTCCACATCATACACCAATGTTTATGTTATTTTGAACATGTTCACTTCTTATTCCATTTATTCTTTTTGCTCAATCATATTTATAATTTCATTGGCATCCGGATGTTCACCAGTTTCAAGCTTTGAATAAATTTTCTCACCATTAACTGAAACTTCGAAAGCACCACCTGAACTCGGGATAAGCTCAAGACTTGTTATTTGAGAATAAAAATGAGAAAACAACTTCTCTGCGAAACTCGCAGCTCTAGGTGCATAGTTTCACTGCATACAAAATTCTACGGATACTTTATAATTTTTCACAACTATTCCTCCAGTACTAAATTAATTATTTCAACATATGCCAAATTAACATGTGAATGCAAATATTTTGCATCCACTTTTATTGTAGTACATCCATTATTATATCGTAAAGTTACTTAAACTATTGGTTTTTTTTTATTGTCAGTCTATACTTTTATTAACGGAGGTGAAGATGATGAGTGAACATGAAAAAATCCGTTTAACTGCATTATCAACAAAAGCTGGTTGAGGCTGTAAAATTGGTCCACAAGACCTAGCGCAAGTTTTGCGCTATTTACCTGAACAAAAGAATGACCCAAACTTTCTCGTCGGGCATGAAACATCTGATGATGCAGGAGCCTACAAAGTAACTGATGAACTAGCATTAGTACAAACTTTAGATTACTTTACTCCAATCGTTGACGATCCATATATGTTTGGTCAAATTGCAGCTGCGAATGCATTGAGTGACCTGTATGCGATGGGAGCTACGCCAAGAACAGCATTAAACATTGTCGGTTTCCCAATCAACAAACTAGGGGCAGAAATTCTAGCACAAATCTTAAAGGGAGCTGCTGATAAGGTGGCAGAAGCAGATGCACTAATTATTGGTGGGCATTCCATTGATGATCAAGAGCCTAAATTTGGATTATCTGTTACTGGCTTTGTTCACCCGAATAAAATATGGAAAAATATTGGTGCTACACCTGGAGATGTATTGGTGATTACGAAACCACTCGGTGTAGGAGTTTTAACAACTGGCATTAAACGCGATAAAACAACACTCGACCAGACAAAACAAGTTACAGCAACCATGGCTCAATTGAACAAGATGGCAGCTGATTTACTACAAAAATATACACCAAGTGCTGTTACTGATATAACAGGATTCGGATTACTTGGACATGCAAGTGAAATGGCGCGAGGAAGCAATGTAAGCATGTTAATTGATTACTCGAAAACACCTCTATTAGATGGTGCACATAAGCTAGCAGAAAATGGAGTAATACCAGGAGGCTCAAAAGCCAATCATCAATGGCTGAAACAATCTGTGACATATGGTACGAACATCACTGAAACTGAACAGTTACTATTATGTGATGCCATTACTTCGGGTGGGCTCTTTATAAGTATGCCTATAAACGATGCAAAATCGTATGTAGAAGAGCTACATAATAATGGTATTGAAGACGCAGCGATTATCGGGCGTGTAATAGAAAAAGAAGATAAGTTTATATTCGTGCAATAAGTTTTTTACTTTAATTGGACCTGTACACGAGAAATAATAGTTAAACATTTACAAACTAAGCTGTTCACAAGCCATGAAATGATATAACAAAAGGTCCAAACTGAAGAAGCAGCGGGAATCTATTCTGAACCGCTACTTCTTATTTGAACCCATACTCGTTTAGAGTCTTCTCTTGTCGTATATTTTAACTTATCAAATAGTTCAAGTAATGGTACTAAATACTTCCTAGATAGTTGGAGAACATCTTTAGCGTCTTTGAGCTCAAACTGTTTCGGAAAATGTGAGCGTAGCTTTGCAATAGCTTCTTGTAACGCTGCAAAATGAATATAGTATTTACCATTTATTCCTATAAGTTTTCCAGTAAATATCAAATGATTTCTTAGTTCGTCAGCTTCCGTATTAGGTATTCCTGATTGTTTTACATATTCTTCCCAAGACAGAACTGTAATTCCGTCCTTTCGGATCATTTGAATCATATTCTCCATTCGTTTTGCCCATTGTTTAGGATAACTAGGAGTAAAGCAATGCATTGAGATATATTGCTCTTTCTTAATAAATATATCTTGATCCGACGTTTGAGTAAGTACAAAATCAAGCACTTGTGTTGGATATTTGGTTGAAAAGTGTTGAAGTAATTCCGCTTTGTTGATTCCTGTTCTTAGTGGATAACGAACATGGTAAGTATGTAAATATGATTTCATCTCTTCAATTATATTAAGGATAATAGCATTTAGAGTAACTTGGTTCTTTTTAATAACAACAAACTCTGGATGTAAGACCAATTCACCTACCAGGCGTTCGTTAATCGAACTACGCTTATTAATGTCAGATATGGAAATGATACCAGCTTGTTCGATCATATCTATTAAACGTTCTTTCGGAGTCCCTTTCATTTTGCTATGCAACATAGATACCGTATCTTTGCCAAAACGGTATTTCTGACCATTAGGGTCAATTACCCATCCTCCACCAATTGTTTCTACTGGAGTAGGCCTACGAATTATAAAACGATCTCCTCTTGTCACAACCGTTGACTCTGCTAAACGGAGTTGACAGAGAATTTCTTCATGAACTTCATCACTATTTACTTCATTACGATCAAAGAAAACAATTTTCGCCATGATTTCAGCTGTTCCAATGTGGCATTTTACTAGAGACCTTTGTTTTAGTGTGTGCTTAACATGCTTACTAAGTGAAAGTGCAATATCAATCGTATTTGTCACTAAATAAGATTCTGAAGAAGAAACTAAAACCTCACCACGTTTCACTTCATCACGTAAGGACGATACATTTATAGCTATTCTTTGTCCAGCCCAAGCTTCATCTACTGGTTTGCTATGCATTTGCATTTGCCTTATATTTGCTCTTTGGTTTGAAGGTAATATCGTTACTTGCTCATCTTCCCGCACAGACCCATCAAACACTGTTCCTCTTACGACTGTGCCTTGACCTTTTAACGTAAAAACTTGGTCGATTGGCAATCGAAATACATTTCTTGTATTTCGTGGAGAGATTGTCCGTAATAGTTTTAGTAATACTTCTTTAAGCTCATCAATTCCCTTATTTGACAAACTATCAACTAACAGGGCTGGAGCATATTCAAAAACTGTCCCTTGTAACTCTGAATGAATATCTTCTTTAACGAGTTCAAGCATTTCATCATCTACTGTATCTATTTTAGTAATTGCAATAATTCCATGTTTAATTCCTAAAAACGATAATATTTCTAGGTGTTCCTTTGTTTGTGGCATGACACCTTCATCGGCTGCAATAACAATAACAACAACATCTATGCCAGCCACTCCCGAGATCATCTGTCTAATAAACCGTTCGTGACCTGGACAATCAATGATTGAGGCTATCATGTTTTCATGAAGGTGCAAAGGTGCAAACCCTAACTCTATAGTAATCTTGCGTTCCTTCTCCTCTTTCAATATGTCAGTATCTACATTTGTCAACGCTTTCGTTAAAGCTGTTTTTCCGTGATCTATATGACCAGCTAGGCCGATCGTATAATGCTGCTCTGTCACGTAACATCACCTGCAACTCAATCACAATTTTACATTGTAATTTATCTTTGTATTATTTTAAGACTGATAAAGTAATAAGCTATTGTATAGACCTCTTAGATAGCATTTAAAAAAACACTAATCACACTATTTTCAAAGCATAATTTTTGAATGTCACAACACGAATACTTGGCAATTAATGTATGATATATGCCATGTATGCCAAGGACAAATATTACGCAATGGTAGCTGCTTGTTCTTCTATTGCCTTTTGCATATCTAGGTTAGTTACACGTTTTTCAACTTCATCTAATAGATCATGGATCTTGTTTTCAAAATACTGTACTTCTTCTTCAGTTAAGGCATTCTTCATTTTTTCTGTTAGCCGATCAACCTGCTCTTTCTCTGCTTCAGTTAGATGCTTTGCTAATCCTCGCATGAAAAGACCTCCGTTAATTTATCAGTACTGCTATTATATCATAAAAACCTTTAATCGTTGGATCATTCATGCGACTACATTAACCTTTTTTTAACACGTTCAAGTCCATCTACTTTTGTTCGCTCAGTTTTAATTTCTCGATGTAATAATATATTTTCAGCTGCCATTCCTGATAATATTGAGATACCGACTAAATCTGTAACATTACACGGTGAAAATAAATATGTTGTAGCTAAAACTGCAGCCACTGCACCTATTAAAAAGTCCGCAATAAAACCAACATCATAACCTTTTGGCTCTGTCCTTTTTTTGGGGAAGATGAGAACTCTTTTATTGCGAATGAGATGGGCAATGATTCCCGTAACCCCCCCTACTATCGCCGAAATTAACACGGTTTCAAGTAGCATTTCTCACCTCAACCTCCTTTTAGTTATAAAACACTAAAATTCTACTTAACTTCCTTTACAATTTTACTAAACCTAAGCATGTGACTGTGTAGATAGCAGTTAAAAAAGAATTAATACTATATTCAATTGCATAATATAGGTTTGATAGAAATTAGAAGCAATAGTTCTAATAGTGGGTAGATGGTTTAATAAATATATTAGGGGATTGAGTTTATTGGAGTAAAAAAAGTAAATTACATCTAATTATTCTTAATTTTCAGTTTTTTTTAAGCGTTTCTTAAGCTTGTTCACTGTCCTTTAATGGGCTATATTATTATTTATTATCATAACATATATAAAAACATTATTTTCCTTTTTTATCTTATAATTATAAAAATAGGAATTTGTACTTGCATAGCTCTTGTTTTGCTATGGTATTCAAGTACTAGTGTCAATATTGCGGAGACATATATCTTAACTATCACCATTAAATTATTTAATATTATTATTATTTATATATAATAAACAGATTCCTTGTCTTAATCTATTAATCTTAAAATTAATATATGCAAAAAATTTCTCTTGCAGATTTTATGTAGTGGATTGTATAATGTACTCGTAAATTACTATTAATTATCCTATTTTTAATCATTGTGGGGCTGGGTGTACATCTGGTGAGTGCCGCGGTCTTCAAAACCGTTTGAGAGGCGCGTGTCGTCTTTGGTGGGTTCGATTCCCATGCAGTCCCGCCAACATACCTTTCGGCATAAGGGTTTCTAGTGATTTGATCGATGATTTTATACGGTGATTTGTGCGAGATTCCCCTAACGGATTTCGCCCGGTTTTAAGAAAGACTGTTATGATCCGTAATGAAAAACCGTTATAGTCTGACGATGAAACTGTCCGCTTTCAAAAATTGAAAGGGGTTATTTTTATGCGTAAAAAAACTATTACGAGAAGATACAATCGCGACAATTCCTCAAGAGAACGCGTAGATTTATCGATGTCAATGAGCGAGATGTTCGAACAATTTATGTATCTCAAGAAAGCCGAAGGACTCGCAAATAGAACTATCGACGAATACTATATTCACTACGAATATTTTATGCGGTATGTTGAAAATGATATTCCACGCGAGGAAATGACGACAGAATTATTTTGCAGCTGGATTGCGCACATGGCCGAGGAGATGGAACTAGCGCCAGCAACTATTAATATTCGAGTCAGAACTATGAGGGCATTTGTGCGCTATGCGTACGAGGAAAAAGGTTGGATAGACGAGCCGGTACATAAACGGTTTAAACCAATTAAAGCGCCGATAGACATAATAGAAGTATTTACAAGTGAGGAAGTTAAGCGAATGATAGGCACGATTGATGATTCGACTTACGTTGGATTTCGCACTAAGGTTGTTGTGTACGTATTACTTGATACGTTAGTAAGAGTTTCAGAGCTAGTTGAATTTAAACGTAATAATATCGATTTGAAGTCAGGCACTATAAAATTAGAGGGCCTCGAAACTAAGACGCGAGTAGGTAGTTATGTGCCACTTTCTTCTAAAACCATCCGCCTACTTAAAGAGTATTTGGTTGAAACGGAGGATTGCGATAGTGAATACGCTTTTCTAACATACGAGGGGCGAAAAATTAGTACAAGCACTATTCGTGACGATATAGCCTTAGTTGGTAAGATTGCAGGAATTAAGGATAAGCGAGTATCACCGCACACATTTCGACATACTGGAGCATTGTATTATATACTATACGGAGGTGTTCCGTTTAGCTTAAAAAAATACTTGGTCACTCACATATGAACATGGTTCGACGTTACGTACAAATGACTGACGTTGATATAAAAAGGCAACACAACACTTACTCACCGTTGAATCGAGTTTTTGGTAATAAATGAGAACTACAGCCGGTTTTTACACCGGCTTTTTTTTACCCGTCATATACGTCTACTTCAACACCCACCACTTCGCTAAACTTCACTCGCTTAAATCCGGTATTCGTTTCAACGACATACTCCCGTGCCCTATCATCAATGAAATGCACTTCACCAATTAATGTCGAAATAGCCCCGTCATGCCACGTCTTGAACTTAACGGTGTAATGAAATTCCATTGCGAGGTAAATTCGTTCCTCCCACTTCGTTAGCATATATTCGTCAACTGTCGGTTTTTCAACGTGGTAATACGCCCGTTCAGCCTCGCGCTTCAATTTTCCTTGTTCCGGCATCTGAAATGCTGGCGCCCATTTTACGATTCCTCTGTCTTTTATCGTCATTACTAATCGCCTCCATAACGATTTCATAATCGAACATAAGTTCGTGGTGCAATCGTTCAATTTATCGTCACAAGGAAGTTTCATCGCAAATTAGAAGTCATTAACAACGAAAATAGACGGAGGCGATCGAATGCAAAAAGGCGAAAGAGAATTTACGCGTAGTGTCGTGAGAGCAATTATGAAATGTGATATTTCGTGTTCCTACATATTATATGAACGCAATAACTTACGAAAATACTTCGTTGTAAAGGAGGATACTCATAGACGATGCTTTTACACTTTGCGTTTTTAGTCCTCGCATGATTGTTGACTTTCATTTTAAAGCCGGTGGTACGGATGATTTAGCGAGGCAGTGGGCTAAGAATGCGGTTAAGGACGTGATCGAGCACGGGAAAAAAACGGCGAATGTGGTTTATGGTCGAGAGTTCAGTTAATTCATATTGTCGTAAACTGTAAAAAATGATAGATTATTGGTATAGAAGATTCAAGAGAAGGACCAGATACCGTGGAAACATCTAGGGAAGTATACTTCAAAAGCGAAGAAGAGGCGAAAACTAAATACGTAGAACTAGGCATATCGAACTTAACGACTAAGAGATTACCGCGAACATTCTTTTATAAAGTTAACGGACACTGGCACATTTGTTGCGTAGTTGGTTACATCGAAGATCAGCTCGATATGGTAATCATTGAGTTTATGAACTTCGAGAAAAAGATCGTGTGGATTCGCGAATTTGTCAAAATGCAGGAAGATAAAACGAAAGAGTTTGCGCAATTTGAAAGAGAAGCGCTAAGACAACGGGAGGAGACAAACACGTAATGAGTGACTATGGCATTTACGAAGAGTTGAAAATGATATCCACGATTTCAGAAGCGAAGGAAACTCTCTGTTGTTTAGGTGAAAACGATGAGTTAACGTTCAAAGTTGACGAAGGAATGGTAAAAATTAAAAAGTCGTTTCCGAGTCATTATTACGATTTTTACTATTTTCATAACGAAGCATTATTACGATTTACTATGCCGCTTAATCTATCCAGTAACAAGGCAGCCGCCGAGTTATATAGAATCCGGAAGTATTACAACGCTCATTTAAAAGAAGTAAACGCCAAAGAAGTAAATATAAACTGGGGGTAGTTGCGATCTTTGGGGTCGGAATGGCGTTCATCCCGAGCGAAGATATGTTATCAATGTAAAAAAATTTGCAACGGTTAATTAATAAATACAAACAACAGTCAACCTCCAAACATACATAATATGAAGCGAAGAAATACTTCGCCTTGCTGAACTAGCACTGCCCCGCTCATTTGAACGGGGCTTTTTCAATACTCGCAACGAAAATCACCGCATACACTGTTATAAACGAATAAAAGGGGGTCGGTACGATGGTACTGGCTTATGTTGTTAGTATGTCACAGAGTAATAATGTAACTGTTATAGACACTAAAAGTCACACCGTAATCGCAACCATTCCTTCTATAAATATTCCAGCTAATGCTAATATCGCTATTACTCCAGACGGAAAGATCGCCTATGTGTTAATTTTAGATAGCATTGATAATGTTAGTTTAGTATCTGTCATTGATACAAAGACACATTCAGTTATTGCAACCGTGCAAATAGGTAATAATATAGTATTTTTCCCACAAGATGTAATTTCCTTTACACCGGATGGAAAACTTGCATATGCAACTGTTAGTGGAGGAAATATCGTATCAGTTATTGATGTAAAAACACACTCGGTCATAGCTACTGTTGTAGTTGGAATAGCACCTATCAAAGTAGATTTTACTCTGGATGGAAAACTCGCTTATGTTGTAAATTCAAATCCGAGTGGTGTTGGCTCAGTTTCCGCAATTGATGTAAAAACTCATACTGTTATTACAACAATTCCTTTAACTGGAAACGAAGATGCGCCGAGCAGCATCGTTATTACACCTGACGGAAAACTCGCTTATGTACCTACTTCGAATGGAAACACTGTCATAGTTATTGACATAAAAACTCACTCGGTTATTGCCACAATTCAAGTAGAAAATAATAATCCACCTCAACGTTTTATCTCCTTCACACCAGATGGAAAATTAGCTTACGTAGGAAATAACATTGAAGGAACTGTATCGGTTATTGACGTAAAAACACATTCCGTTATTGCTACCGTCGATGTTGGTGCAAATCCGGCTGCTATCGCATTCACACCGAATTAGCCCCGCTCATTTGAACGGGGCTTTTTCAATACTCACAACGGAAATTACCGCATACACTTGTTATAAACGAGTGCAAGGAGGTCGGTACGATGGTACTGGCTTATATTGTGAATAATAGTGGAGGAGTTTCAGTTATCGATACTAAAACTCATTCTGTTATTGCTACTGTTTCAGTAGGGGGAAGTCCTAGTAGTGTAGCCTTTACTCCGGATGGAAAAATTGCATATGTCACAAATCAAAATTCATTCAGTGTGTCCGTAATTGATACAAAAACACATTCGGTTATAGCAACTATTACTGTACCTAGAGCGCCAAGGATGGTCGCAATTACTCCGGATGGAAAGCTCGCTTATGTTGTACATGGGGGTTTAGAGGGCGGTCAGGAAAATGTTGTTTCGGTTATTGATACAAAGACTCATTCGGTTTTGGTAACCATTCAAGTTGGTTTTTCTCCAAACTCTGTCGTGTTTACTCCAGATGGAAAAATCGCTTATGTCGTAAACGGATCATCGAACAACAATAGCGTTTCCGTGATAGACGTAAAAACTCACTCCGTTATCTCTACTATTCCAGTAGGAAGCTTGCCAAGTAATATCGCAATTACTCCGGATGGAAAGCTAGCTTATGTGACAAATATTTTCGGTAATTCTTGCTCTATAATTGACACAAAAAGGCACTCCGTTATCGCAACTGTTAGTGTTAAAAACCGTCCCTCTGATGTAAAGTTTACGCCTTACGGGAAACTTGCTTATGTCGTAAACAGAAATACAGGTGGTACTGGTTCTGTATCTGCAATAGACGTGAAAACGCACTCTGTTATCGCTACTGTACCGGTAGCTAATCAGAATGATAGACCGAACAACATCTCAATTACTCCGAATGGTAAACTAGCGTATGTAAGTACGCTTAGTAGCGATACAGTAACGGCTATTGATACAAAAACACACTCGGTAATTGCAACAATTCAAGCAGGTAGCGACCATAGTTTTGTCGAATTTACATCTGATGGTAAGTTGGCGTACGTTGGAAATCTCGATGACGGCACGTTATCGGTAATTGACGTAAAAACGCACTCGGTAAATGCAACCGTCGACGTTGGCACACGTCCGTCTGCTATCGCATTCACACCGAATTAACCCCTCTCAATTAAGAACAGGGCTTTTTCGTGGGGGGTTTCACCAATTGTCCGTAGCTTTCCACGCTTACCTATTTATTATTCGCCAACGCCCTATATAACATGAGAAATAACTGCCCTCTCGTACATGCTACATTCAATCGTTCACCATTCGAAATCCCTTCCGCCTTCGCCCATTCGATAGCTTCCTCTAATTCCTGTTCGTAGGCTAATGGCGTTGGCTTCGTTGCAACTGGCTTATACGTATGTCCAATATGACGACAAAATGCACGCACAACCACCTCCGCGTAATCCTGCCAATCGTTAAGTAATTGCGTCACGTCATCTTTTTTCGAATAGGCAAACCCGTACTCTACAATCGTTGTATTAACTGCGCCAGTATCCCGGTGCATATAATAGTAGTCTTTCTTGTTGTTATATGATAGAGTTCGCGTAAATACTCGACGCATGTTTTGACCTTCGTTTACGATTTCCTGCGCCAATAACTTCGGTAAATCATCGTCTGCGTAAATCGAATGAATTGTCTCAACTCCATCGCCACCGCCTGCGTTAATATGATTTGATATGCAATATTTAGCACCGCTTGACTTAACTTTTGAAGTCCGATGACTTGGCGACAAATATACATCAGAATCACGAGTCAAAGCAACCGGAACACATAGCGCCTTAAACCTTTCGTATTAATATAGCGATATTTTTAATACGAGGTCTTTTTCCTTCCAGTGTTGATTCGAACCGCCGCCTGGATCTTTTCCGCCGTGCCCAGGGTCAATAATTATTAGTGGTTTCGCCATTACTTAACGCCTCCTTTGTTCTTTAGTACGTCGACTGCTTGCGAAATAACTGCCGGCACTGGCACACCGATTCGTCCGGCGTTTTCAATAATCGATAACACCTCGTTCGCTGCATAGAAGAATATCGATGCATTCCGAATTAAATAACTTCCGTCGCCTATAGCGTTATCGATTAAATGTGCGACTGCAACCCTGATGAATATTGCGAGTTTCTTTGCGATACCTTTGAAGCCGATCGCGCTCGATAACTTACCCTCAACGCCACCCGCGATTAATCCCGAAACAAAATCAATTATGACTACAGATAATAAAAACACCATTAAGCCGTCAAATCCTCCCCACAAATACGTTGATATTGAGCCTCCAACGCCAATTCCTAGTTTTGCGAAAATGTCCCATCGTTCCATCATTTTGTTTCCCTTTCGGCCTCTAAATTTTGTCTATAATTAATCGTTCATTTGCGTTAAAGTTCAGTCTTAAAACCACAACCTTATCATTTGTAAGTAACGTCAGATCACTGCGATAAGGCACCGATTTAACAACACTGACGTTAATCCTTATGTCTGCCGTTGAACCTCCAACTGTCACCACCTCGCCGTAATCTGCGAAATGAGTATACCGCTTCAATTTGGCATCAATCTTATCGTTAATTACTCGATCAATACCACGCCAAAACTGCTCGAGATTTTTAAACAAGCGATATCACCCGCCTCGCTTCTAACGTCATGTATTCGCCAACTCGAAACGGTATATTCAAACGTTCAATCACGTATTTATCATTAGTTGCTGTCGTGTCCTCTACGAGTTGTAATACGTCGTCGGCTTCGTGTAAGTAGTTCGGCAATATCGTTATTTCTTGAACTTCGCCAATTTGTGAGGCTCGCTGTAATTCGTAGTCGGCTCGGTTTTGTGCCTCTTCCTCCGTTGTGATTAAATGCGCCGAGTGGCCGCGCCACTCTAGTAATCTCTCGCCGATATTTCTGATTGAAATTGGACTGTTCGAGGCGTTATTTCACGATTGTTACCAGCCACTACGATTACTTTGTTACATAGTTCCTTCGTGTCTAAACGTTTAACGCTGCCGGCATAGGTTGTATACTGCGATTTATCATACGTTTCAACAATCGGGGCATTTTCATAATCTACCTTCTGGCGAAATCGTAAATAACCGTTATTATCAAAGTAAATATCGTAATTAGCGAAGTCAGCAAGCTCTTTCATTGCGTCACCCCGTGCCGTTCCCGTATCGTAGTTGAGTGTGTACGGAATGGTAGCGTCACAAGGGTCAAAAAGAAGATTATTAATACCGCCTTCTACCGCAATCAATTCAATCGCGTCATATACCGACGAGCCCGTTTCTATCGTGGTGTTGTACGTAAAGTTTCCGATTGGACTGCCGTCAAGTAAGCGCCATTTATCACCACCGCTAATTTCGGCTATTACATTACCGTCATGGCTAGAACTTGCAGCCGGGCCATCGATAATAAAAACGCCGAGTGAAATCCACTCGACGCTGTCATATGAAACGTATAACCGTATTCTTTTGTTGAGCCATATCCGCCCTCCTGCCGACCAATTAAACTCGTTATAATCATTCTCGAGTGTTAGCGCAAAACTACGCCTTACACCTCTTGTCTTATCGATGTCAATAGAACCGTCAATAGCTTTCGAGGTCATTACGTCAATTACTTGTTCATCGCGATCTAGTAATTCTAGTTTAATATATACATCGGCGATTACTTGCTTTGCTGTTATTTTGAATGTATCACTTGCAATAATCACGGCTTATCACCTACTTCGACCCAATCTACTGACAACGTTTCTCCTTCGATGTTTGGAGTCCGTTGTATATTAAAAATATTCACACGCCAACTATCATCTCGCCACGACTTTAATAATAACGGCTTTCGTTTTAGTGCTAACCTTCGTAATCTTTCGTAATCCTCACGTTCAGATAATAGATCGGTAATCGTTCCTCGTTCAGCGTAGTATTGACCGTAACGTATAAACGGTTTTTCTGCGAATGTTCGAATTCCTGCGCGATCTTCTTCGAGTGGAATCGGAGTAGGGAACGTGTTGTATAAAAACTGAAACAAAATATGTGTCGGATTATCTTCGTCAACAAGCCAATATCCGTTGTGAGTTGGCGTAATTCGTTTACCGATTGCGTCTCCTTCAACGCCATTGACTGCAATAGGTTTAACTGCGTATTCGTACTCTCGTTGAGCAACGACTGTGTAATCCGTATAGTCATACGCTGGAATATCTTCGTCATTGGCAATTTGGTAGATTTTCTTACCGTCACGCATTACGTGCCATTCTCCGATATGCAAGCCGTTGAAAACTACTTCGCCAGCTTCAAGATTACCGTCAAAGTGTGCGAGTAATATGGAGTTACCACCGATTTCTCGGCATTGCTCCCACAGCGCCGTGTTCTTCGGCTGCTCAATCATCGCGCGATATATTTTAGTCCGGAAGTCCGACCGTTTATGTAAAATGTTCATTAATAAAGCGTCGTGGTGTACGGTCGTTCCCATGTATACATACGCTGTTAATTCACCTTTCGGGTCGCCGAGTGGCATAACAACCGACGTGAACCACTCGCGAAGTTTCTTTCGAAGTTCCGGCGTTGATGCGTTTGTGTTGGCGTCCTCTAAATCATCGCAAATAACCAAGTCAGGGGGATTACGATCCCAGTTACGACCGCGTAAACGTTGACCGGTCGACGCTGCTTGAACTAACGCTACTCGTTCGCGTCTGTGTTGTTCGCCAACAATCGGATGCCAAGCGATGAACTCGCTTGAATTATCCTTTTCGTTCCCTTGCAATTTTGGGTCGAGTAATGGGCCGAAGTCGGCGCGTAATTTTTCGTTATATTTCAGTTGATTCGAAATCCAGTCCATGTTGGCGCTCGATACGTCCGGTGTTTCCGAAATAATGATGATATATTTGCGCAATCGGTACACGACCTCATGTATAGGGTACGCCTTTGAAAGAAACGACGATTTAGCGTGAGATCGGGGCGCTGCGACTCCGACCTTATCATTACGCTTAACGTATGATACTTCGTCCATTAGCCCACAAATTTCATGGTGAAACGATGGAGCGTTTGCTAATACGTTGCTAGGTGGTTCGTTTTCCGGATCGAAATCGTAACTCGGAATCCAGTTACCGGAGTTTTCCGGGTTCAAGTCCTCACTTAAATATTCGTATGCGAAATAGAGCAAGTCACGTTCGCCACGATGAATTCGGTTGTAACGCTCGAGCTTTTCGATTAGTTCGAAATAGTCCTGCGCAATTTCCACCGGCATTTCTTCGGCTGAGGTATATTCAGCGTCTATTAACGTAATAATGTCGTTTATTTCTTCGATTTTACGCTGTCGTTGGTCGTATTCGAGCCATTCGCCATTTTCCCACGCCAATAAATCGCCCTCCTTTCCGTTTTAGTGCACGCGAATAAGCCCACCGTTGATGGCGAGCTTTTTGAACATATAAATTTGCGTTATGTTAGTTCGGTGTAAATGCAATAGCTAACGGTCTATCTCCAACGTCGACGGTTGAGATAACTGAATGGGTTTTTACATCGATTACCGAAACTGTTCCTTGAGTAGCATTTCCAACATAAGCAAATTTTCCATCCGGAGTAAATTCAGAAAAAAGTTGATTGTTACCCACTTGAACTGTCGCTACTACAGCATGAGTTTTCGTATCTATTACCGTTACCGCATCTCCAGTAGAAGAATTGATATATACTAACTTTCCATTCGGTGAAATGGCGATTCCTGTAGGGGGCGTACTTCCAGCACTTACAAACACAGTTGCGATAGTAATGTTAGTTTTCACATCAATTACTGAAACAGTGGAATCGCTTGTATTCACAACATAAGCAAGTTTTCCATCAGGTGTTATTTTAACGTTCTGTGGTTCATTTCCTACCATCACAGTAGCGATAACAGAATGAGTTTTTGTATCTATTACTGACACGTTATTACTTGGATTATCATCCGTTCCTTCATTAGCTATATAAGCTAACTTTCCATCCGGAGTAAATGCCAACTCTACCGGAGTCTCCCCTACTGGCACTGTAGCAATAACGGAGTGTGTTTTCGTATCAATGACTGAAATGTTATTCGAATCCCTATTCACAACGTAAGCTAGTTTTCCATCCGGAGTAAAATCGACAAACACGGGCCTTCCACCCACGTTTACTGTGGCTATAACAGAGTGTGTTTTCGTGTCTATGACCGATATATTATTCGATCCTGCGTTCGTTGCATAAGCAAACTTTCCGTCGGAGGTAAAAGTTATACCGTTAACAAAATTGAAGTCTATCCCTAATGGGACAGTAGCAATTACTGAGTGTGTTTTGACATCGATTACAGACACAAAAGCCATATCACTTGCGTCATCTGCAAACAACACATAAGCAATTTTACCATCTGGTGTGATTGCAATAGTGTCCGGCGGCCCTTCTACAGAAACAGTAGCAATAACAGCTTGGGTTGTCGTATCTATGATTGATATTGTTTGGGATTGAGTGTTTGAAACATAAGCCAGTACCATTCTGTACCGACCTCCTTACAATCGTTTTTACCAGTGTATGCGAGAGTAAGGTCAAAGTGATTTTTAATATCCGCATTGTTTTTCCACCTGACAACGCTTTTTCGATAGGGTGGCTTGGGGGTTGCATACATTATTCATTCGATCGTATAACGAATGTAACAGAAAGTCTTTTTGTTACATTGAAGAAACGCTCGAACGATTGATATAACAACGTTTGTTAATGATACATAATCCCCAATACCCCTACTCGCCATATACATTCGGGGAATCCCAGTATATCAACGTTCTATACTACCGCCTATCCTACCAGGAATGTATAGAATCCTGTATATTCCTCAAAGTGTTCGGGGTACCGCGCGTCGGGTATGCCGTGCAGACCTAACTACACGGTTGTGTCATTCCATCACAATTTACTTCTACAGTCAGATTTTCTCCACTCATAACCATCAGATCTATTTTAGTTACATTTAGAAATGAATAGAGTTTGCTAGAGAGAGTACCAATACCATTTAAAGTTAGGGTTATGGGATGTATAATACCATTTGAAGTAAAGTTAATAACTACCTCTCCTACACCGGCTGGATCTTGACCTTCAAATAATACGACCTCACCATGCAATCCAACTGCTCTACCAATGTATACTTCCGCTATATTATTAGTCGTACTATTTAAACCTTGATTTACCACATTTATATCATCCGCTAACAATTGACAGGGACAATCACACGTTTTATCCTTACCGGTAGTACTCCCGCAACAAGTACTTACTTTCTTATACTGACTCATTGATCTACCTCCATAATCACAGTTTAATACGGTATTTTATGCCGATATTTATAACCGTGATTGGACGTACGACCTCAGCCGACATCAAGTCCGTCCTATTATTCCGCATCCCTTCCTATTAACTATCGCTCACTATTCGTCAGTGTCTACCGTTTGCTTAAATCGTTCGATCTTCGCTTTCATATCCGACATACTTACGCCTTCCTCTTTACCTTTCGAATCGACTTCGACTTTCTCCGTTAACATACTATGCGCCTGCAACAACGTCCTAAACATCGCAGCATTACCGTCCTTGATAATGTGATCGGGTATCGACTCCATTACTTCCGGTAATCTGTCGAGTGTGTTGCGCATAATCTGACGATTTAATTCTTCGTTAAAATGATCGAGTTTACGCCAACGCTGTAATGTACGTTCTGTAACGCCTACCTCTTCGGCTATTTCAGTGTACTTCATTCCGTTCCTTTTCGGCATTGCTAATATCGTAATTGCCGTGATCTGTGCTTCCGTTAAATTCCGTGCCATAACTAACGCCCTCCTTTCCGTTTGATTAAACGATAATATGACGTTGGTAATCTTAATACTTTATCATCGGTATACTTAACGTCTATATCACCGTTGAAATATACGTTATCAACGTTAAAGATGCCGATATAACTTACGTATACTAGATCGTCTATTACCGGTAACTCATCGTATATAACGGAGTAGTTTGCGAATATATAACCGAAATCATCCGTTTCTTTTAATAGCGCCATACACACCGCCCTTTCAATCGATTTAATAAGTTCAAAACCATTGTGCCGCCTTTCGCTTCGCTCAATTCGTCACTGTCCTTTATTACTTTCCTCGGCGATTATTTAATAACCAACGATAAAGGGGCCACAGCGACGAATGTAGTGAAACGGAATGAGGCGCAATCTAGGTCGGTAGACAAAGATTAAGATATAATTTCGCACTCAAAATCGCTACATCCCTTGTCGCTCTTAGTACGAACCCTGTTTTTGGTTGTGCGAATAAAGTCGTACTTTTCGCCGATTTGTGCGAATAAGGTCGTACTTGTTATCAATTACGTAATTCTAATTGAGAATCAACGTCTTTTCTTCACGTTAAACATGGCGAGCAAAGTGTCGTCCGGCTTCTTGTTTTGACGATAAAACACACTAGGATTAAACGTATATCGCTCCGGCTCGGTGCCGACCTTAATCCTCGCAACCACGTATTCGCTACCGAACTTCATTTTCGGAAGCCTTCGCCCTAACGTGTCAGGATGAACGCCCAACACTTCCGCCAATTCCTTACGATTAAACCACGATATTTGCTTCGGGTCTTGCTCGAAAGGGTTAGCGCATAACGCATTCGTTTCCATGTGAACGTAAGGTAACATACGATATATCAAACCGATGTCAGTCGCCTTTACTTCGCAATATACACGCTTGATTTTTGCCGTGTACGACTTAATAACGTACTGATCTTCGAATGCACCTTTGAAATGATAACGTTCATTAACCGCGTAAGTGTCGTCGCTGTTTTCGATAATAATGCCGTGATCAACACACGCGTCATAGAAGTCGTAAAATGTGCGTGGCTTCTTATCGAGTTGTAGGACGGTCATCATTTGTGATTTAGTCATTGGCGACTTATCAGCGTTAGTTAATGCGCCGCCGCCATAACCAACGTAGCACTGTAATAACATTAAATAACCGCATTGTGCCGTTGTTAGTACGCTGTACACTTCATGTAAGTTTCGCATATTGGACGCAGTAAAGTCCGCTTGTCGACCTTTGCGCCATTGCTCGCGTTGTTGCTCGGCTTTGAATGCTTGCGATTGTTCGATACTGACCACTCGATGTGTATCAACTGGCGCTGACAATCGTGGTTCGCCGTTTTCATCTACATAAGAAAAAACACCGCTAAAATAACGGTGTTCGCTGGTCGTGCCTTGTATTTTATTTGTCATTCGTTATCCTCCAATTAATTATTTAACGGAAAGGTTGGCCGGAACATACCCGGCTCATGCGTTAACCTTTCGCAAAATAAATAAACCAACCACGTTGATTGTGCTATCAGTTAACTACAAAATATTTACTTATACGTCTAATCAACAACGTACAACCTCGCATATTATGCTTCAAATAAACTATGAAATGAGGTTTAATTATGGGTTCTTATGTTCCAAAATCATCATGTTGCGGTAGCACTAAAACTGTCACCAAAGAACAAACCGCGTGTTGTGATTGTCCTGCTATTACTGGCGGTAATGATGGAGAGTTTAATCTTGCCTGCGGTAGTCCACCATATACTATCTTTGCTGGAAATACAAATTCAACCGTAAATGGTACTATTGAAGTAAATCCAAATTCACAATGCGGCATTGATATAATAGTTGTCTCTAACGGCAATAATATTCCTTTTAGTATTCCTCCTGTGAATGATCCAGCAGTAACTAATAATAGTAACTCTTTGTTTATTTCGATGAGTAATGTAACATCTATTACAGTTACATGTAACTCAACAGGTACCGGCAACTGTTTAGGTGAGTTTGATTTTATTGCGTCAGAAAGATGTATTACACAATCTCCTTCGCAAAATATACCTTTTAATTAATTTTCTTCGATTCTTCAATGGCCCTCAAAAGAAATAATTTCGTCTGAGGGCGACCGTTTACACTACGATGCAAGCATTGCTTTAAACAATTTGCCCTCGCCCTTAAAACGCAAAAACGGAAACAACTTAACGATTGCCCCCGCCTCAATTAACGATACTACGAATCGGATCGTGATAACTGGCGACCCAACGCTTACCTACGTCAGTAATTTCGTATTGCTCAGCTTCTTTGCGCTTGCGATATGCCGCAGCTTGACGGCGATTAGTCAGCCGTGACTTCTTCACCTGTTGAACGATCGATTACTAGAATGTTAGTTATTGCTATCACCTCCGTTACTCTGTGCCTCCAACTCCCGAAGTGCCTGCGATTCTTTCCTCGCTTTACGTTGAATCATCTTTAAACCGGTAATAGCTTCTGAAATATCAACGTTTAATTTCACTGATAACTCGCCAACTTTGCGCTCTTGCGCCATGTTAGGTCGCCTCCTTTTCCGAAATATAACAAAGCGCATTGATTTACTATTACCTTTAGAACACCAAAATATTTACTCTTACGCCTAATCAAAACGAATTAATTAACGATACAATACCACAAACAAACTATGAAATGAGGAAGAATAATGAGCGCGTATGCTTCAAAATCATCGTGTTGCGGTAGCACTGTAACTACTACCAAAGAACAAACTGCATGTTGCGATTGCCCGGTAATTGTTGACCAATGCTCAGGGAGAATAGAGCGAGAGTGCGGTAGTCCAACATTTTCTTTTTTCAATGGAAATACTATAGGATCTGTAAATGGTACAATTAATATAGAACCTACTACAACATGTGAAATACTGATAGTAGTAACCTCAAACGGGATGGATATTCCTTTAGGTCCTTGTATCAGTGGGGATGTTATATGCATCTCATATAGAAACGTCACTCAAATAACTCTTACATGTACTAATGGAGGTACAGGAGAAACTTGTGTGATAAATTATAACTTTACTATTACTGAAAGATGTATATCTAACACCGTTGTTCCGAGCACTCCTATACGATAGCGTTAATTCGCGCACTGACCGCCTCCTTTGACTAATATAAAAAGCCAACCACATTGATTTGCGGTTGGCCATTAAACACCAAAATATTTACTCTTACGCCTAATCAAAACTAAATAATTAACCATACAATACCGCAAACAAACTATGAAACGAGGTAGTAAAATGAGTGCGTATGTTTCAAAATCATCATGTTGCGGTAGCACTGTATCCACAGTCAAAGAACAAACTGCTTGCTGTGATTGTCCTATGGAAATCATCAGCGAGGTGGTGATATTAACATAGCGTGCGGTGAATCCATGACTATTTTAGCAGGAAACTTTAGAGGTCTACTGACCGGAAATATTGTTGTACTTGATTCATCTGAGTGTGGACTCCGTGCTACGATTACGACAAATGGTACAGATTTTGTGTTCGATGTACCTCCGAGAAATGATCCAGGTCAAAATGATAATGTATTCACTTTTTCATATACAAACGTAACTCGAATCACAGTTATGTGTTTAAGTGACGGTGGAGATAATTGTATCGGATCTTATTTCTTTAAGTTCTTCGATAGATGTATAAGTACATCGCTACCGAATCAGTAGCTCAATCGCTCTCAGACGAAATTATCTCCGTTGAGGACGACCGTTTATATTTAGATACAAGCAATTTATCATCGGATTTAGGTCTCTATATACTGCGATAAGGATTACAGAAAAATATACACATTTACTTAAAATATTTTCGAATTATTTCCGCTTTCCTTCTATTTAATAACAGTATCTCTTCTTTTACTTCCTGCACTCTATTTCTACTTTGAATATAATCGCTAGAACAACCGTTATATTTATTGTTGTGCCAGTCTTGAAACTTTAGTTCTTGCTGTAATTCTTCTAATTCAGACGCAAGAGCATCGATATCATGTTCTAAATTGTACAATTCGTCAGCTCTAGCGCTGGAATTAACGTACACTTTTTCACGATTATACTTAGGTTCAAACGTACTAATAACATGTGTTTCGTATATATCTCGCTCTGCCCCGTCATCGATGTAATATAAGTCAATTCGGTATGCCTTCATTTTTGTACAAAGTGTAGGTGATTACTAGGTAACGCCACCTTTATATTCCGCATTCTTTCAGTATTTCGCAATCCACCCATACCACTACCGTTCTTAGGATCTCCGGTTGCTTTTCTTTGATAGCGTTTAACACTTTCTTCTTTCATTGGATGAGCAACATCGTACGGATTAAATATAATATCTTCATGCTTTGCGAAATGAAACACAGGTTCAAATGCGTTTTTAAATCTATTTTTCAATTTGCCGGGAAAGCCGTTTTTAGTCCAGGTGAACTCATCAACAAATCTAAAACCCACTTCCCTCTTCAATCGGATTAATAATTCATAAACGTATAGATGACGTTCACCTTTATCGCAGTGTGCTTTAATATTTAAGAAAAAGGATCCCGTAGGCTTTAAAATTCTCTTAATCTCTTGTGCGATCGAAATAAACCAATCGTTATACTCCTCGGCCTTAATCCCTCCATACGTTGTTTCTCGCCTATCCGCATAAGGAGGACTTGTGACGACTAAATCAACGCTATTATCCGGCAACAACCGCATACCCTCGATACAATCCATTTGATAGATTCGATTCAACTCAACGCTACCTAAAAGTTTCTTTTTACTCATTTTATTACCCACCGTTTCCCATGCCGTAAATTATACCAACATTTGGTGATTACGAAAATGCGATAATTCAAGAACTAAAATCATTAGAAATAAATACCTTAGATGCTTTAGATAGTATCATTGGTAAGGATATAAAAAGATACGGATATGAAGAAAGGACATTTACTGCCTCCCTTAGAGACATTATGATCATTTATGATGCTGAAGATTTCTTTTCCAGTGCACAATTTGATAGAGATATACCGTTCGGTATAAATCATATGGATTATCAATTATATAAAAACAACGGTGTTGATGTAGATCAATTAATGAAGAAATACAATATAATTGAAATCCCATTTCAAGGTTTTGTTTAGAAACCTCTAGAATTAACATAGTCTGTACTATTTTCTACAACAATATTGAGTGCATCACAACCAATCCGCCAACTCCGAAAACTTGTCGCTAGCCTTTACGCTCCTCTCTACCTCCCCCTTTCGTTGTTCCTCCACCAATACTCGTTGCCAAATATTACGCTTATAGCTCCACATGAACCCGAAACTAATACCGGGGTATTGTGGCGTTGGCCTATATTCCGCAAAGCATTCGTCAATAAATTGGCGTAGTAACTCCGGTTCGTGTTGGCGTGGCTTCTTTGCTGTTCCGATGATATTGCCGATTAGGCCCTGTTCGACTCGCCAGCTTCGAAAGGGTACGTAATCAACTCCGTAGAGCTCTTTATGGCGATCGTCGAGATAAGCGTGAAATGTTGTCGAGTTCCAGGTCGTAATTTCCCTTGCTCGCCAGTCGCGTGCTACGGGTAATTTTTGCCATTGCGTTTCACTTCACTTTCGTTTGATATTAGGCGTTTTAACTGCATTGATACGTATTGTATTAGCGTTGAGTTAAGACGCCTATTTTGCCGTGTTTGATACGGTAGAATGATAGTTTATGCCTTCGATTTTGTTGATCTAGGAATTGCCGTACTTTAGTCAAATATAATAAGTTAGAAAGGAGGTAATGAGCGTGAAAAAGTTAAAACGAATTCTCCTAATTTCCGCAGTTGTTATTACTGCTTATGCCGGCACGTCACATTTTACAATTAACGAAATTTTTGCCGGTCCACCATGTAACGGTTGTTCAGATGATAGTAATCAATAATGTTTAAGAAGAGTGATGCTATTCGGCGTTGCTCTTTTTACTTTCCACCGCCCCTTCCGGCTTAATTTTGAAACTTCTTGCGAACTCGATTAAGCATTCATCGCAAAGATCGAACGACGATTGTTCGTAATTAATATACGCTGTAATAGGATGATAGGCTTGCGCGTAATCGCCCGCCTTAACCTCGGCTTGTTTGCCGCAGCAATTACAAGTCACTTGCGTTACTGATTCGGTTTTTATCGTTACCTTTTCGAAAACTCTCATCGTACTATATCCTCCTCCCTTATAAATACCGTGTTATTTAACGTTCTACCCTTTCCGAGACTAATTACATTCGACGGTGAATAACGCCCTGATCTCACGCTGAAATGATTGAATTTCATTGAGTAATTCCGCTAAGGTAGCCGCCCCACTCTCGCGAATACGTTGATCGACTATCCATTCGAGTGCTTGCCCACCGATCGGCAGTAAGCTACCTCGCGCCATTTGACTGTAGGTTCCGGCGATGAACCCTTCACTTTTAGTTCAGCCCATCTTGGCGATTTAGTTGGGTCGGCGATGTACTTGCGAGTAACAATAACGTTGAGTGAGTCCGAGGTTAATCGGTAGTTATCGTTTACTTGAACGTTCATGAATGCGCCTCCTTTTCAGATAGTTTAATAATTACTATAGTGACTATTACACCGAGTAAGTAAGTGATATACCCTACGATTGGTATTGATTCTACGATAGTTAACGCGATGATCTGTATTATTAGACCGGCTATTAACGCTATTAACATTCTCATACGCATTACCTCCGTTTCTTTTAATGTCTTATGTACCTCTTATCGCTGAGTACTTTAACGTTAATCTTTAAGTTAGTTAATAGACACCGCGACAAGGTACTTGGCGCTATCTTTTATCTTCTTAGTGTCAACACTCGCTATGTTCGTCGTTACGTTGTCAGTCGTTGTTTACATGGTTAAATATTTCGAGTCTACTAACCGGTAAAACTGTATATCTTGTGTTCTCGAACGTTCCTCCTTTCGCCCTCCCTTTTTTCGCAATTACAACCGGCCTCCCTTCCCAACGATAATCTAGCAATTTTTGAATATACTTATTCGCTGTCTGTCTACTAACGCCAAGCCCGTTGGCGATCGAACTCTGCGTCGGATAACACTCGCCTTTTTCATTCATAAACGAAGCTATCACGCAAAGGGTCGTCCAGTTTTTCGTTCCCATATCGCCAATTAGCCCCGACTGGACTGCATCAACGTACATTTTGACGAAGATTCTAGTTTCGGATTTGCCGGACGTTAAGTTATATTCGGATTGTGATTCGATGGAAATTAGCTTGCTGTCCGCCATGATTTAAGTCAACACCTCCAAGTTAATCGCATAATAACATTGCTCGAATCGGTTAGTACGGATATGGCTCATCTGTTCCTTATAAACGATCGGCTCGCCTTTCCATCGGAAGTCGCATAACGCTTTAATTCGACGGCAAACTGATTCTCGACGCATTTTCAAAATGTCGGCGATGTGTTCTTGAGTGACGTTAGTAGTTCCTTCCTCTTTTGTGTAGGCTGCGAGGAGGCAAAGCGTTTGCCATCTTTCGGCGCCCAATTCGGCTAGTAGTCCGATTTTTGTAGCGTGTGAGATTGATATATTGTTCATAAATTACGATTCTCCTTTCGGAATAAATCCATTTGATTAAGTATTCGTATAATAATACCCGCGAGGATTGTAGTCTGCGCACTTTTCAGCAAATATTTTTTTTTCGTTACCTCCTCCGTTTAATGTCTCATGATATTATACGACCTCTAATCCAAATCCTCACAAAATCTCGTAGGCTTTCTCGTTTAGCTGCGTTTAACACACTAATATATAATGGGAAATTGAAGAAAAAGATACTCTATAAGTTAGTGGCGTAAAGGAGGACTGTAGAAGGAAAATGAGTTATTAACACGAATAAATAATGCTAACAGAAAAACATCACAAATACATACTACACAAGGTCAAGGAATTTCAGCATTTATATTTCCCTTCCTGGACTAGCGATTTTATCTCGTTTAATCACAAACGGGGCTTTTTCACTTCTCACGATGGAATTCATCGCATAATTTGAAATATACGAATTAAAGGAGGACGACAATGTTTGCTTATGTAACAAATATAAACGATAGAACTGTCTCAGCTATTGATACTAAAACCCATAGCGTGATTGCGACTATACGGGTCGGTGAAAACCCTCAGAATGTCGCCTTTTCACCTGATGGCAAGCTCGCTTATGTAACTAATAGCGGTGATATGACTGTGTCTGTTATTGACACGAAAACGCATTCTGTTATTGCTAATATTCAAGTAGGTGCAGCACCAACTTTCGTTGAATTTACACCTGACGGGAAACTTGCTTATGTGGTTAGACGCGGAGATGCCATGGTCTCAGTCATAGATGTGAAAACTCATCGTATAATGGCTACTGTGGAGGTTGGTGGTGGCCCATTTTTTGTTTCGATTACACCCAACGGAAAACTCGCTTATGTGACAAGTTCAGATGCCCCAGGAACAGTATCCGTTATTGATACAAAAACGCATTTTGTTATTGCGACTATAAATGTTGATGGTTTTCCACAAGATGTAAAATTTACACCTGATGGGAAACTTGCTTATGTAGCTGGCTCTAATGGAAATAACCCTTCTATTGTCTCCGTTATTGATACGAAAACACACTCCGTAATTGCTTCTGTTACTATAGGTCTTATGGCGTTTAAAATTGCGTTTACACCAAACGGCAAGCTCGCTTATATAACGAACGCTGGAACTGGCCCTCAAGCAAGTAACTCCGTTTCCGTCATTGATGTAAAAACGCATAATGTGATTGCAACAGTTCAGGTTGACGGCATTCCGTTTGATGTAGCGATAACCCCGAATGGAAAACTCGCTTTTGTTTCTGTTGCCGGTAGCAATAATAATAATACAATCAGTGTTATAGATACTAAAACACACTCTATCATTTCTAACATAATTACTGGTTTTGTAATCGGCACCGCCCTTTTTATAGCTTTGTCCCCTGATGGAAAATTAGCGTATTTCCCTAACACAATTGGCATGGGTATAGTCACAGCTGTCGATGTTAAGACTCATTCTATCATAGCCTCTATACCGGTCGGTTCGGAACCATTCTTTATAGCCTTCACACCAAATTAACCCCACTCATTACGAACGGGGTTAATTTTGGGAGGTTATTCACCGATTATGGCGTAGTGTTCCCCTCTTACCTACTTATTATTCGTCAAAACCTGAAACTGTATCGTCAACACTTGCTGTTTAGTACAGTGTTCCTTTAACCGTTCTCCATTAAAAATACCTTCCTACCTCACCCAAACAATTGTTTTTCGGTGTTTGTAGAAAGGACTTCTTGAGAAACTACATTCTAGCTTTGATCAACTAGTCCAGCAAGCAAAAAATAGAGTGCTTTAAAATATATATAATATGTAAATTGCATCAGTTACCATTTTACAGCTAAATTAACACAATTTTTATTTATTATGTATATTCTGTAAAGAGGTGATATCATGCAGCTACAAGCAATAAACTCATCAAAAATAGAAGCAGTGGGATATGATAACAACGGAATGATTTTAAGGCTTAAATTTAAATATATCACTTGTGACTACTACGAAGTTCCTAGCCAAGTATACAGAGATTTAATGGAAGCATCTTCAAAAAGTGGATATTTTACAAAACATATTAAAAATTCATACCGTTATTGTATCGTTTAAAACATATTTATGAGAAATAACTGCTAGTACAAGTAGTTATTTCTTGTTTCTCTCATAGATCTACACTGTAAGATTTTAAATGAGACATGAAACAGTTTGTAGAGATTTCCCCATAGTATGTATTCATATTTATCAATAACAATGGATAAAACAAGTTATTGTAGAACTTTTCTTTTTGCTCTTTTTATAAACTTTGTTCTTCCTGCTACTAAATTATGATCGTAAAAAACAATTTTTACCATTAGGTATCGTTTTAATAGTAGAAATCTGCCACAATTATTAGGAGAGAGAAAACACTATACATATAAATCTTGCGGAAAGTTTACTTCTACTAATAATTTGTTATATTTTATATTTTTTTTCAATTATATTATAATCAGATATACGTTTAACATATACTTTATATTTAAATGTACGATAATTGTTTCAATTAATGTCGAAATGTTATTTTAAACATTTTCATAGAATTTGTTGCTTTATAGCTCAAACAATAATAATATTAATTTTGATGTTGTGAACGTGAGAATTTTTTGAGGTGAAAAAGATGTTAACTGGTTGGTTTTTATGGTTTATTCTGTTTTGGGTCGTTTTTCTTATTGGCATGTTTGCAATCGGAGGCTATTTCATGTTCCGCAAATTCTTCAAAAGACTTCCGAAAGAGGATGGAAAATCCGAATTGGATTGGCAAGATTATTATATTGAAAAAACGTATCACTTGTGGACTGATGACCAAAAAGCTTTATTAGAAGAATTAGTTAAGCCAGTACCTGAACTTTTTAGGGATGTTGCCCGCCAAAAGATTGCAGGGAAAATTGGTGAAATAGCATTAGAGGAAAAAGCAAACTCAATTACACAAAGTTTAGTCATCAAGGGTTATATTTTAGCAACACCTAAGAGAGATCATAAATTTTTAGTTCGCACTTTACGCGAAAAACAAATTGATCTAACACCGTACGAAAGTTTTTTTTAACACCTACTAAAAGAGGCTGACTCAATTAAAGTGCTCCCTTTATAAAGGGCATTTTAAAATGAGAACAGCCTCTTTTTACGTTTTTTATCATTGTTTGTTGTTTTCATACTAAAAGTAAACTGTGTTTTGTGCATCTTTTCATTTCTAATTTAATTAAAATCATTTCTAGATTGCTAACAAAAGCAACAACGTTTTTAACAAGATCTATTTTAAAAGCTCTTCAAAATTTGCAAGTGTTACAACGATTCGTTCGTGGCCAACCTGGATGTATAAATCTTTTTATATTGAAAATACATTGCAATACGCCAAGGTACAATCATGCCAAAAGCTAAAATCCAAAACATGCCACTCAACTCAGCATAGTTAATTTGTGTACTTAAGTATGATTTAAAGATGATTCTAATGATTAATAGTCCTATTAAAATGAACACAAAAGCTTTTGATCTTTTTAAATAAATATCTTCCCCTCTCACTTCAAACTTAGAAGTCTTAATTAAAAGTATTGAAAAGAGAGCCCCGACTGTCAATGCTTCTATCAATTCAGCTGAAGAAACACGAAACATTGGATGGATGAACATCAATGCCCCCGTGCTCATAAATATTGGTGGTAACACTATTTTTTTTACATTCGTAGGTTTCTTGGCTGCTTTCATTCTAATTAATATGACAGCAATCGCCATTAAAATTGCAACTATTGATGAAGCGTAAATCAATCAAATCAATCCTTTGCTTATTTATCTATAAAGTTTATTATACGTAATCATCATTATAAACGATAGTAGATAAATAAAAAAACCATTTAAGCCTTTTCTTAAATGGTTTTTTACATTAGCACTTTTTTACTATGTTGAGATCGTCTAGAACATTTAAATGAGGATTTATGCCATCGTCTTTAAAATAGGTGATTTTCGCATAAATAGATATTTTACATCCTCAGAGCTGACACGATTACATCAATCATTCGTAGCATTTATGCCACTCGAAAGAGCAACTGCTCAAATTTCATGGAAAATAGCAACAACTTTTATGTATGGAGCATAGTTGTAAAGAAGAAAAGCATGAACTTTAAGGGCAGTGTCGTTAATTCGTTATTACAAATTACGTCAACAGAAACCTAAGCGTATTATGGAATTAGATAACTCGATTAATAGCTTCTATTACACGACCCTCATCGAACGGTTTAACAATAAAATCTTTTGCACCTGCTTCTATTGCTTCAACAACCATTTTTTGTTGTCCCATCGCTGAACACATAATAATTTTTGCATGTGGATATTTTTGTCTAATTCCTTTAACTGCATCAATTCCACCCATACCAGGCATTGTTATATCCATAGTTACTAGATCAGGATGTAATTCATCGTATAACTTAATCGCTTCATTTCCGTTCTCACCTTCACCAACGACTTCATGTTGTGCTTTTTTTACTATGTTTCCAAGTGTCATGCGCATAAATTTCGCATCATCAACAATTAATACTCTTGCCATACAATTCTTCTCCCCCTCGACTCTATTAGCTCTATATAGTCAAAAAGTAGTGACATCATATACTTTATCGAAAAATCACAATTTTTTCAATACTTTTGTTGTGATATGAAAGTCCTAATTTATCATAAAATGACCCTTTAAAACATATTAACAGGGAACAAAAGTCCCCGTCACTCGTCTTGAGTTAAAATCCTGTAAAACCACCAAATAATGGAGTAAGATAAATCGTTATTTTCGTCATTAAGTCAAAAAACAACATAATTCCAAAGACGATCATTATAAATCCACCAATTTTCATGATCGTTACATTATGTTTGCGTATCCAGTGCATTTTTCCTATAAAAAGGGATAGGATTAAAAATGGGATTGAAAAACCTAAAGAGTACGCAGTCATGTATATTACTCCTGAACCCGGATTAGCTGCAGCTAGCACTAACACACTCGAAAGGATTGGACCAGTACAAGGCGTCCAACCTGCTGCGAATGCCATACCAATTAAAGAAGATCCTACATAACCAGATGGACGATTTTTAAATTCGAGCTTTACGTCTTTCATCATAAATTTAGGTTTAAAGACACCTATTATAACTAGACCAAAGAAAACAATTAAAATTGCACCAATTTGCCTTATTAAATCTTTGTAGTTAATAAAAAATTCTCCAATAAAAGATGTGCCAAATCCTATCGCAATAAAGATTACTGAAAAACCAAGCAGAAAAAATATTGTATGTAGTAAGCTTCTTTTTGCTAATTTGGTATTTTCATCCTTCAATTCTCCAACAGAAACACCGGTGATATATGATAAGAATGCTGGATATAATGGCAAACAACAAGGCGATATAAAAGATAAAAAACCAGCTCCAAATGCTAGAAAGATGTTAACATCAGCCATTTAAACAACTCCTACGTAGTAGATTCTCTTTATATTCTAGCAAATAAAATAGCTAAATCCTCATTTGAAATTGTGACATATTTGTGTCGAACTAGCTATCTCGATTGATGATTTCCTTAAAATACTATTTCTTCTAATTTATCAGATTGACCATTTTGTAAAATAAACATTTTATAATATAGGCCTTTTAAATGAAGAAGCTCTTGGTGAGACCCTCTTTCAACAATCTCTCCTTTATGGAGAACGAGAATTTGGTCTGCATCTTGAATTGTTGAAAGTCGATGAGCAATTGCTATTGTCGTTCTTCCCTTTCGCATTTTAGTTAATGCAGCTTGGATGGCTTCCTCAGTTTCAGTATCGATATTTGCTGTTGCTTCATCAAGTATAAGTACCTTTGGGTTTGTTGCAATTGTCCTTGCAAAAGCGATGAGTTGACGTTGACCACTAGAAAATGTTGACCCTCTTTCAACTACTTCTTGATTATATTTATGCGGCAGCTTGTCAATAAATGAATCAGCTTGTACAAATTGTGCAGCTTTTTTTATATCCTCTTCTTTTATAGAATTATTTTTCAGTTTGATGTTATCAGCTATTGTACCAACGAATAAAAACGGATCTTGAAGAACGAGGCCAAGACTAGACCTTAACTCCTTATTTTTATATTTTCGAATAGATACTCCATCAATAAGAATATCTCCTCGATTAAATTGATAAAAATTCATTAACAGGTTGATGATCGAACTTTTCCCGCTACCAGTATGTCCAACTAAAGCAACAGTCTCACCTTTGTTTGCAGTAAACGAAATATTCTTTAAGATATCTTGTTTTCCATCGTAAGAAAAACTAACATTTTTAAATTCTATATTACCAACTTTGATCAAAGGATTGTTATCACTATCGCTATCAGGTGCTAGTTCATTTTCATCCATTAAATTGAATACTCTATCAGCTGACACAATAGCTTGTTGATAAAGTGATAATCTCATCATCATCTCATTAACAGGTTCAAAAAAACGGTCTAGATAGCTAATAAATGCATACAGTACTCCAATTTCAATAGGTCCTTCCATTGAAATAATTCCGAAATAAGAAAGCACTAGGACTAATGCTAATGTAGAAACTACGTTTATAGCTGGACGTAATAACAAACCATCTAATTTAATATTCTTCATCCCCGCACGAAAATGACCTTCATTAATATGAGCGAACTCTTCTCTTAATCTACGTTCTTGTCTGAAAACTTGAATGATTGCCATACCTTGAAGTGATTCATTTAGTTTAGCATTTAGCTGACTCAACTTTTCACGCATATCTTGATAATATTTAGAACTGTAACGACGATAAGTTTTCATAATAAGAAAGATGATCGGAATAAGGACTAAACAAAAAATTGCTAATTGGACATTTAATAAAAACATAGCCACGAAAATACCAATTAAAAATACACCGTTTTGAACGAAAGTTGCTAAAACACTTACAAACATATCTTTGATTGCTTCTGTATCATTCGTTACTCTAGAAACAATGCTCCCATCAGGGGTTTTATCGAAATACGATAAACCAAGTTTATGTACTTTGTCAAATACATCAATTCGTAATTGCTGAATAATTTTTAGTGCGATTTGCTGAAACTTTAATAATTGGAAATATTGAATAATGACTTTAGCCAAAATCGAACCTAAATATCCAATTGCTAACAATAGAATCGGTCCATATTCTAAATTTTGTGGCGTTAAATAGTCATCAATAAATATTTTGACTAAGATTGGACCAATGATATCAGCTGTTGTAGCTGTTATTAGTAAAGTAAATGCAATGACAAAAGATTTTTTATGTGCTTTCGTATACGAAAGCAGTCTAAATAACACTTGGCGCTGCTTTTTAGCAGAAATTGATTTATCCATGTTTATCCTCCAAATTCAACAAGTGCTTCTAATTGCTGAGTAACATACATCCTTTTATACCATCCAGCTTGATTCATTAGCTGTTCATGCGTCCCTTGTTCCATAATCCTTCCTTCATCTATAACTATAATGAGGTTTGAATGTTGAATAGCACTCAATCGATGAGATGTTATCATTGTTGTTTTGCCGTTACGGTTCTCTTTTAGAGACGATAGAATTTTCTCCTCAGTCTTCGCATCTACGGCTGATAAAGAATCATCTAAAATGAGAAGTTCTGGATCCATCAACAACGCTCGTGCAATTGCTATCCGTTGCTTTTGTCCACCTGACAATGAAACACCCCTTTCTCCAACTACCGTTTCATAACCATGTGTAAATCCAGTAATGTCTTCATGAATATGAGCTAGCTTTGCTGCATGGTGTATTTCAAAAATTGATGCTTCAGGTTTAGCAAAAGCAATATTATCTGCTATCGTACTTGAAAACAGATAATGATCTTGTGGCACATAACCTATGGCACTACGTAAGTCATGCAAAGAATATTTCTCAATAGGATGTTCCCCAAATAAGATATCCCCTTCATATTTATCAAACTCTCGTATAAGGAGCTTTAAAAGAGTTGTTTTACCTGCACCCGTTTTACCTACAATTCCAATTGTTTGCCCTTTTTGTAGTTTAAATTTAATTTCATGTAATACATTTTGCTGTTCATTAGGGTATGTAAAGCTATTAATATTATAGGTAATATGACCAGAGGGAGTTTTCTTATTATCCTTTGAATCATCGTCAATGTCGACTTTTTCAGATAATAAATTAGACACACGGTCATATGATGCTCTTCCTCTTTCCACAATGTTAAACAGCCAACCAAAAGCCAGCATAGGCCAGATAAGTAAACCTAGATACGTCGTAAATGATACTAACTCTCCTAATGTCATCTCACCTAGTATGACATATCTTGAGCCAAACCCAACTGCCAATAGAAAAGATAGTCCAACAATGAGAGATATAGTAGGGTCAAACAGCGAATCAATCTTAGCCACAGTTACATTCTTTTTGACTACGTCTTCAGATTGTTCAAAAAATGCCTCATTGTCTTCTTTTTCCTGTCCAAAAGTTTTAATAACTTTTATCCCGCTAATACTTTCTTGAACTTTGTCGTTTAAAGAAGAAAAAGCTTCCTGAGCTTTATGAAAATGTTTATGTAATAATGTTCCGTAAAAATTGGTTGCTAATGCCATAAAAGGCATTGGTATTAGACAAATTAATGTTAATTTCCAACTAATCGTAGCTGCCATTGTAATTAATACAAAACCACCTGTAGCTACTGAGTCGACAAGTGTTAATACTCCCGCACCTGCTGTTTGCTGAATGGCTTGAATATCATTTGTAGCATGTGCCATTAAGTCACCTATACGCTTTTTTTGGTAAAATGATTGAGACATTTTTGTGAAATGCTCAAATAATTGGTTTCGTAACAACCTAGCCAGCTTTACTGATGATCCAAAAATCATCATCCTCCATACTAAACGGAGAAAATAAACTATAATAGTGACTGCAATTAATAACAACATCCACTTTAATAATAGGTTAATTGATAACGTCTGATCATTAATATGATCTACAACAATCCCTATTACTCTTGGTGCTACTAGTTCCAGCATAGCTACTATACATAGCACGAGAATCCCAAAAATATATGACTTTTTTTCTTTTTTAAAAAACCACATCAAGTCTTTAAAAACACTCATCTTTTGTCCCCCATTGAACTCAGTCAAGTAAACTTGTAATTCGTTGTACTAAGGTAAGTCTCTTGCCCCACCCTTTCTTCACCTATAATCCATCAGTGAGAAAGTGCTTCATATTTACTATGATAAGGTATGTGCATATACATAAACATAGAAAATAATGTTTATCAGTATTGCAAAGAAATGATATGTATGAATAATCTAACACATACGAAAACTTCGTAACATTTATTTACAGACCATATTCATTATTTGTAATCGAATTCATAAAAAGACACCCAACCATTTGAGTGCCTTACAACTTTATTTTATTTGGTTGTTCATTGCTTTCATCATTTGATTGATTTTCTTTTGTGATGGCTTTTGACCCATTTGTGCCATCATCACTTTCAACATTTGTTCATTAATAGGTGGATTTTTCTTAAGATAGTTCATCATATATTTTCGAGCTATGAAAAATCCTAGAGCAACTCCAGCAATTAAACCTAAAGATACCCATAGAACTATTTCCCACATACTATTTTCCTCCTTCAAATTGTCTACATTACAGTGTACTAAACCAAATATGATTATACAATAGTTGAGCACAAAAGTCTCAATAAGAAATAATTTTTATAAAAAACATGTAGTTTTATTTTTTTAACAGAACATTCAAAATATTATGCGTGTGACAATGGTAATGAAGGATTCTCTAACATTACTAAAGAGCATTCATTTTAACTGGTTTTAACCAGCCATACCGATCGAGCTGTAAATCCATTGCTAAGAAACAAGGGTCGAATTTTCTTATAATTTCAAAAAATACAGCTTCAGCTTCATAGCTTCCTTCAGCAGTTAATTGCATGTATTCTTCATATACGACTAATTTTGCATAGCTTTTATTATCAGGTAATAATATGGAATGAACCTTACGATGAGAGTTATTATCGTTCTGGTTGTGTAGTTGTTTCACCAATAATTTGTGGATTGTATGAGTAGGAATTGGTTGAGTTATATACTCTATTTGTTTTTTTAGTAATTGTTTTCTTGCACTATTAGCATGTTCATAATCTACAAACAACTGTAATAGCATTTTCTCTCGTCCAAAATAATGTTTAGCAAATTGTTCTTCAATTAAATAAATACGATAGTGTCTCACGAAGTTCCCTCCTTTATCCTACATATTTAATCTAATTATAGACTTGTCTTATTTAAATTATTGTCTTATTCCGCAAAAATGAGCCACTTGTTTTGCCGAATTCTGTCTAATATGTCTGTTAATGATAATCACCTATTTTATTTACGAGCGTATAATATAAAAGTTGAAAGCTATTTTCACATAAATAGTTGTTTTTCCTACTAAGACAAAAACGTGTATACAATTCGTGTAAAGTAATATTAGTGCTAAAAAAGCCGATCAAAAAAAGCTAAACTGAAATAGTGAAGGAGGTATGATAAGGTGTTTACATCCCGAGTTAATTTCGATCCTAATGCATGTCATTATCAAATAATATATAATTCCCCTCAGTTACTTAATGACTATCATGTAAACCATACTAGTCGACACCCATATAACAACAGACAATTTCCTCCTGTTGACACAACAATGTTTAGTAAATCCGCAAAAGAAATGCAAAAGTTGATGAGTGAGGCTGCTTTAGTTCTAAATAAAATTGCTTACTCTAAGGAATTTGCACATCAGGTCATGACCGCCGCTCAAGAGTCTCAGTTAAATAAAGTTGAACAATTAATTAAATCAACAGGTATTACTTCAGAAGTTGAATGTTCATTTAATCCAGATGGTATTACAATCACTTTTATTTTAGCAACTAGTGGAATTGATTGTTGCCATTTAAGTATTATTTTACGTTGGAGAAGTTAAAAAAAGGCTCTTTTCGTAAACTTTGTTGCTTTAGTTCCTAAACAGATGTTTTACTCAACAGTATAATCTCGTTTTAATTAATAAAATCTATGCGAAAGCAGCCTAAAAAAAAGAGCCCTTTAAAAAGGCCCTCTTTTGCTTATTTTTGTATTAAGTTCTTTACTTTGTTTACTACATTTTCAACTGTAAAACCATACTCTGCCATTATTTTTTCTCCAGGTGCAGATGCGCCAAACTGATTGATCGCTAAAATATCACCTTCATCGCCAGTATATCTTTCCCAGCCTAATGAAGAAGCCATTTCAATACCTAAACGTTTTTTAATATTTTTAGGTAAAACAGCATCTTTATATTCTTGTGGTTGTTCTTCAAAACGATCCCAAGACGGCATACTAACAACTGATACATGAATGCCATCATTAGCTAATGACTTCTGCGCCTCAACAGCTAGACTAACCTCTGAACCAGATGCTAATAGCAATGCATCTACATTGTCATTACTTGCTGGAGACACAACATATGCTCCTCGCTTTACACCTTCATATGCATCACGCTTCGTGTTTGGTAAAGTAGGCAAGTTCTGACGTGTAAGCACAAGTGCGTGTGGCTTATCAGTAGCTTCAATTGACACCTGCCAAGCTGCAGCTGTCTCATTCGCATCACCCGGTCGAATGACTGAAAGACCAGGCATCGCACGTAGTGCTGGCAGCTGTTCAACTGGCTCGTGAGTTGGTCCATCCTCACCAACAGCAATACTATCATGCGTAAATACATAAGTTACTGGTAATTTCATTAAAGCTGCTAAGCGAATGGCAGGACGCAAGTAATCAGAAAATACAAAGAAAGTCCCACCAAATACTTTCACACCACCATGAAGTGTCATGCCGTTTAGAGCAGCTCCCATGGCAAACTCACGTACACCAAACCATATATTTTTTTCTTCATATGAATTTGGCATAAAGTCATTTGACTCTTTAATCATTGTTTTATTAGACCCTGCTAGATCAGCAGATCCACCTATAAATTGTGGAACACTATTAGCTATAGCATTTAATACCTCACCAGAAGAGGATCTTGTCGCTAAGCTACTTCCTTCTTCATAAGTTGGTAATTCCTTTTCCCAACCACTTGGAAGCTTTCCTGTAATAGCTGCTTCTAGTTGTACTGCTAATTCAGGGTATTGTTCCTTATACTGAGCAAACATTTGGTTCCATTCATCTTCTTTTTTACTACCAGCATCCTTCACAGTATCTGAGAAATTGTCGTACACTTCAGACGGTACATGAAAATCTTCTTCAAATGTCCAGTTGTAGGCCTCTTTCGTTAATTTTAACTCATCTGCACCTAGTGGAGATCCGTGTACTGCTGACTTACCTGACTTATTAGGTGCTCCGTAGCCAATGACTGTTTTAATCTCAATCATCGTTGGATGGTCAGTATCAGCCTTCGCTTCTTCAATTGCTTGCGATAATTCTTGTATATCATTACCGTCTTCAACACGAATATACTGCCAGCCGTATGATTGGTAACGGTTTTTGATACTTTCAGAGAATGACTTATCGAGGTCACCGTCTAAAGATATATCGTTTGAATCATATAACACAACTAGACGTCCTAGCTTAAGGTGACCTGCGAGCGATGCTGCCTCAGCTGATACACCTTCCATTAAGTCACCGTCACCACAAATTGTATACGTGTAGTGATCTACAACATTAAATGTATCTTTATTATATGTAGATGCCATATGTCTTTCAGCCATAGCCATACCAACAGCCATCGCGATACCTTGACCAAGTGGCCCTGTTGTTGCTTCTACTCCAGCAGTATGCCCATATTCTGGGTGTCCTGGTGTTCTGCTTCCCCATTGACGGAAGTTTTTAATATCATCCATCGTTACGTCATAACCACTTAAATGTAATAAGCTATATAATAGCATTGATCCGTGCCCAGCTGATAATACAAAGCGATCACGATTAAACCATTGAGGATTAGACGGGTTGTGGTTCATATATTTAGTCCACAACGTATATGCCATAGGAGCAGCTCCCATCGGCATGCCAGGATGTCCTGAGTTAGCTTTCTCAATTGCATCAATCGATAAAGTTCTGATTGCAGCAATAGATAAATCATCAATATTAAGTGACATAAAATACCACCCTTTCAATCATTATAGTACATATCATATATTCAAAATGAACAAATGTACATACATTGTGAAAAAAAGATACATTTTGTTCAAGAAAACATCTTATCATAGTATGTACAAAAAACGATACATACTATGATGTATCCTTAAACTTCCTTCATTCAGCTTATAATTTAGGAAGATTTTAAAATAAAAAGTTACGAATACCAATAACTATAGCCTTAGTGAAAACGGCTATTCTTACTCTTTTTTAACTTTGTAGGTGTAACATCATTTCCTTCTTTATCTACGACTTTGACTGAATGTAAAGTATTTTCCATCGAATTACGAAACGATTGAATATATTCCTTACGTAAATCCTGTTGTTCACGTTTTTCTTCATCCGTTAACCCAGATGATTTCGATTTTTTTGACAAATAGTTAATACGATTAATTTTTTCATTTGATAACACGTAAATGCTTCCTTTCTATACAATAGAATATTATGTTCTGTACATATTACAAGAAGAGAGCTTCATTTTCAACGGTTTTGTTTTAGTACAAAAAACTAAAGACTTATGCAATTAGTATTTATCGTATCTTCTCTTTGTTGAAAATAATGTCAATAGCATTATAATACGATCTAACCTTCCACTATAGTTGAATACAATGGTATTGCTAAAAGTGCCATTTTAATAGGCTAAATTCGTAAAGGTTGTTGCACTTCAGACTATGATTTAAGCACGTTTATATCTAGCTTTTGTGGTACCTTTTCTACTACTTATAATTTTGTGGATCCGACAAAACTCCGTCTTTCTGTCTTCTTGTTATTATAATAGCAACAAAAGTTTACGAAAGGCTGTTTTCGAATTGATTATTGTTTTTCGTATTAAGACTCAACTAAAGGTTGTGACATCTTTTCTTCCCTACAACGATGACTAACATGTAAAGTCACTTATATTGTACTAATTTGTAAACAATAGTAACAAAGCTTACGAACAGAGCCTAACGAAATTGCCTTACAATAACAACGTATTAAAAGTATACAATTTTAAATTGTATACTACAGCATTCTTCCATTCTATTGTTAGCCATCTACTCTAATTTATTATGCATATATTCTTTATACCGTCGATGTACCGTTGCTTTTGACACATTAAATCCGAGACCACGTAATGTAGCCGCTATATCTGAAAATGTGAGATTATTTTGACGTAACCTTATAATTTCCTCGATAGGTATTTCTTTTCTTTCTCTACCTGAGCTTGCATGGATGTTTTTTAAATTCCTCTCTGGCTTATAACCTTCTTCAATAGCACGTTTCATTCCCCGTTTAATTTTTAAATTATGTATTTTGCGTTGATATTCCTCAACAATGCTTACAATTTCCAACATCATGGAATCAGCTTCAGACAATTGTAGCTCTCCATGATGATGAACAGTATATATTTTAACTTTTTCTTTTAAAATAAAATGCAGCAAAGCTATTCTTGCATTACCCCTACCTAGCCTTGTCTCATCTTGTATTAAAAGGGCATCGATTTGCTGTTCCTTAATTTCATTCAATAATTCATAAATGCCATCTCTATCCATGTCATATCCGCTTGCTCTTTCTACAACCACTTTCTTCACATCAAAATGGTAACTGTTTGCAAGCTGGAGTAATTCTTCCTTTTGTCGTGTTAATGATGTCTCCTGTGTTTGTTTATTTGTACTAACACGACAATATATTATTGCTTTTTCCATTTCTACCTCCGATTAATTGTTAACAGCATAAGTATCATACATTTTATTACCTTCTGATTTTAACACTGGAATATAAATTTCATCACCATAAAAAATACTATCAGGAGCAATTTGATTTACATCCTCTACCCAACTGATAAAGTCATTTATTGACAAATCGTGACTGTTACTATACTCGGAAGCAATATCCCATAGTGTATCACCATCTTCTACTTTAATAATGATATAATCATTTTTCTCGATATCCTTATAAGAAGTAATTAGTGCAAAAGCAAAGCCGATAAAAACAGTAAAAAACAAGATATAGTAAATTTTAGATTGTTTCATAATAAGTCCCCCTGATCAACAGAATACATGTTCGTTTTTAGTTATTGTATACGAACAAATGTTTTATGTCAACAATTTTACGAACTTACGTTTGTTATACATGACAAGTCGTGCTATAATGAATGAAAGTAAAATCTTTCTAGTATATCCTTATCGTCTTAATAGATGATCTTAATTTTTAAATGTTATGGACGGGTATACATGCTAACCATAGAAAAGATTATTATAATGAGGTGCTAACGATGGCAAAATTATCGAAAAGGCAACAAGACATACTGGATTTCATAAAACAAGAAGTACAATCAAAGGGATATCCACCTTCTGTTAGAGAAATTGGAGAAGCGGTAGGGCTAGCTTCAAGCTCAACGGTTCATGGTCATTTATCTCGTTTAGAAAGTAAGGGATTAATCCGTAGAGATCCAACGAAACCTAGAGCAATTGAAATATTAGATTTAAATCCTGCTGATGTAATTCCAAAAAATAACGTTATGAATGTACCGATCATTGGAAAGGTAACAGCTGGTCAACCAATAACAGCGATTGAAAATGTTGAAGAATACTTCCCTCTTCCTGATAAACTTGTATCTCCTGACGAAAATGTTTTTATGCTTGAAGTAATGGGAGATAGCATGATTGAAGCAGGTATATTAGATGGGGATCACGTCATTGTTCGGCAACAACAAACTGCTTCCAATGGAGATATCGTTGTTGCAATGACGGAAGATGATGAGGCAACAGTTAAGAGATTTTTTAAAGAAAAAGACTACATAAGACTACAGCCAGAAAACTCAACTTTAGAACCTATTATTCTTCGTAATGTAGCTATATTAGGAAAAGTGATCGGGGTGTATCGTACCATTCATTAAAACATGATGTTACATAATGAATGTATGATCTACTCTTTGACAAATTATAAAAGGTTGTACCAATCAGTTCGATTAACATACAGGTTAGCAGTCCACAATGCTCTTTAACGTATTCATACTATCTCATATTATAATCCAATCCTTAGCTTAGAACGTCTGAGCTAAGGATTTTTTTGTCATATAGTAAGCTCCCTGCCAAATTATTTTTATTGGCTATTTTCACAATAGTTGCTGCTTTTAGTTTTAAGATATAAACACGTATATATAGTGTTCGAGACACCTTTTCTTCATTTTTAATTATTGATCTCCTATAAAACTAATAATGCTGTCCGTTTTTAGTAAAAAACAAAGTTCACAAAAAAGTCTTTAGTTTTAACTTTATCATTCAATGAATTGCTTAATAACTTGCTCTCATATTTCCTTCACTATGACCATTAATTTTATGCTTATTACCTTGAGTTAGACTTGACGGTCTAGACCGTACGGTCTATTATATATAATAAGAAAGCTCCATTAACTATTAGGTCATTTCCGCATAGCGTGTTTTTCGTACTAAAACACAAACACGAATACAACTAGATTTCGTGCCATCATTTCACATATAAAACGATGTATATTGAGTAACGATGTCTATATCTTCAGTATAAAGAACTAAAGCAACAAAGTTTACGAACAGAGCTAACTATTAAGATTAAAAACTTGTAGGAGATGATGTAATTGACGCAAGGATTTAATAAAGAATTCGAACACTCAGATGATTTAATGCAAGCAGCATTAAATGAATTTGTGGAAAAAGGCTATGAAAAAGCCTCATTAAATCATATTTTGAAGACGGCGAATATGAGTAAGGGATCATTTTACTATCATTTTAACAACAAGGAAGATCTTTACTTAAATCTCATAGACATTTTAATTCATAAAAAGCAAGAATTCCTTGTCAAGGTTATGAAGCCAAGTGATTATGCCAAAGACATTTTTTCGATATTTAAAACACAAATCCGAGTTGGAATGCAATTTGCCAATGAATACCCAGATATTAACCGTTTTGCAAACAGCTTTATTAAAGAGAAAGGAACTAACATATACGAAAAGGCGTTGACAAGGCATAATTTTCAGGATAATGATCAAATGAACAAGCTCATTGAAGCATCCTATAACAAAGGTGAAATAAGGCAGACACTACCACTCGAATTCGTCCAATCATTAATTGGTTTTTTGTTCACTAATATTGTGGATGTAGCTGATATGTCAAAGCCTGACAACTATGAATCAAGTCTAAACCACTTAATTGATTTCCTGAAAAATGGCTTAGCAGATCAGTAATGATCATAACCATCACATGTTGACATCAGCAAAGTATCAAGTCTTTACCTGTCCAGTTGATAATTTGGAGTAAGATAAATAAATGCTACATCAGTGCATCGTTAAAGTAATAATTCCTTTCTGCCTTCAATTAGTTTTCAAAATAACAAGCTTAATTTGAAAAGGAGAGTTATTATATGACTCAATTTGATTATCCTGTAGGATACCATGATTTTCATAAAACAAAAATTATAGACTATCAAATGAATCGCTGGTATTCAATGGGATACACACGAAAAGAAGATATGGTAGATGCAGCAAGCAGAATAAAAAAGTTAGAAGATTGGAAAGAGGAAATGATAAGGCAGGCTGAAAAAGCTATTGATGAAAAACGCTTAATGAATGGAACATTTTATTACAGGGCTGCAGAATTTTTTGCTCATCCGAATGACCCAGATAAATTAAGACTTTATGATACATTCATTGAAATGTTTTATAATGACCTATTTGTTGAACATGATATTGAACGTCATAACATACCATACGAAAATGTATTCTTACCTGCGATGAGACTACCCTCTAACAATAAAAATGGCAGAGGAACGATTGTGATTCATGGAGGATTTGATTCCTTTATGGAAGAGCTATACTCCATGGCAAACTATTTTGTACAATTAAACTATGAGGTCATTTTATTTGAAGGTCCAGGGCAAGGTGGTGCCTTAAAAAAATCTGACTTAGCACTTAGTTATGAGTGGGAAAAACCAACGAAAGCCGTTCTAGATTACTTTCAGTTAAATAACGTAACCTTATTAGGTGTGTCCATGGGTGGCTGGCTCTGTTTTAGAGCAGCTGCGCATGAACAGAGAATTAAACGAGTTATAGCTCTTAGTATAGCCTACGACTACATGAAAATTCCCCCACCTATAATTGAGAAATTTGCTTTATGGCTTTTCAAACACCCTAAATTAATGTATTGGATGGCTGATGTAAAAATGAAGATGATGCCACAAGAAAGATGGGGAACAGATAATTTAATGTATATTACTAAAACTGATACTCCGTTAGATGGTGGCATGGCATTATTAGAATTCAATGCTGCACATTTAAAATCAGAACACGTTACACAAGATGTATTAATATTAACAGGGTCAGAAGATCATTTTATACCGTTGAAGATGCACGATATTCAAGTAAAAGCTCTAACGAATGCAAAATCTATAACTGAAAGAATCTTCACTAGAGATGATCATGCTCATAATCACTGTCAGGTTGGAAATTTTGGCCTTGCTCTTAGTGTCATGTCAAATTGGTTAAATGAAAAAGAATAACAAATTTGAAGGATTATAGAGATAAAGATAAAGCTAAGCTATTGAAGAAAACCCCATTAACTAATATAAATCAGTTAAGGGGTTTTTATTTAGACTGTTTTCGTATTGGTTGTTGTTTTTTGTATTAAGAAATAAACACGTATAACTAGAGTCGTGGGCATTTTTTCTTCTGTACAACGATGACTAAATATAAAATCTCATTGATGGGATTTTATTTAAAAATACAGTTAATTAAAGCAGTTTTATTTATTCTCCCCCTCCCCCACCGCTGTCACCACTGCCCCCACTGTCTCCGTTACCGTAATCAGATGAAAATAAACCTACACCATTTCCATCATCGTTACTACTAGTGGATGAACTTGTCCGATGATGAATACGATGTTTTGTTCTGTTAGCATTTCCAGTACTAAAAGCAGTAATTGAGATAATAATAACTAATAAGATAAACCCAAGTATCATAAATTCCATAGAAATCCCCCCACATTTAGTTATATATAATATACGAATAATAATAGTATGAAGTTTCATGAGTTTGACAAAAAAGTACGGCTCAAAACAGCAATACCTTAACATTTCTACCTAGTTCAAATTTTTCTAATGGCTTGTTTCGCATTAGTTGTTGCTTTTTATAATAGTGGGTTCGTATAGGATGATGCATGTCGTACTAAAATATAACACGTATAAAACTAGTATTCAGGGCATATTTCTTCTATAAAACGTTACCTTTATCTTCTGTTTTCGAACTATTTGAACAAAGTTTACGAAAAGAGCCTTATAATAAGAGCTAAACATGTTCGGCATCTTTCCTTCTCTATAGACTATTAAAATCATATAATACACAAATGTAAGTGAAAAAATGCAACATAGTTTACAAAGAACCCTTCCTATCAACTACATAAAAAGCGTAGCAATTCGTTAAATGCATGCTCAGCAGATAATTCACAATAGTGCTCTGAGTAGATATCACTAAACCCATGATTTGCTCTATATTTTTTAATGGTGATTTTTTCTTTATCCTTTAGCTTAGTAATTAATTGATCAACATTAAATGATTTTTCATTCTCTGGGAAAATTAGTAGTGTGGGACAAGTTGGAATCATGTCAAGATAATCCCTTATCCTTGAGCCATAATAACAAATAGCTCCATCGCAATTTTGGTCTTCACTGAATAGCCATGCGACGGTCCCACCTACACTATATCCAAGAATAAAGATTTTTCTGTATTCCTGCCTGTATTTTTTTAAAAGTGCCTTAACGTATGTAGTTGCTATATCAAATCCGACTTTATTAACAAAATGGTGATAAGCCAATTTCTCCTCATCGTAATGAAATGCATTGTTTTCTCTAAATAAATTGGGACAAATCACATCAAAGCCTTTATTTGATAGTTCTTTACATATATGTTTCATATGCCTATTTAAACCGTATATTTCATGAACAACGATCACTAATTTGTCTGAATTATTTTTGTAAGAAATCATTTACTTTACCCCTAATAATTATTGACCTTATTTCTTCAATTGCTTCATTGTAATAATTGTTGCTCGTACATGGAATACGTAACAACAATTAATGCAGTGGGTATTCTTTTCTTTATAACGATGACAACAACCGTATAACCTACTTGTTATTGTTGTCAATTGTTAACAAGAGTAAATAAAATGTTCGATCAGAACCATTTCAACAACATTTAGACTTCTCATTTGTTCGGATCTGTTAATTAGGTGAAATTTTCAATTGAATTATTATTGGATGCTTTTTCTAAAATGTGTTCATTTTATTCACATTATTGTAACTTTGATAATAATTAAATAATAGTCTATTAATTTGTAAATTTTTCTAGTAGAATAATTAACAAATTTAATTAGGCTCATTACGTAAATTCTGTTACAGTTTTTACAAAAAATGTCCAGTATGATGAGTTTATTTGAGAGCTCAATAATTTAAAAAGGAGAAAAGGTACAAACAATCGTTAGATAAATATGTGTTTATATTTAAGAACAATATGAACAAACGATGCAAAAAGCCTCGAGTTATTTAAGGATTTATAATAAATAACTTTTTTATAAAGTATGTGGAGGGATAGTCATATGAGTATTAAATGGCAATCAAAGCAGCAATTCATAGATCTTCTTTGCCAGCTTGTAAGTATTCCTAGTGTCACTGGTTCACAAGCAGAAACATGGTTACCACAATTTGTCATCTCTGAACTCGAGTCACTACCCTATTTTCAAAATCACAAAGATCAAATATCCTTACATGCAACAGACGATGGACGTTTTTTTGCGACAGCTCTAGTTAAAAAGTCTGACAAATGTAAAAAAACCATCATCCTCCTTAGCCACTTTGACGTCGTTGACGTTGCTGATTACGGCAACCTCCATCACCTTGCATTTGATGCGAAAAAGTTAACAGCATATTTCTATAAACACAAACTTGAGATGCCAAAAGAAGTAAGAGATGATTTAAATACTGGGGATTGGTTATTCGGAAGAGGTACGATGGATATGAAATGTGGCCTAGCTATGCACATGGCAATGATTGAGTTAGCATGTAACGGGGAATTTGATGGAAATATTTTATTGCTAACAGTTCCTGATGAGGAAGTGAATTCTGTAGGTATGAGATCTGCTATACCTACCCTTCTCGAGTTAGCTAATACTCACAAATTAACATATACTGCTGTACTCAATTCGGAACCGATGTTTTCACGTTTTCCAGGCGATCAAACAAAATATCTTTATACCGGAACAATTGGCAAAGTTTTGCCCGGTTTTTTTTGTTATGGCAAAGAAACACATGTTGGTGAGCCATTTTCAGGGCTAAATGCCAATTACATGGTTTCAATCGTTAACGATGAATTAGAGTTAAATACAACTCTTTGTGAAAAAATAAATAATGAAGTAACCCCACCACCAACTGCCCTTATTCAACATGATCTACAAAAAGAATACTCTGTTCAAGTAACAAATAAAGCTGTGACACTCTTTAATGTATTCATGTTTAAAAAACCATTGAATATACTAAAAGACGAATTAAAGAAAATTACCAATACAGCTGCCTTACGTATCCAACAGTCATTTGTTGATAAAGCTAGCAGCTTTACAGCATTAACAAATTCTGAAACACCATCCATACATGTAAAAGTTTATACGTATGAAGAGCTCGTTATATACGCGAAAGAAAGGTACGGAAGTAAAAGAATAGAAGCATTGCATCAAGAAATATTCGAACAGCATAAGCAAAATCTAGATGATCGAGAGCTTTCTATTACTATAGTTGATCAACTTTCTTCTTTATGTAAACATTTATCACCAATGATCGTTCTCTTTTTTGCTCCACCCTTTTATCCAGCTGTCTATTCCCATGAACATCCAATGATTCAACAAGTTATGTCAGACTTAAATATCCATGCTAACCGTATGCACAACATACTATTTCAGCAAGTGCTGTTTTTTAATGGTATATCCGATTTAAGCTATGTCGGACTCCAACATTCACCATCATCCATTCAACCATTAATTGCTAATTTCCCACTTTGGGATCATGGATATTCACTGCCAATTGAAGATTTAAAGCAATTAGATATACCTGTATTAAATGTTGGACCAATAGGACGAGATGCTCATAAATGGACAGAGCGATTAGATATTAATTATACTTGTGACACGATGCTCGAGTTGTTCCCATACTGCATCCAAAGATTATTTGTTTACTCGAAATCTGATCAAGGTTGTTAAATGTATTTTTTCCTCTGTTCTGATCTACTGAAAAGTCTTCAAACAGATAAACTAGATATACACCGTCATTCCAACAAGGTTACTCGATCGTGATCATGTCGTTTAATTTTTTGGAATATTTGATAACAGAACAATATCATAGCTATAAATCGTAGAACAGTTTTATTGCACATTTCACTGTTGTTGACTACAATAGAAAATATTCTTAAGTGAAATGAGTGATATACTTTGAAGCAAACTAAGGTTGGAATATCTTATACAATTATTGCGTATGTGCTTTGGGGGATACTTCCATTATATTGGAAAATGATTGAGCATGTTCCTGCTAGTGAGATACTTGCTCACAGAATTATTTGGTCCTTTATATTTGTTTTATCAATTATTATTTTTAAAAATAGGTTTATGAATTTTAAAAAAGAGTTAAGTTCATTAGTAAATCAACCGAAGAAACTGGCAGCCATATTTCTTGCAGGGGTTTTAGTAAGTGGAAACTGGTTTATATACATTTGGGCGGTAAATACCGACCACCTTGTTGAGGCTAGTTTGGGTTATTATATTAATCCCCTTTTAAGTGTATTACTCGGTGTACTCGTCTTACGGGAAAAATTAACAAAATGGCAGATTATATCTGTTCTCTTTGCAGGGATAGGAGTAGGAATATTAACGTTGCAATATGGAAAGGTCCCTTGGATTGCATTATCATTGGCACTATCCTTTGCCCTATATGGATTAGCAAAAAAATTAGTTAAACTGGACTCACTCTTCGGTCTCGCAATAGAGACCTCTATCGTTACTCCAATTGCTTTCATTTATCTTGGAACGATACAAGCACAAGGTACAGGATTGTTCTTATCGAGTTCTTTCAGCACAGTGTTATTATTAATTGGAAGTGGAGTAGCAACAGCGATACCATTAATATGCTTTGCAGAGGGAGTAAAGCGCATTCCGTTATCAATGAATGGTTTTTTTCAATACTTAGCTCCTACAATAAGTTTATTAATTGGGGTATTTATCTTTAAAGAAGAATTTACAAAAGTTCACCTAGCAAGCTTTACGTCTATTTGGTGTGGTCTTGTTATTTATACAGCTTCAAATTTACATCTTGGTAAACAAACAGAGAAGAAAACTCTACGTGCGTGAACTTTAATTCAAGGCTTTTTCCGCAAAGCTTTAATGCTATTATAACTAGCTGAATCTTCATGCCATTCTAATTTTAATGACGAAAAAGTTACCTCGAGAGAGAGTTGCTTTCGTGTCTATGTCTAAGAAAAACAATCATCAATGTAAAACAGCCATAATAACAGCTGACAAATAGAAACAGGTAATTGAATATTCTCACCTGTTTCTATTGCTAGATAATTAGCATACAAGCTTAATATGTACTGACTGGTTTTACATATTTTACTTTATTCAGCCATGGACGAAGTTAGCATCAAAAGCGTTTTTCCATGTGAGTTAATTCATTGAATTTAATATCTGTAATCAAAATGATACCAATTATATATATCATAGCCTCGCCACCAAAAAAACCCTATGATCACACATAAAAATATCACATTAAATATGATACCTTTTCTATTACCCTCTTTAAAATTCTGTATTATTTTCTCAACTCCATCAATTAAGAACCATCCCCCCATAGAAAGAACTCCTAAAAACGGCCTGCCAAATACTAACTCGGTACTCCCGAAAACTAGCAGAGCTACTTTCAAGATCCTATATATTTGTTTTAGTATTTTAGTCAATCTATTTTCAACTCCATCACTTACATTTTTTTGCTTTATAAAGATTTTGTCCCTTACCATTCTTCGTAATAAAATTAGGCCCTTTTCTTAAACTTTGTTGCTATTGTTATTAAAAATGGACAGACTGATGAATTTTATAAGAGCTCAATAATTGAAAAGTAGAAAAGATGCCACGTATACGTGCTTATATCTTAGTAGGAAAAGCCCCAATCTGTGCGGAAATAGCCTAGCCTTAAATTATGTAAGCGTAAGCGAACCTCTTACCATTCTAAAAATCCTTAGATTAATAGCTTATTATAATTAGGCTCTTCTCTTAAACTTTGTCGCTATTGTTATTAAAAATCAATAATCGTAAAACTAGAAAAGATATGAACACTAAATGTATACATGCTCTTCTCTCAGAAAGAAAAATAACAATCAATGCGAAAACTGGCTTTACTTACAATAATATCATATTCTATTCATTATTTTTTAATGGTATTTTATTACACATAAGTGTTTTCCGTAAATTTAGTTGCCCTTCTTCAACAAACGAACGTCGTTATTTTGAATGAATAAGATATTTTGGAAGAAAAAGTGTTACGAGCCGTAGTTGCAACATGTTTACTTCTTAGCACGAGAAACAACTGTTATTGCGAAATGCAACCCCTAAACAAAAAACCATTACTTCTCAATTATGAGGGTAACGGCTTTTAAATAATTCTGCTTTTTTTAATATAAGTTTACGAAGCAATATCTTTTTTTCGATAGACAGTAAATGCCCCTAAGAAACTCACTGTTATGATTAAGAGCATAATTATCAAGTACAGAGGTTTTATCGTGTTATCAATCATGATTGAGGCGGAATCAACATATTCGAACGGCGTAAAATATTTTATTGCGTCAAATTTATTTGAAATGCCGGATATGATATCTAAAAAGTATGAAATTAATACAATACCTAGCGATATAGAGATTATATTTCTCGATTTTTTCATCACACTAGATATGAAGAATGCTATTGCTGCAAAAGTTAAATGTAGTAGAAAAGGTGCTATGGTGATTAGAAAAAATGTCTTTGATTCTATAGGCTCATCCGTAAAACCAATGTATGTGATTAACGACAATGCTATATTAAAGACTATTAAAGATAATAACACAGCGCATAATTTTTGTCCTACAATCTCTGTTCGAGTTATCGGTTTAGAAAGTAAAAATTCTGCTGTCTTCTCACTTTCTTCTTTAACGAGAATACTAGAAGCTAGTAGGACCGCGTATATACTGCCGAACAATGTTGTAAACAAATAGCCTTCAATTGCATAAAATCCAAGAACCGTATGCAAGCTAAATTGATCCATGTTAAATGCCTGTAGCATAGCTTCCGGGTAAGCATTTAACAATTGGTCTAATGTTTCTTGCTGCTCCGCAAAAGAAGGGTACATACTTAACATCATTATCATTAACCCTCCGAGAACTGCTATCCAAATCCATAATGCTTTCTGTGCTTTTACAAACTCCCTTTTGAATAACATTGCTTTTCTCCCCTTAATTCTCATAATAGTGCATGAACACTTCCTCTAATGAAGGTTCCTCAATGTTAATATCTGTTAATTGGAAATTGTATAACTGCTTAATTAGCGCAGTTGCGTTACCACTATATAAAAAATGCATTTCATCACCAATTACTTCTTGATTAATAACACCCTCTAGGTCCAAGCCTTGTGGCGGTTGTCCAGAGAACAGAATTGAGACTTTTTTAAATTGATTATGACGGAGCTGTTCAATCTGTTCTACTTTCAATACCCTTCCTTCTTTAATAATTCCTACTCTATCACACATTTTTTGTACTTCACCTAAATAATGTGAAGAGAAAAAGATGGTTGTTCCATCATCCCTCAATTCATGAAGTAAATCAAAGAACGTTTGTTGAATTAATGGGTCTAATCCACTTGTAGGTTCATCTAAAATTAATAGCTTGGGTTGATGAAGAAGAGCTTGAATGATTCCTACTTTTTTTCTATTCCCAAATGACAAATCTTCGACCTTTCTCGTTAAATCTAAATCTAACCTTTCAGCTAATTCATTAATTTTAGCTGTAGTATCTAGTTTATAAAATTTTGAAGAATATTGAAGTAGATCTTTGGCTTTCATATCATCGTAGTAATGTACCTCTGAAGGAAGATAACCAATTATTTTACGAATTTCTTTCGTATCTTTTACTACATCCAATCCGAAAACAGTAGCGCTTCCTTTAGTAGGATATATTAAGTTTAATAATGTACGGATGGTTGTACTTTTGCCTGCGCCGTTAGGTCCAATAAACCCAAATATTTCCCCTTCTTCAACTTCTAAGGTAACATTTTCAATTCCTCGATTTTTACCAAAAAACTTCGTTAAATTATTCATCTGAATGACATTCACGGTATTCCCCTCTTTCTATTAATGAAGAAATATTTCATTTTTTGTGCTTCTTATTTCTCTTATTAAAATAGTATCCACCTCTCCTCACAAATAGCACATAAAATAACGATGGCATAGGGGCTTGTATTAACCCAATAATTCCCCACAGCCAATAGTTATAGCCATGTTTTCTAGCATCAAAAAATAACAAGGTACTTTGAGTAATTAGTATGATGGCTACAATTGGTATAACAATTAATTCTTCGCTAGTCATCCATCAGCCACCTGCTTATCCTTTGTAAAATAAACGATAATTGGAAGGATGGCAGTGACAACAAGCTGTAATGCAACAAAAATAGCTGGCGACTTAGTTAATATCACAATTAATCCGGAGCCTACGGTCAAGATTATCAAAACGTATATGCATAAATCTCGTATAAATCTCTTTCTCAAAGCTAATTTATCCGCTACAATTTTTTGTTCAAGCCAGCTTAAATCTGGTGTTTCTATTGAGAACTGATTATCGATACTTGCTAAGCCTTTATTAACCTCTTCCACAGTGCTCTTATAGCTTTTTTTGTCGTCGATGTGTGTTACTTTGTTTTTCGTCACTAATTTTCAACTCCCTTCTAATCTTATCTATTCCATAATGAATACGTGATTTAGCTGTACCTACTGATATATTAAGCATTTTTGATATTTCTTCATACGTATATCCATAATAATGCTTTAGTACAATGGGGATCCGGTAATTACTAGATAATTGTCCCAATGCTTGATTAACATCAGCCCAATCCTCATTTTGAGTTTCAAACTTCCATTTCATTTCCCGCAAAGCTTGCATTTGTTCAAGCCATTTTTTTTCACGTTTGTTCTTTCTACATTGATCTATATAAACATTTGTAGCGATAGAAATAAGCCACGAAGAAAAAGCCGACTTCCCATTGTATAACCTTATTTTTTCAATGCATTTTGTCATCGTTTCTTGAGCAAGTTCCTCTGCCAAATTGTAATTCATAGTGACTTTTATTAAATACTTTACTAAAAAGGGATAATGATCTTGAAATAATATTGCAAAAGCTCTTGAATCTCCTCGTTTTGCATTCTCTATTAATTCTTGTTCCTGCATACCCACCCTCCTTCATGGAAACCCAATCACCCAAGCCTTAGAGTCAATAATAATACGCTACACATATTAGATTCGTTCAAAAAATCTTACATAAATTCGTTATCATTTTGAAAAATATATTGAGATGGTAGTGAGCTATAATAATTTTTCACTGCCTAAACATATTATAAACAAATCTTTAGCCTAAGATTAAAACATTTAAAGTACTATTGAAATAATTTTGTATTTTTTACGAACATTTTCATTTATTCACATTAATATTATTCGTGGTTTGGTTGACATCTATTTAAATTATTGTTATATTATCCTCTGGTTAGAGCAAAAAAATAATATTTATAAATTCACAATATAAAGTCAATGGAGGATTTCTCATGAATTTTGATTATGATGTAATTATTGTCGGTGCAGGACCAGCTGGTATTTTTACTAGTTATGAAATTTCCTTAAAAATGCCACATGCCAATGTCCTATTAATAGATAAAGGTCACGATATATACAGTAGACATTGTCCAATTCTAGAGAAAAAGATCCAAAAATGCCCTCCACCAGCTGGAAAAAAAGATTTCTCAGGTTGTTTACCAGCATGTTCAATAACAAACGGTTTCGGTGGAGCAGGTGCATACTCTGATGGTAAATTTAATATTACAAGTGAATTTGGTGGATGGATGACAGATTACCTGCCTAATTCTGAAGTAGTTGATCTTATAAAATATGTTGATCAAATTAACTTACAACACGGAGCTACAGAAACAATTACAGACCCCTTAACTTCAAAAGTTCGTGACATAGAAAAAAGAGGTTATGCAGCAGGGTTAAAATTATTACGTGCACAAGTTCGTCACCTTGGAACAGAACAGAATCTTCAAATACTACAAAGTATTTATGAATACTTAAAAAGAAAAATAGAGATGAAATTTAAAACTGAAGTTACCGATATCATTACTGAAAAGATTGATGGTCATCATACAGTGAAAGGAATCGAACTTACGAACGGTGAAATTATAACATCTAAAAAAGTCGTTATTGTCCCTGGACGAGACGGTTCTGCGTGGCTATCAAATATATTTAGAAAACGACGACTTAACATGATAAATAACCAAGTAGATATCGGTGTTCGGGTAGAGACATCAGATATAGTGATGGAGGAAATTAATACACATTTATATGAGGGTAAATTTGTATTCAATTCTTCTGTAGGTACAACGGTTCGGACTTTCTGTAGTAATCCATCTGGTCATGTTGTTGTCGAAAACCATTCTGGGATCATGTTAGCTAACGGACATTCGTACAAAGATCCTAATCTAGGAAGTAGTAATACTAACTTCGCTTTACTCGTATCACATAAATTTGCTGAACCATTCGATCAACCAAATGAGTTTGCACACGAAGTATCTAGATTAGCAAACCGTTTATCAAACGGTGGGATCATCGTTCAAAAGTATGGTGATATATTAAAAGGTCGCCGTTCAACTGAAAAAAGAATGAAGGAAGGGTTTTTAGAACCAACTTTAAAAGAAGCAGTACCAGGGGATTTAGGTCTTGTATTACCTTATAACACGATGAAAAGTTTAATCGAGATGACAGAAGCACTCAACCATGTAACTCCTGGTCTTGCATCTGAACATACACTTTTTTACGGAGTTGAAGCTAAGTTTTATTCAGCACGACCGAATCTTAATAATAAGTTTGAATCAGAAATAGATGGACTTTATGTTGGTGGTGATGGCGCTGGTATCACCCGTGGTCTTGCTCAAGCTGGTGCATGTGGTGTATGGATTGCCCGTGATATTATAGAAACAATTAAATAGTTCAGTAGTTAAATAGTATCATGTACTACTTTCCTAAAAACCACATGGGCATCCATATAACCCATGTGGTTTTCCTCGCTTGCTATTATTCGTCTTTTATTATGTTTAACAACCAATTGTGTTATGATGCTGCAGACTCATCCACCTTTGTAGATCGTTTATTTTGTGACAACATTAAAGTAATCGCCATGCCTATAAATGTGAGCACAATGCCAATCATTTGTAAAAAGCTAGGTCGAAAACCTGTAATCATTGTATCGAGTAGAATGGCTACAATTGGATCTAAAAATACTAACGCTGATATTAAACCCGCAGAAAGATGTCTCACACTTCCAAAAAACAAAAAATAGACAACACCTGTATGGAGAGATCCGATGAGTGTGACAGCAATCCAATTACTTGTTTCTAACCCCACGAACGCTTCAAAATTAACAAAAGGTAATAACAAAACCGCACCGAGTGTTGTTTGAATGACAGTCACTGCATATGAACTTAATTGGCGAATGTTTTTGCTTAATAGTGTAAGAAAAGCATATAGTACCGCTGCTAAAAATGCCCAAATGAGACCAGATGAGAATAATTGGCCAAATGGAGTATTAGTTCCTAAACCCGAAACGAGCATTGTCCCTAGAAAACAGACGCTTATCGTTATAACAGTTACAACTGTTAACTTTTCTTTATAAAAAAGACTACCAAGTAGTAAAACAATCACCGGGGCTAAATAATATATTGATACAGCAACTGTGACAGGCATCATTTCGAATGCTTTAAAAAGAAACACCCAATTTAATACTAGTATAAGACCACAAAAAATAATTTGTTTTACTTCATGTTTATTCCATTTTTCCGAAGCGAATTTTCCTGTTAATAACCAAAATACGCCTAAAAAGAATGAAGCAAAAACACATCTCACAAAAACTAATTCAAACGCATGAAGTCCAGTTTTTGCAGCTACAAATCCAATAGATCCAAAAATACTCATTGCTACAATCATGCCAACCATAGCTGCCGATTTCTTTGAGCTTGAAATCTTTGTCTTCATTAATATTGCCCTCCTTTTTGTCCGACATTAGTTTATTTCTATTGGAAATGCACTTTATACTCTTAATAACAATAAATATTAATTATAAATAATTTCAAAAGCATTGTAAAATTTGCAAAATAATAAAAATTAAAGTAATGTACAAGTATTAATTATAATATCGTTTACTTCAAGGTAAGTTACTTGTTTATTTTTCATGAATGTTTTATCAAAAATTGCATATATTAAATTTTGGACGAATTGTTTTAGAAAGTAAATCGTTTCCTGAACAAATGGAGCTATCCAAAATCGGATGGCTTCTCTTGTTACATCACTTAGGAGGTTGATTGGATGGTATTTGGCAAAAAGGTTATCAAAGAAATCGAAACAGAAGAAACAAAAATATGGGTATGCTCATCTGAGTTGTGTAATTGTTGGGTGAGAGATAATTTTAGAAGTAAAGACCAAACTACTTGCCCAGCTTGTAATAGTGAGATGGAGATGGCATTTAAAGAGTTGGAAATCGTTCACAATAACTCCATTATTTCATAACCTCAATAATATTATCTATCAACGAACCATATTAACCATTAACAAACCATTTCTATAAGCATAGTTTGTTATTTTCAGAAGCTCAATAATGATCCGTGCCATCATCAGGTGTACTAATATGACAATGATGGCACGGGTTCGATTGAAACATGAACTTGTCCAAGAACTCACACAAATTGAATGAAGCGACTAACCTCCTGTTAAAAAAACTACACCTTCATAGGTAGCAACCTACAACCCTCTGTACATTTCACTTTAAATTTTCCCATGAAATTCAGCTATTGTTTCTTTCATTTCAAGTCTTTTGTTTTCGATTTTTTTAATTTTGCGCAGAGATACCAACGATATTATAGAAAGAAGCAAAAACCCTATATAAGAGATACTATGATTTTGCTGAATAATATTTGTCTTCATCAATTCCATCTCCTCCCTAGTCTTTATGTTGCGCACTATTCACATTGATACATTTTTCTATTAAAAATCAAATCTTAGTCCAATAGTGCCTGCATAATCTATTCTCAGTTACATGAAAATCCATCGTTACATTCAAAAAAGCTCTCCACTTATGTATTATAAAATATTCATCCGTCTTCTATTTTTTGCACTTTATTATAACATTTATTATACGATTTATAATTATTTTTCGTATCCTAAATAATTATATAGTACCGTACTAATATTTTCCTAAGCATTCTTATTGCATTGCGACATAATTAGGTGTATATTTTATAATATAATAATTAGGAGGCTAACTAAATGGATGATTATCTCAACCATGTTGGTTTCAACTTAAAAGTAGTTGCTAGAACACTTACAAATATACAGAATAACAAATTAGAGCAGCACGGAGTAACGATCGCACAATACCGCGTTCTTTATCATCTAAAAGAAAAGGAGGGTTTATCACAGTCAGAACTACTTGATGCTTTGCAAATTAAACCTTCCTCATTGACCGGGTTAATTGAACAGCTTGAGAATAAAGAACTTGTCACAAGAAAATGTGACAGTAAAGACGGACGCTTGAAGAGGCTTTATTTAACTAATCATGGGTCCGAAAAGATTGAACAGCTATGGAACATCATTGTCGATTTAGAAAATGATCTTACAAGTGGATTTTCACCTGAAGAAAAGGCCCTATTGGTATCCTGGTTAAAGAAGTTGAAAAAAAATACTTGCAAGGAAGCAAATGAATAAAGAGAGTATAGACTTTGACTCCCCTCTTCGAGATCATCTACCAACTATCCATATCTAAACTAGTTCATTAACATTAACCACATTGGTTAATGTTAATTATGTTATTGTCACTTTAAGGATGATGGTTGGGAAAAAGTATTAACAAAAAGTTAGGAAGCTAATAAATTACAAATGGGGGAATATGTATGAATAATAGAAGTGAAATATTAGGTACCGAACCAATACCCAAACTATTGTCTAAGTTATCCATCCCTGCAATGATCGGCATGTTAGTTATGTCGCTTTATAACGTTGTTGATACAATTTTTATTGCTAAAGGTGTAGGAACGCTTGGAGTTGCTGGTGTATCAATAGCCTTTCCTTTGCAATTAATATTGTCGTCAATTGCTGCTGCCATTGGTATAGGTGGTTCGGCAGTCATATCAATCAAACTTGGACAAAAGAAGCAAGAAGAAGCTAATCATGTTTTTGGTAATTTTCTTGCTTTATTACTCGGCTTAAACATCATAGCAATTATTCTTGGACTTTTATTTCTAGAACCGTTACTACGACTTTTCGGTGCAACAGATTCCATCCTTCCTTATGCAATGGATTATTTAAGCATTATTTTATTAGGAATGATCTTTTTTGCATTTGCTATGTCTTCGAACAATATAGTACGCGCAGAAGGTAACGCAAAAACAGCCATGATAACAATGATTGTTTCATCGATTATAAATATTATCCTTGATCCTATATTTATTTTCACATTAAATATGGGTGTCAAAGGTGCTGCCATCGCTACTATTATTTCACAAGTTGTTGCAGCGCTTTATATATTTAATTATTTCTTTATAAGTAAGAAAAGTAGCTTGAGCATTTCATTTAAACATCTCAAACTAAAACTATCATATATTAGATCCATTTTAACTATCGGCTCTTCTGCTTTCATTAGACAAATCGCAGGTAGTATTATGTTTGTTGCAGTAAATAGGATGTTAATTATTTACGGTGGTGAGCTTGGAGTAGCAGTATTCGGAATGATTCATAAGGTAATGGCTCTATCTGTTATGCCGATGTTCGGAGTTATTCAAGGCTTGCAACCTATTGTTGGCTTTAACCATGGTGCAAAACAACCTGAACGTGTGAACGATACAGTAATGTTATCCATTAAAGTAACAACAATAATTTCAGCTGCGGTATTCGTAATTGTTCTAGTATTTGCAAAACCATTAATTTCAATATTCACTTCTGATGTTCAGGCAATTACGATGGGCGAACACGCGCTCAGAATCATCTTTGCACTCATGGTCACAGTTGGTTTCCAAATGGTTATTGGTGGTGTGTATCAAGCACTCGGGAAAGCTAAACCGGCTTTCATTTTATCAATGGCTCGCCAAGTATTATTTTTAATCCCACTAGTTTTATTATTACCTCGTCTGTTTGGGTTAACAGGCGTGTGGCTTGCTTTCCCGCTCGCTGATTTATTTGCATTTATCATCACTTTCGCCTATGCATGGAAAGATCGTATAATCACTTGGAAGAAACAAACACAAAATAGCAATGCAAGTGCCTCCGCATAGTATAAATTAACAGATGACTTGCTATTGTCATAATGTTCTTTTTAAAAAATAATGACAATAACGTACATCCAGCCGATGCTGATAATAAATACTACTTTTTCTACACACATAGTATATTTATATAGTAAAAAAAATTGATCGGTATAACGATCAATTTTTTTTATGTTCTATTCACGAAGATTCTTTACACAGAACGTTTATTGGATAATAAATAGAAACCCTCCTACTTTATTAGAAATACTATAAGAATTCACAAAAATGATCTTGATTTACAGCTATACATGCATTAATATGGAAATGCTTGAAGAAAATACAGGTTGCTTTGTTAACTCCACTATGGATTTAGCAACTACATAATAAGCAAATGTTAACGTTACCACTTTTAGAAAGGGAGACACGGATGAAAATTAAAACGAAGTTGTTACTTTCATATTCATCTTTAATAATAATCCTCATTATACTGGGGAGTTATGCCATTGTTAATATTGCTCATATTAACGAAAACGGAAAAAATATAGTAGATGAAAGACTAGTACCTACCTCTTCAATTGGTAGAATTGCACAATATGCTAGTAACACACGAATTCAAATGCTACAAGCTTTAGTCAATGAAGATAGCTCAATGACGGCAAAGGCAAAAAATAGTATGGATACAGTTGATCAAATGCTATTATACTATAGGGAAAATTCAATGACTGCTGAAGAAAAAGAAATTTTTCAACAATTAGAAGATGATTGGGAGCTTTTTAAAGAGAGAGCCTCGGCTAATACTGAGTTTATTTTGCAAGGTCAGTATGAAAAGGCTCGTGATGGTATTGCATTAGGTGGTGATCAATTCGACAAAGTTGAGGATAAGATCGGAAAGCTCATGAAGCTTAATATAGATCTCGCAAATGACTTATCATCACAAAACAATAAAATTTACCAATCTACAAAAACGTTATTATTGATTGGTCTAGTCTTAGCAATAATCATTTCCTTTGTTATCGCATTAATTGCAGGAAGGAAAATTACTAATCCTTTAAAAACGATAAGCATGCGTGTAAGTCAAATTGCCGATGGAGAATTAACGGGTGAACCCATCAAAATAAAGACTAAAGATGAATTATCTTTGTTAGGAAATGATATAAATACGATGCAAGATAATTTAAGAGTGTTAGTTAATAATGCTGCTGAAGCAGGAGATCAGCTCGCAGCAGCCGCTGAGGAACTAAGTGCAAGCACAGGACAAAGTTCACTGGCTACAGAACAAATGGCAACACTCACTCAGCATTCAGCTGAACGTGTTGAGCAACAACTACAAGGTATTAATGATATTTCATCAACAATTAAGAAGGTATCTGACAATACATTAGAAATAGCCCTTAATAGTAGTGACATGGTAGAAATCTCTAAAAAAGCAACTGCAGCTTCTGAAAATGGCTCTATTATTGTTACAAAAGTCGTTGAACAAATGAAAATGATTACTGATATCGTAACTGACAGCACAAGTCAAATATTTCAACTTGATCAAAAATCTAATAAGATTAGTAATATTATTGATATTATCACCGATATATCAGAACAGACTAACTTGCTTGCCTTAAACGCTGCAATCGAAGCGGCAAGAGCAGGAGAAAATGGTAAAAGCTTTGCTGTTGTTGCAGATGAAGTAAGGAAACTAGCAGAAGAAACAAAGCATTCCGCATCACAAATTGCTTCTGTATTACATGAGATTCAAAATGAAACAAGAAGTTCTGTAAAACATATGAGTGAAGGTACTGACAAGGTAAATGAAGGCATTACGTTAACTGAAGAAGTAAATGTCGTATTCAGTAATATATCTCAATTAATCTCTGACGTTGCTACGAAAGTAGACGAGGTTATGGGTTCTATTCAAATGATGGCTGAAGCAAATGAACAATTAGTATCTAGCTCAAAATCTGTAGAAGAAATGGCACATTCATCTGTTTTAGCAAACCAAGAAAGTTCTGCAGCTTCTGAAGAGCAATTAGCTACTACAGAAGAAATCACGAGTTCCGCAGAAGCCTTATCTGCCCTTGCAGATACATTGCATAATCAAATATTAAAGTTTAAAACATCTTAAAACATCGCACGTGTAGTTAACTATTCTTCGATGTAGTGGTTGTATGACATTAAGTTTGCTTATCACCTATTAAAAAACTCAATAAGCTACAATTATAAAAAGCGTGTTTGAATGAAGATTGTTCAAAGCACGCTTTTTATGTTTTCTCTTTTCCATATTCTATTATCGTGTCGGTTGATTCATAATACGATTTATTGTGTCAAAACTTGCTTATGCATATGATAATAGAGATCAATCACTAACAAGCTATCTTTCACTACTGTTATTTCTAAATAACGTTTAACCCATGGGTGAGATGTGATTAAATGAGTAAACAAAGATATGTATTATATGATTAATTGAGATTTTTTAATAATTTTCCAACCTTATCTTTCCAGGCATCTGCGAGGTCTGAACATTTTAAAATTTCCTCTATAGCTTCTTTATTCTTCTTATCATGAAATAAAACTTGGTTAGCAGACCATATGGACACGTTATTTTGTACTCGCTCGATCAATTTGATCTCCGAGTTACAGTTCACAGCACCTTCCTTAAGGACTTTAAAGAAATAACCAGTATACCCTGTTTCTACAAACCTAGATAGTAGAGAATCAATTTCGTTGAACTTCGAAATCGTATTACAAGGAATTCTGCCCTGTGAAACTTGGACAATTGCATCTCCAAGAGCAAATATATCTCCTATAAAAATATCATTCTCAAGCATATTCCTCACTGTTATATTTTCGCCAAATGCTGGTGGTTCAATAGATTTATTAAATTCTTTTTCAAACTGTAAGTAATGCTCATATGGATAAACACAAACAGCTCTATCTGGTCCACCATGATACTTTTGATTAGCTACTCCATCACCTACAAACCCCTCTGTTGTTAAAAAGGCTTCCTCAATGATCTTTTTCCCTATACCTGAATCTTTCGATTTTCCATTCCAAACATAACTCTTGGGTTGTCCAATACTTATAGAAACTATGTTTCTTTCCATGTCAATCACCTCAATTTTCCATTAACGTTTTTATTCTAGCTGTTATTGTAAATATGTTCAACTTTTTCCTTTTATGATCAATTGATTCATATAATAAAGTTAGTATAATTGAACACCGGCAAATTAAGTGATAACCCTATCCAAAGCTCATCTGTAGAAGTGTGGACAAACGCATCAAACGACTGTCACAAATTTATAAGATAAAATGATAACGGTGAACATATTAATTGTTAAGAACGGTAACATACATAATATATGAAACCTGATTCGTTCTTACTTTTTTCCTGATTACATCATACGATACGACCAAACGTTAATACGATTGCCATCAGGGTCGAAAAAATGGAATCCTCCCCACCCTTCCAATGGATTCCCTGCTATTTCTGATAATTCCATATGCTGATCTTTGAGTCTATTATATGTTTCATAAAATTTATCCGGTCTAATATCAAAATATGTACGTACTGCTGGATTCCCTCTAACTGGTTCATCAATTTTTTCTAAAAAAATATTATCCATTAATGATTGTTGATGAACGTTGAAATCATACGCATCTTCCGTTTGAAGATGAGCATATCCTTTCTCTCGGTCTTCAATGACCTTCAAGAAACCTAGATGGGTCGTATACCAATCAACAGCATTGCTTATATCAGTTACACCGATTCTTGCATTGACCTCACCAAATCCTAGTAGTCTAGCATCAGGGTAATTATCCTTCTCTGTAGGGTTTTCAAAAACTGTAAATCGAGCATTTTCAAATCCATAAAAATCAAACGTTTTCAAACCATTTACTAATGTGACCTGTTTTGAGTAAGTAATGTTATGCTGTTCAAAATAGTTAAGTGTATTTTCTATACTGCCAATTTCAAAACACAACCTTACATTACCTTCTTCCCCAGTTTCATTTATGAAATGGTCTATATCGGAATCAAATGATTTTACCGTAACTACCCCTAGTCTAGGCATTTTCAAAAAAGCTTTTTTCCCCAATGGTGTCTGAACCTGATCTAGACACTCCCATCCCATATGTGTTGTGTACCATTCTACTCCTTCGTCAAATCGGTCCCACGAAACCATGATGAAGCCTCCATCCCAACGAAACATAACCAATCACACTCCTTAACAATAATTTCTATACATATATCCTAAACCTTAAAGTGGGTTTAATGTCAATATTTTTAAGAAATTCTTTTTTAAAAACGCTTTCATAACATTCTTTGCTATAGTCCTAAACTAGTAAAATAAAGATATCGTTTCACTACAGGCATCTTTTTATAGTGTATAAGGATACCAAGAACGGTAGATGTACATATTTTAGTAAAAAAATCCCTACATCAAAAAAGAAACTCCATTTATATAGAAGTTCCCATTCAAAATTGCAGTTTTTTTCGTTAACTTTGTTCTGCTAGTACCGAGTAAATTCAGCTAATTAATCTTATAAAATCTTCGTTGGTACAAAAACTTTATTTATTCCCTTTGTTTGATGCGACTTATTTTCTCATCCACCACTTGCATGGGAAGTTTGACTCTACCACATTCCATGAGTTTTATGTAGGACTAATCCAACGTAATATTTATTGTCTTATTTGACCAAATATATTAATCAAAAACTTCAATCTTTCCAATAGTTGCTTGCATTGGGCTACTATCTAAAACTTCACCATCTATCCATACTTTAAACTTCTTACCCTTTTCCAAGCTGCTTTTATCAACTGACTTTCCATAGCTTAAAATAATATTTCCAGTGTTTCCTTGTTCAAAAAAAACACCTTGTTTAACTTCCATTTCTATTGTTTTATTATTAAACTTTATTATTTCCCCGATAAAGTCTGATTCGGCTGAATATTCTTCATTACTGTTACAGCCTGAAAGTAACATAAAAATAGTAAATATCAATAGTGATATCCTTAATGCCATTATTGGACACCCACCTATATAGTCAATCTATTTACCTCGTTCCAGTAGATCCGTGGCCACCTCTATTTTCATTATTTAGAACGGCTACTTCATTAAAAGTCACATGCTGCATTTTTTTTATCATTCTAAACTGACATATTCGATCGCCAAATTCAATCTTTGTATCTCTCAGAGCATACGCTGGAAAAAACCATTGATCATTATCACCTTTATACGACTCATCAATTACACCCATAGAGTTTGTTTGGATAATACCAAAATTTTTAAATGTACTTGATCTAGGTACTACATGCGCTTCATACCCATCAGGTAGTTCCATCGCAACACCAAGAGGAATCAAACAGAACCCTTCTTTTTGTATTTCAACAGTTTCAGCTGCACGCAAATCAATCCAATCCCCAACTTCTATTTTATTAATTTTTGGCAATTGTTTATTAAAATACTTTATTTTTATCGTTAATGACATTTATGTCTTCTCCTCTACCATGGACTAATATAAGTTAAAAAAAAGATGTTCTCAAAACTATTGACGATATTCTAGTATGTATAAACAGTTTTAGTATACGAATGCTGTCTGAATTATTCATTTACAGTATTTATCATTATGCGATATTGTAACAACCAACAAAAAAGATGCATAAATGCACCCTCTCTAAGCTGTTATGTCACGTTTCAACGTTTTAATTGATAAAATTAAATAAGTGATTACAACTGCACCAATGAAGAATATAACTTTAAGATATATTACGGCTGACAAAAAGAAAAATGTATAAAAAACTGAGCTCCAAATAATCAAGATCCCTATTATTTTGGGTTTCATAGGGATCGCTTTATGCTCTCGATAGTTTTTTATATACTCCCCAAGTATTTTATTATTCATTAACTTATCATATAATTTTTTCGATGATTTAGCATAACAAAAACCCGCTAGTAATAAAAAAGGTGTAGTCGGTATTAAGGGTAATATGATACCTATGACACCACATATTAAAGCAACTGTTCCTATTCCAATCAATACGGTTCTTTGAAGTGTTTTCATAACCGAACTCCTTGCTGCTAGATTAATTATATTTATCCACAAAATATCTAAGTATTTTTAATTAAATTGTCTAGAGATAACATTAGCAACATTATAACACCGTAGATAAGGAAAAGCTAACCGTCGATAGTATGCAAACTTAAATTATCTTACATTGTTTCCATTAAATATTTATCTAGACTCTTATTCCTTGTTGATATGTTACTACTGCTATTAGAGTTTATACTGCTAGTCATTGTAATTAATAAAAATCCCCATGAAATATCGTTGTTTTTCTCATAATTTTTGATCTCGTTGAGCGTATATACAATCGTATTATTTGGATTTATTTCGTAATTTTGTTAGATGTTTTTTTCTCACTACTTGTAGTTACACTGTTCTTTTCCTCTTGGAGTACATTTATTTCATCATTTAACCTCCAGCCAAATAATTTTCTACCAAACTGTCTATTAAAATAGCTTTCTCTAAAGTTTCTGCCACAAGCTTCACCCTATCTTTTATAAAGGATCATTTCATACACTTTGTTGCGATACCACGATAAGAAATTTTATTCAATTTTCATTTTACATAAGAGAAAATGCCACGAATTCTAGTTATCAACGTGTTAATTTCTTAACAACATTAAAAAAAACCTTTATAGAACAAAAAAACAATAAGTTTTACTTATGTTAAGTTAGCTTTTATTCGTATTTTAATTATAAACAAATAGGTTATATGATAAAAGATATGAAAGGAGGAATTCATATCTATGATGATTATACTAATATTAATAGGATTCTGTGCATCGTTTATTGGTACGTTAGCAGGTAGCGGTGGACTTATCAGTATGCCAGCTCTACTTTTGCTTGGTGTACCTATCCATTCAGCTATCGCTGCCGCTAAATTTTCAAACATATTTAGTTCATTTTCTAGTTTTTATACGCTGTTTAGGAAAAAAGAGGTTACTTTATCTTCAGTAGTGGTTATTGTTCCTTTGGCGCTACTTGGCGGAATTACAGGGGCACTTTGTGCATCTGTATTATCCGAGCAACAAATGACGATGATTGCAATTGTATTACTCAGTTTTGCGTTAGTAGTGAATATACTAAAGAAACTACCAAAAGAAGAAGTAGTAAATAACATCATTCCGAAAAGTACACGCCCTCTGTTATTCTTCAATGGAGTGTATGACGGTTTATTTGGACCAGGACAGGCTACCTTATTAATGTATACCCACTTATACAACGGATTGTCTTACATTAAAGCAATGGCTTTTACACGTTTTCAGACCTTTATGAGCTGTATCGGTGCATTTTTCACCTATTTCTTTGCTGGTTATTTTGATTGGCAAATCTCGATATTGCTAGCAACAGGTTCACTAATTGGTGGTCTCATTGCTGTAAAAGTTGCCACAAAGCTCTCAACAAATCACTTAAAGAACCTTCTGAGAATAGTAACTTCCATACTAATTATTCAACTTATAATAGGTATATGACCACCTGAATTTAAGACTATCCTAATATTAATAAACGAAAAACGTGGCTACACGGCATTTATTGAGAATTAGCTAACAATGTAAATATTAGAAGGTTATAGACCGTGTTCAGGTCCTACCCCTATGAAAATATCGTTCATCAACTATTTCTTATAAAAAACAATAAACTTTTGTTAACCCTATTGACAATTTAAATTATCGTACTATGATTAATCATAAGTTTTTGAAAATTCGATAATTTATAAGGTGGCTACAATATGAAATATGGGTTTGCTAAACGAGTTCAACATTTACAAGGTTCAGAAGTTCGAGAGCTATTAAAAATCATTGAGAGCGGTAATGTAATTTCTTTTGCTGGTGGTTTACCTGATGAGAGTTTATTTCCTATAAAAGCTGTTGAAGATGCTTTCGAAAAAACATTTTTATCAGGACAAAAAGCTCTCCAATATGGTGTTACCGAAGGTTTTACTCCACTACGTGACTTGATTGTTGAGCTTATGAAAAAACAAGAAATAGTAACAACTACTAATGAATTATTGTTAACGACTGGTTCGCAACAAGCGATTGACCTTTTTTCAAGGATAATGTTTAACCCTGGTGACATCATTCTAACTGAAAATCCAACATACTTAGCAGCTCTTCAAGTATTCAAATCCTGTGAGGCTAAAATTTTACCTGTTTCAAGTGATGAGCACGGCATGTTACCTGATGATCTTGAATATAAAATTAGAAAATATAAGCCTAAATGTATTTATGTTGTGCCTACATTTTCAAACCCTACAGGTAGAGTATGGTCTATGGAACGTAGACAAAAGTTACTAGAGTATGCGAAAAGGAAAAACGTCATTATATTTGAAGATGACCCTTACGGACAAATAAAGTTTGATGACCAAAAATACTTACCTATTGCAGCACTAGACCAGAGCGGGACTCAAGTTGTTTATACAAGTACGTTTTCTAAAACCGTTGTACCAGCACTACGCACAGGATGGATTAAAGGTCCTCACCAAATTATCAGGATGATGACACAGGCAAAACAAGCTGCAGATCTTCATTCCAATTCTTTATCTCAACAAGCACTCTATCACCTTTGTACAGACTTTAATCTTGATAATCATATTAAACAAATTCGAGCTGTATATCATAATAGAATGAAAATCATGCTGGAACTGTTGGATTCAGCTAATATACCAAACATTTCTTACAATATCCCGAAAGGTGGCATGTTTTTTTGGGTAACTCTCCCTGAGAACATTGATGCTACTAAATTATTGACAGCTTGTATCCAAAAAGGAGTTGCCTACGTACCAGGCAAACCATTTTATGTTAGCTCTCCTGAACTAAACACTCTACGCTTAAACTTTTCTCACTCGACTCCCGACAAGCTTAGAGAAGGAATGGGCACTTTAGTCGAGATGTTCGCAGCTGAAAGCAAGCTTCAAAATGTTTAAATTAACATCTTACCTGCAAAAGTTTAGTTGTTCTTTACCCGTTTGACTTTCAATCCAATGAATGACTTATAATGTTGTATTAAAGATAAAGACTTGTGATGAAAATTTTATTAGTTTGCATTCCTGAACGATTTAATTCCTACTGCCCCATTAGAGATAATTGCAAGTAAAATACCACTACAATGGCACTAACATAAAGCTTTATCGCCATTTTTCAACGAACGAAAATAAAGTTCGTATAATATATCATCATCATAATTGCAACAGTATACTACCTTCTCATCGTCCAAGAAGGTAATCCTTCTGCAGTCATCACTAGCACATTTGTTAGTGATGACACAGGAGTAATTACAAAACCTTTATTTCAGCAATAGCTATTGCAATTAAGCATGAATGGAGACTAAGCCCTTGTTGAATAGTTCATGTAAACCGATTTTTCTTATAATTACAGCTGTTCAGCATTGTAATAATTAGGATAAAATTTATTGTAATAACATAACAGCTAGTTAATACAAACAGCTCTTGTTATTTCAGTGAAGTAGCCATTGGGAACATTCCAGCTATGAACATAACCTGAATATGTATATAAATATTCATTGCTTGTCAGTATCATTATTAAATCTTCAACCATTGCTACCACTACAGTTGGAATTTATTCAAACAATGCACTCAGAGCTTTTCCTTCAGTAAAGGTAGCTGTTGACTCTTTTCCATAACCCCAATCATGATCATACTAGCTTTTTCCTTTGTCAACACCATCCCTATGAATCAATTAAGCATCTACTATGTTAAATAGATCATGCTAAATTAATAGAGCGTGCTTTTATCCCACGTACTTTTGATAAATAGAAAGTAATATCACCTGCACTTAATATGCACACAAACGATGGTAAAGTAGTTTAGCGGTATAGTATTGCATTACATCATAAAAAGTAATAAATGCAAAATTCGACTGTTATTTCAGCTCTGAATTTGGAGATAAGTCATGTAAATTTAAAGTTGATACTTACCCGACATACATCTTGATCAATCACCACCTCACTAGCGGCTTTCCTTTTATTAAACGTGAATCTTCAGATGAATAAATTTCGGTCGTTCTTCACACTCAACCCACTTCAACACCTATAGGCTAAGTGTAATTTACACTAAATAAATAATCCGGTTTAGAAGTATAAAGGAACTTATCTCTACTTGGTTGAAAACTAAACTCCAATTGAGATAAGCGCTCACAACATTTTTTGATTAAACAAATATTACCAAATTTAATTTCAGAGAGCTTCAATACACATGAATTAATAAGATGACAAAGGGCCACGAATGACAGACTTATATGTGGACATATATGATAGCAAGTTTGCAAGAAAATTTTTGTATTTTATTACAACTTTTTTGTAATCTTATTCGTCTGTATATATAAAGGCTAAAAAGGAGGGCATTTTTAATGAAAATACAAATCAAAAAAATTTTAGCAACACTTATAATAGTTCTTGTTTTTATTGAGTTAATTAGCATAGCATTCACGGATCATATATTTACACCTTTCCTTATTATAGATGGAAATATTAGTATTTTATATTTTATTTTTTCCTATGCAATCATTACGTGCATAATTTTACTTGGATGTATGTTATTTATAAATATTATGATATTTACTTTTTCTCTGAAAAAGTAAATCTAGCTACTCTACTAAATTTGCTTAACTAAGGAGAAAATGCCTGAGTATAGTGTTTTTCTGATTATATTTCCTATAATTGATTAGAAATTAATAGTTTTAGTATTCATATGATCGTTAAAATGCCTTTGATTTTTTCACTACATATTTGAGATAAAAAGTAACAAAAAGATACTTCATGTATTAAGTAGCTAAAAAACCAAACCATTAAAACAAAACGGTTTGGTTAATTGGTAAGTAGCTTAGCTATTCATTCTTCCATTTTTTGAAAACTTTGCTACTATCTTTGTATTATTTAACGCAGTTTGAAAATATTTTATCTGAGGGCTACTGTTTAATGGGGGAATCTGAGTTAGTTACTTTAGCACTAGCATATAGACTCATTGGAATAATGTAACATGCTATGCTAACTAGTCACTTTTTGACTCCTTATCCATTTACCTCTATCGCTTCACGATCTGTCCAATATAGCTCTGAAAAAATTTCTGAGAAGGCGTCAACACTTCTATCAAGTTCTTCAAATGTATTGTCTACACCGCCTATTTCTAGCGTGATAGCTTTACTAGAAATATCCTGATTATATATGCCATTTCCATCTTTTTTTGATTTTTGATATATTCCTCTACTAATACCAGGGTACCTTTTATTAAGCTCTGTATTCAGTTTATCGATAAATTGTTTATTTTGCTCATAATTTTCATTTTCTGTTCCTAATACAAAATATAATGTTGCGTATTCAATTCCATTAATCATCTTAGTTGTAACATCTCTACGTGCCGAATCCCGATGAATATCAATATAGTACTCTATACGACTATTGTTATTTGTGTTGACCTCTAAAATCTCACGAGACAAGTTATATGACATTGTTGTTTTCCATTCTTTCTCATGCAACTTTGCTGTCATATTCGTTTGATCGTGATGTGCTCCGATCCCTTCTTTAAGAAGATTAGCTGATAAGCGCTTACCTAGTGCAACGACATTCACTCGATTATCATTACTGATTGCATGATTCGGACTGCTAGCATCTTTTATATATGGTAGAAAAGATTCCCAACTATGCGTCTGATAGATATATATAGTCTTATTTGGAATTTGATTTACGAGATTATTTTCATCTAATGTTATATTTTCATCTTGTTTTAGTTTTTCTGTTGCGACTTCTCTTTCTTTTAATAAAACTTCAATTGGTGGTGCCGATTCAAATACGTACGCCGTTTCTTCAGATATACTCGTTTTGTTTAAGGAGGAAGTTATACCTGGTAATTCTCCGCCAAAAAATGTTGTTGTATCACTTAGAATAATATTTGTTCCAAATTGTAGTATAGATTTTGTTATATTCTTAATAGAAAATAAATCATTCTCACTTTCTTCTTGAGAAAAATGTTGATTTTCTGCCTTCAGAAAATGAATTAGTAGATCTTCTGATTCTACATTTCCTAACGCAGTATCAATAAAGCTAGATTCATATTTTATGTTCAAGCCAACGATTAGTGTTGATATGAAGAAGATGAAAAATACCAGCATTGGGATACTAGAAATGAGCAATAACCTCTTGTTTCTATACAGCTTCATATATATAATCCCTCCTATGTTAATCTATATGCATAGACAGGACAGAATATATTTATTTAACAAAATAATATAAAGAATAGTAGATTATACCCCTACTTCTTATTAACACTATTAAGAACAGGTGGTCGAACCTAGTGACTATACCTTTCATATTTTATAAAGAAATAGCTTCTTAATTGGAGACTTATATATTGCTATAAATTGAGTTTAGCAATAAAAATCGGACAAATCAGAGGAGATCATACCTAAAATTTTCATAGTAGAATGTGACTACTGTGGATAATTAAATTGTAAACAGTAATACGAAGGATTTCCTGTTGCCGATGATCTTTAGCATTTTGAAACAAATGACCTTTGGATATTACTCTGATAAGATTACGATAAAAAGACATTGTAAAGTTGATCAACCAATTGAAAACAGCAGTAGTAACAACCAGAGAAAAATCGAGGAGCAATAAGAAGGTTATTAGACATTTGAAGCAGTTCTCGGTAAGAAGCCATTGTATTGACTCGTTTATGAATGTGAAGAAAAAATTAACCCTTTCAATTTATGTGTTTATGAACCCTTTTCCATTAGCAACTCACTTATAAATTCCTATAACAAACAAGTTGTTTTATATCCAAGTACTTGCTATGCTAAATTTCTCATTCTTATAATGTTTTTCACATGCCTTATATGACTTTTCTTAGGTATTTTAATCAATTTTTTGCTTTCTTGTCATTTTCCTACACAACTTAAAACCATTAGCATAAAATATTCTATCTTACTATATAGTATGATTTACCCTTTTAGCAGAACAATTGACTTTTTGTAAAGATCATCGTTGGAATTTACTATTTTGACATCCAGTGATAAAAAGCTAATGTTATGATAATAAGCTTAACAACAAAATATGGATTATATAATCAACCCCAAATACAGGAAAGCATCCTGTAACCGAGAAACAGCTGAATTGCTATTACACTAATAATCTTCCTTCTTATAAAGTTTAACAGAGTGGACAGAGCCACTCTGTTTTTTATTTTGACTCTATTCGTAAACGTTGTTGTTATAGTTCTTATACTTGAAGATAAAAATGTCGTTTACTTAACATTCACCGTTTTATAGAAGAAAAGATACTACGAAATCTAGTTGTTTTCGTGTTTAATGTTTAGACAAAGAATAACAACCTATGTGAATGTAGCTTTTATTTATACACTTGCGTTACCCTTTATTGCTACTTCCCAACATTAACGCATTGGGGTCAGATCCCCGGCACTAAAACAATTTTTCCAGTTGTTTTTCTTGCTTGTAATAGTGTATGTACGTTTGCTGCTTCTGCTAGTGGGTATACCCCTCCAACTGTTAATTTCAATTGGCCTGTTTGTACGTATTGAAGTAATTCAATTAAGCTGGATTGGAGGAGCTGTGGTTTACGCATAATCTGTGGTAAAAAGAAACCGATAACCGATTGGTTACGTCTCATTAACTCTGCTGGTTGCATAGTGCTCATTTCTCCACTAGCTACACCATATATGACTAGCCTACCAAATGGTGCTAAACAACGGACTGTTTTATTAAATATATCTCCTCCAGCCATTTCAAGTGCTACATCAACACCTTTACCTTCTGTCGCTTTCTTTACTTCTTTATCCCAGCCGTCTAAAGTGTAGTTTACAGTTACGTCAGCTCCCATCTCTTGAGCGAGTGCTAACTTCTCATCAGTACTAGCCGTTGCTATTACTTTACCTGCACCAAATAACTTAGCGAGCTGAACGGCAAGTAAACCGACTCCACCAGCAGCCGCATGAACAAGGACTGTTTCACCTTCTTCAAGGCGCCCCATTGTTTTTATAATATGATAGGCACTTAATCCTTGTATTGGTAGAATAACAGCATGGTTAAAATCAACCCCATCAGGTATCGGTATGACTGATCTTTCATCGACCATCGCAAACTCTGCATATCCACCTGATTCCATAATAGTCACAACTTTTGAACCTATACTAACAGAAGTAACATCTTCCCCAACTGCAACTACAATACCAGCAACTTCGCCTCCTAAAACATATGGTAATGTTGTCTCAACTACATATTGTCCTTCTCGTCTCGCTGTATCAGCATAATTTACTCCGATGGCTTTTACTTCAATTAATACTTCATTGCCTTTAGGCATTGGTTTATTCAAATCAACATATTGTAAAACATCTGGTCCACCAAATTTTTCGATTTGTACTGCTTTCATAGTCATATTCCCCTTTTCTATTTACCTTTAAATTGTGGTTTTCTTTTTTCTTTAAATGCGCTAACGCCTTCTAAGTGGTCTTCAGTATGAATCATCAGTGTTTGTGTAATTCGTTCTTGCTCCAAAATATCATCTAATGATGACTCGTAAGACCGATCAATGATCTTCTTCATCATTCCATAAGCTTTACTTGGACCATGGGCAAGCTTCATTGCTATCTTTGTCGTTTCAAATTCAAGGCTTTCAAGTGGAACAACTCGATTTAATATACCTAGTTCCCTAGCTTGGTCAGCAGATACTGTTTCTCCACTAAAGAATAATTCTTTAGCACGATATGGTCCTACTAATCTTGGAAAGAAATAGGATCCTCCTCCGTCTGAAATTAGTCCTACTTGTGAAAAACTAAAGACAAATTTACTGTTGTCAGCTGCTATAATAAGATCACAAGCCAATGCTAAATTAAACCCTGCGCCCGCTGCAAAACCATGTACTGCTGCAATAATTGGTTTAGGTAAATCTTTCATTAGTTTTATACATTCATTTAGCTTACCAATATGATCGTAAATTTCTTGTGACGAGGATTCGCCCATAGATTTTACATCTCCACCTGCACTGAATGCTCTACCCGCCCCTCTAATGACCACCGCTCGAATATCATCATTTTCTCTGGCTAATTCCATTGCCTCTGATAAACCTAGTATCATATGTGAACTAAACGGATTAAGGCTTTCTGGACGATTCAACGTTAAAACCATTATAGGGCCTTCGATATTAACAATTAGGTGCTCATTTTCCATTTCTATCAGTCTCCCTTATTACTAATTTCACAGCTTATGAAATAAGCCAGCCACCGTCTACAACGATATCTGATCCAGTCATATATGAAGCTTCAGATGATGCCATGAAAGCTATTATATTGGCTATTTCTTCTGCTTCGCCTACCCGACCCATAGCTGTACTTCGCTCAATTGTTTTCATAAATCGTTCACTTTCAAGACTTATTTCAGTCATAGGTGTTTTAATAAAGCCTGGTGATACTGAGTTCACACGAATTCCAAATTGTGCAAGTTCATGAGCAAGTGTTTTAGATAAATTTACCACCGCTGCTTTTGCAGCACTGTAATGAGGTAAAGTTGGCGCAGCTTTATGGCCTGATAATGACGCGACATTGACAATTGTTCTGTCCTTTCGATTTCCTTCATCCTTTTCACTACTTTCCGCCATCAGTTGCCCTAAATATTTGGAAACGAGAAACACACTTTTTAAATTTGTTTCTTGAACAAAATCCCAGTCTTCTGCTGATGTATTAAATAATCTAGAAACGGGGGATGCTCCTGCATTATTTATTAAAACATCTAAGTGACCATAGGTTGTTTGTACAAAAGTAGCTAACTCTGTAATACGTTCTTCATTTGTTACATCTGCCACAAAATATTGAACAGCATTTCTATTGACCTCTTCATTGATTTGTTTTGCTACTGTTTCTAATTTAGATTGAGTCCTTCCTACTATTAGTACATCAGCGCCCTCTTTTGCTATTCTATGAGCTACTGCCTCACCTATTCCACTACCGCCACCGGTGATAGCTACGACTGTGTCAGAAAATCTCATACATATCCACTCCTTTTTTATTTTCGCTCTTTTCGAAAAGATTGTTGCTATTGTGATCAGCTTAGTACTATAAAAAGTAGTTTATTATTGTTTGTCATTGCTGTATAGAAGATGAGATACCACGAATTCTAGCTGTATATTATGTGTTTACTTCTCAATGCGAAAACAGCATTTATTTTATATCGATATGATTTTACACAAAGTTTAAAATAATCAAAATATTCCAAGTTCACGTTTGCAATCATACTTTCAGTTATTTATGTGTAAATTTTGGTTTGCGTTTTTCTAAAAATGCTCTTACTCCTTCTTTTATATCCTCAGTTTGAAACACTTCTTCAAATAATTCAGCTTCCCTTTTTAGACCATCTTCAAGCGTTAACTGTACACCTTCTTGAATGGCTTGTTTACTGCGAGATATTGCAGCAAGTGAATATTGACAAATGGTCATTGCCATCTCCTGTGCAGCTAATAATCCCTTCCCACTTGCCACTACTTTATTTACAAGACCAATACGCCAAGCTTCTTCCGCATAAATAGGTTCCCCAGTGAAAATCATTTCCTTTGCTTTAGCTTCCCCTATCAATTTAGGGAGTCGTTGAGTACCTCCTCCACCTGGAAAAAGACCTAGCTTTATTTCTGGTAATCCTATTTGCACGTGATTTTCAGCAATTCTAATATCACATGCTAATGCTAACTCACACCCTCCACCAAATGTTATGCCATTAAGAACAGCAATCGTGGGCTTGCTAAATGTATCGATATAGTTCAGCACGTGATGACTTTCCAAAAATTTGCTTTTCAATCCAGTTTTTCCAATTAAATTAGGAAACTCACGAATATCTGCTCCTGCCATAAATGCCTTTGAACCAGCACCAGTCAAAATAACAGCAACCACTTCAGAATCACCTTCAAGTAATAAAAATGTTTCAAATAATTCTTTACTTACTGAGCTACTCATAACGTTTAACGGTGGGTTATTAATGGTTACTGTCGCAACACCATTTACTTTTTCGCATTCCACATAGAGCATTATTGCTTCACCTTTTTGCTTGAATAATCATAAAAGCCTTTTCCTGTTTTTCTTCCTAACAAACCTGCCTTTACCCTTTCTTCAATAAAAGCAGGTGGTTTATCTTTTGGGTTACCAGTTTCAGCGAAGCGCTGCTGCATAACATAATAACCTACATCTAATCCCGATAAATCCATTAATTCAAACGGACCAATCGGATGTTTCAACGCTTGTTTTACGATCAAGTCGATGTCTTTATATTCAGCGATACCTTGTTCATATAAATACATCGCTTCTTTTTGAAGAGCAATGAGAATTCTATTTGCAACAAACCCAGAAATTTCTTTACGTAGTAGAATCCCTTTACGGTTAATTTTTTCGCAAACATCTAAAGTAATTTGTGCAGTTTCTTCTGAAGTTTGCTCACCCATTACTACTTCAACACAATCCATAACAAGAGGCGGGAAAAAGAAATGCATATTACAAACCTTTTCAGGACGTTTTGTTGCATCTGCGATAAGTGAGTTGACGATTGTCGAACTGTTCGTAGCTAAAATAGCATGTGCTGGCGCATACTCATCTAACTTGTTAAATACCTCGCGTTTTATTTCAAGTTTTTCTACAATTGCTTCAATGACAAAGTCCGCTTTTGAACTTGCCTCTTCTAAATTTTCAGTAAATGACAACCTTTTAAGGGCGGCTTCTTTTTGATCCTCAGCTATTTTACCTTTCATTACCCATTGTTCCATAATCGACTCAAGACTTGTTTTAGCTTTTGTTAATGATTGTGAATTCACATCTTGAATTGTTGTTGCAAACCCACCTAATGCACTTAGCATTCCTATTTGATGCCCCATTTGTCCTGAGCCGACTACACAAATATTCTTTACATCTTGAATATTCATAATGTAACCTCCTTTATACTGACTAGTTAGTATGTAGATCTTATTCACACCCTAGCAAAACTAGAGTAGACTTAACTTATTCTATTTGTATACCTCGTAAAATCATGTCAATGTATATTTCAGCAACATCATGATCGGATTTTGTACCTGTTGGATCAAACCATTGATACGTCCAATTTGTTACACCTAATATACCAAAAGTAATAATGTCTATTTCAAGGTCCTTACGAAACTCTTCCTTCGCGACACCATCTTCTAGTAGTTGCTCGATATTCAGTCTGAATTTGTCACGTTTCGTAAGAATTTTTTGAAGATGTTCATTAGTTAAATTTCTTAGCTCTCGTAAGAACACTCGTGCACTAGGCCCTTGTTCTTTTATATCCGTAATAAGTAATAACACAACATCTCTAAGCTTTTCCTTACAACTTTTTTTATTATCTACTAAAATTTCAAGTTGATGTTGTAGCAGGTCGTCGATGTAATGTAGATGAATATCCATTAATAGTTGTTCCTTACTCGAAAAATAATAATAGAAAGTTCCTTTTGTTACTCCTAGAGCGTCAACAATATCTTGGATAGAAGTCTCAGTAAATCCTTTTTTCTCAAACAGAAGGATGCTCTGCTCTTTAATACGTTGTTTCAAAGTTATATCCTCACATTCTATATTTTTTAATGAAATTATAACACAAAATATCACCCCCTAATTTCTTTATTAGATTAATCTAGGTTTGATTGATATTGATTCATTAGGCTGCATTCGCAATGGTTGTTGCTTTTCGTTCTAAGTTATAAGCATGTATACAACTAGTGTTCTTAACATCTTCATACTTTTATTTATTTAGCTCCTATAAAACTCATCACACAAACCATTATTAGTAATAAAAACAAGTTTACGAAAGAGCATTTCATTTATAAAATGTGTACACGAATAACACCAGTGGCATTTTAGAATTCTTTGTTATAATATCGGAAAAACAGTATATACAAAAAACCTTTTTTTGGTGTTTCTATGATAAAAAGAACGGAAACATATCTTTAGACAATATGTATCTTAATCAATATGCTCCCTGTTCGCCTTGAATCATCTTTCAAAAAGATTTTACGTAACATTATTCTCCCGCAAAGCACGCCTTAATATTTTACCAACCGTCGTTTTCGGTAATTCACCCTTGAATTCTACAATTGTTGGTACTTTGTATGAAGCCATATGGTCTTTGCAATAGTTTATAATATCTTGTTCATTTGTTTGTTCCCCTTGCTTAAGAACGATAAATGCTTTTACTGTTTCACCCCTATATGCATCCTGTACTCCAACCACTACAGCTTCTTGTATAGAAGGGTGTTCATAAAGAACTTCTTCTATATCACGGGGATATATATTGAAACCGCTTGCAATAATCATGTCTTTTTTTCTATCAACGATGTACAAGTATCCATCCTCATCCATTCGGGCAATGTCTCCTGTATATAACCAACCATCACGGAGAGTGTGTATCGTTTCATCAGTCATATTCCAATATCCTTTCATGATCTGAGGTCCAGAAACGATCAGTTCACCAACTTCTCCTACTGGTACCTCTAGCTTGCCATCTGCAATGTCAACGATTTTAAAATCAGTCGAAGGATATGGAATCCCAACACTTCCTGTTTTTCGCTCAGCGAATAATGGATTAGAATGTGTAACTGGACCTGATTCAGACATGCCGAAGCCTTCAACTATTTTAGAGCCAGTTTTTTCTTCAAATGCTTTTAGTACTTCCACTGGCATTGGTGCTCCTCCGCTATTACAAACCTTAATACAATCAATTCCGTAGTCAGTGGCATTAGGATGGTTTAAAATAGCAATAAACATTGTCGGAACTCCTGGAAAAATCGTTGGTTTTTCAGCTTTTATCGTATGCAATACTTCCTCAACATCAAATCTTGGTAGAAGGACCATTGAAGCAGCATTAAATATTGAAAAGTTCATACATGCCGACATACCAAAAACATGAAAGAATGGTAGAACTATTAAACAACGCTCTTTACCTTTTTCTACATCATTTTTGAAAAACTCTTGTGCTTGAACATTATTTGCAATTAAATTACGGTGTGTTAGCATAGCTCCTTTTGGTCTACCAGTCGTTCCACCAGTATACTGTAGGACTGCTATATCATGCTCAGGATCTGTGTCAACTGGACTAACAATTCCGTTTCCAACTTTTATAAACTCATAGAAAGACAAATCTGGTTTGTATGAATGATCGTTTGGTTGCAGACTAACAACTATAATATTTTTTAATCCTGTATTTTGTTGAATCGCTTTCACTCGAGGGTATAACATATCTAGGACAACAACAGTTTGCGCCCCAGAATCTGCTAAAATATATTGTAGTTCTCGCTCTACCAGCATCGGATTAATTTGTGTTACGATTGCGCCTGCAGCCAACACCCCATAAAATGAAATCACGTATTGAGGACAATTAGGTAGCATAATTGCGACACGATCACCTTTGTTAATTCCTGACTGTTGTATTGATGATGCAAAAGCTTGAACAGACATATTTAATTCTTTATATGACATCTTTTGTTGGTAGAATAAAATAGCATCATTTTGTGGGTATTCCTCTGAAGTATTTTGTAAGATTTGTGGTAATGTTGTGTTAGGAATTTCAACATCTGTTGAGATATCATCTGGATAATGGTTTAACCAAACATGCTTATCAGTCACGAAACAACCCCCAAGTTATTATTTTTTCTAAGTTAACCCTCAGATGTAAGACAATTTATTCTCACGTATCTAACAACTTACTTTTATGAAAAATAATTTTGATAGGGTATTTGCAGCATTTCATCCATAAACGAAAGATAATATGTTGTTTTGTTGAATTTCTGTTTTTACAATTTATGCGTAGCTTTCAATATTCATGATAGATTCACAATTTTAATACTATCACCTCCAATTCGATAACGATTGATAAATGTCTAGTCATTTGTCATGTAATACTCATACAAAACTTATAATAATATTCTATAATGACTATGTAATTAATAATTATCATATTTTTACCCATGCCATAGACATGTAATCAACTAGCCTTCGTGTAAGCTTTTCGAAATTGGTAATTTATACAAAATAACTTCTAACTAACCTATCTAGAGAAATAACAACAAAGTTTAGGCAATGTGTTTTATGATTGTATGAAAGTTTTAGAAACCTCACATAGACATAGATTCTTTAGTTATATAGAAAAGAATGTCCTTTAACGAATTCAAGTTCATTTAACGGAGTTCAATTGAAAATTAAGATAGCTTTTCAAGCTCTTGTTTAAGCTTCAACATACCCTTTTCTGCTCGATTTTTAATTATTATTTTTGCTATTGGCATAAAGAAAATATTGGCTAACCTCGAATGGTTTCTACTTTCCATTTTCCAAGTTACAAGCGTACTATCTATTGCTTTAGCCGAAAAAGTAACTGTCATTCTTTCCATCAAAGGTGGAAAATCACCATCAGTTACGAACTTTGAATTATGTGCTGATTCAATGACAGTGATTGGTATTGATTTTTTTATATTGAAGGGTAGTCTCGTTTGCTCAGTATATTTTTTCCCTATTTCACCGTGATCAAGCTTATTATTAGAGGTCATTTCTATTACATTAGGAAACCATTCACCGAAATTTTCCATATTAATTACATAATTATATACATCTTCTATTGGTCTGTTAATTTCTTCTTGTTTTTCTGCTAGGAATATCAACATAACTCCCCCTCATTCTTGTCCTATGTATATTTGAACTAACCGGTTGGTATGTTTGATAATTCTATCATATTATGTAAATCATAGATACGCAAGTTTTTTCACTGAATATTTATACAATATTAAACTACGTAAAAATACACATAAGTCTGTTTTCGTTTTAATTATTGTTTTCGTATTAACAAATAAACACTTACAAAACGAGTGTTCGAATCATCTCTTCTCCATTATCATGATAACTAGCATTTAAAGCCACTTCTTATAGTACAAAATTCGTGATAACAACAATAATATTTACGAAAATAACCTTCAATTATAAGTGGTGTCTTTAACTATACTTGTATTTTTCAGATACTCCCTAAATGTATGCTTGCCTTATGGCATAGGCGCGGAGAGACGATGATTAAAAGGTAAAGAAGGTAATAGCAGTATGTTAACATTTGAATATTAAATTTCCTCTCCTTATACACAAAGCTGTCATAACCGTAATATGCTATAAAGATGCTGTGACTGTAATAATATTGAGGTGAAGTTAAATGTCCGAAAACTCAGCAGGCTTTAGTATACGTCTTGCCGCATTATTATTTGATTGGTTACTTATTGGTTTACCAATTACCTTTATCGCATATTACATTTTCAATGAACAGAGTTTCCTACTAAACCAATTTGAAGTAATATACGGGACCTTACTTCCTGTTTTTTGGAAAGGGTACACAGTCGGAAAAAAAATTGTAGGTATCCGAATTGTTAAAATAGATGGTACGAATGTTCACCTCGGGACTATGGTTTTGCGTGTCATAGTTGCAGGTATTGTATATGGTTTAACACTTGGTATAGGCATTATTGTCAGTATATTTATGGTTCTGTTACGTGAAGATAATCGCGCAATACATGATTTTGTTGCAAACACATACGTGACTTATGATAATTAGCTTATAAATCATTTCAATAATAAAGAGTTTGAACATCGTGGATCAAAAGAATAGACTACATTTACTGCATGGCTCTATTGAGGAACTTGACTACTATAAATTTTTGATAACCCGGAGTGCATTTTCTTTCACTCCGGTTAATTTTATTTATACTGTTTACTGTTTTAGCACTAATTGTTGTTTTTTCTAGTAAAGAAAAACACGTACACAACTAAAATTCGGAGAATCATTTCAATATTCACCAGATATTTAAATTTATGAGAATAAAGCAACCAAGAATACGAAAAGAGTCAAAGAAGCTTTTATGAAACTTTTTCTTGTTTTAAACAACCTCTATTGCACTCATAAAAATTAGCTAATCATATAAAGAACTTAACTGTCATTGTATAACGTTTTAGTAAGCGCAATAGCTGTAATAGATGCTCCAATAGCTTGAAGCCAACTACCTAATCTTGACAAAATTCTTCCCATTTTCTCTTTGTCATTTATTATGTAAAGAATACCAATTGCTAACAGAGCCGCACCGAAAGATTGAATGCTGTTTCCTAGGGCCAACAGATCTGATGACCTAAAAACAGCACCCACTGCGCCGAATGAAGCCCCAAGTGATTGTACACTATTACCAATCACTCCAATTTGTAAACCTTCATCTTCATTTTGTGCCTCCATCATTGCAGCACTTACAGCACTTGCAGCAGACCCTCCTGCTAGTAACCAGTTCCCAAAAATAATCAAATCATTACCTTTATTATTTTCAGCCACTTGTTGTTGTTCTCTTCCTATAGCTCTAAAAGAGTTCCCTACAGCTTTTAAAGAATTTCCTAGCATTATAAGTTGGTCATTAACGGCTTGTTCATCAACTGGTTCAGATTGCCCAATTGCTGCTATAACACTCCCAACAACTTGAATCCACGCTCCAAGAACTTCTAATTCTTTTCCCTCAGTCACCACCCGCCTTGCACCACCGTTCTAAAAACATTGATACATTCATTGTATTCAAGTTATATAAATAGTTATGGAGCAAGGCCTACACCGATCGTATAATTTTTTCATTATGTTTCCTATTATTAACTTTTCTTGCATTTCACCATAATTTACAGCTATATGGTAAGTTTATACGGCTTCTATCGTTTCACAGACCCAAAGAATCCTTAAGACATATTTTATACGAAGATCAACAGTCAAGGACATCCCTCGGTTAATTAATATAAGTCTAATTGCTCATTGCTTGGGCATTCTTACTACTGTAATGAGCCTAGCAAATCAGCAACAGAACGATACCAACTACGTACGTCATATAAGCCAATGCCAACAATATCAATATGATCTGTTGAATTGAATTCACCTAAATAATTCCACATCCCTTTTTCTGGTAATCCTTCGTAAAATACTATCTCGTCTGTTGATCCTAATGTTGGTCCATCCATAGAATTTGTATTGACTACTCCATCATTCTTCCACCAGTCACTATTAATAGTAATACTTCCGTTTTCTGTATATTTACCAAGAAAATCACTAAGAACGTATAATATTGGGTTCATAAATAATTCAGGTTTATGATTTCCTGACCATATAGATGGGTAAGTTTGTTCCGTGGAAACTGAAAAATAATATGTACTTGGTTGTGCTGAAACCCAGCTGTTTATTTCAAGTGCACCTTCTGGGCTGGCATCCCATTCTGCAGTATCTTTCGTATCATTCCAAATAGAACTGTTATATACACGATTAGCATAGCTTTCAAATGTTTCTCCTTCTCTTCTTTTTAGTCCCCATTGATCTAGCTTAAAATCATATAAAATATTGTCAGTTTTTCCTGTTAAACTAGCAGCTAAAGCTATTATCTCCTTTGTCATTGGAAAAAAACTGTCTACTAACCTTGTAGCCGTAGATCCATCATGTGGTGATGAGATAGTAAACACACTACTAACCATTGAAGAATTTTCTTTCTTAAAAAGAGACGATATGTCATTTGAATCAGATAAAGCTAATTCATTTTCGTCTCCATGTTCCAAAAGCTGTGTTAATAAACGAATCGTTTGACCACCTAAACTATGACCAACTAAATGTATTTTATTCACCGTTCCCGTAGTGGAATTCACCTCTCCCCATTCAGGATAAAAACCACTATATGTTCTACCGTACCGATCATGACCGTGCTCAAGTGAATGTGCCTCACCGTAATCAACTGTTCCTCCTTTGATTTGAGCATACAACTCACTAGCTCTATCCCAGTTGCTTGAGAATGGCCCAACTGCTGCACTGTATGTTTCATAACCATAGGAATTTAAATCTTTTTCAATGTCTGTTAATCCACCCCAATATCGAAAACCTAGTAGCTCATCACGTCCCCACCCTACTAATCCATGAACTAGTACAATTGGGTAATGATTTATCCTAGCTAAGCTTTTTTCACTTGGTAATAGATTTTGAGGAAATGGTTCTGGGTTAGTTAATTGATCACTAAGAGTTGTAAAATTACTATTCTTAAATGAGGAAATCTGTTCAGCGCCAACATTGTAAGGGCTTACAAAAAGAACCAAACTAATAACACAAATGCCAATCATCATAGTATATATTTTCATCGCACACCTCTATTGTTTGAATTTTTTTAAAATTTATCATCTTTGAAATTTATAGTCAATAATTACATTAAAATTTCCCTTTATAGAATCGATAGTTCTAGTATTTATTCTAAAACCAGTAGTCCTATACAACTACTATTATGAATATTTTTACATTATTTATATATTTTTACTTTAACTGTTGTGTATATAATGTAACGTTGTCTAATTTTCAGTACAATTGAAAATATCGTTGTAAGAAGTCAAACATTATTTCGAACTAGTAGTTGTTATGTAAGACTAGAATTGTTAAATACTAGTCTAAGATAGCATTAATTAGAAATTTATGTTTTCCTATACTGGTCTAACTTGAATGTGATAGGTCCAATGACTTGTGCTTGTGTATTAGCTTCAATGTTTTCAACTGTTAGTATATATGAAACTTTACCTAGCGTCGGTTTTGTATCTACATGAGTAAAGCTATCTATCGCAAAATCATTACCTACCTCATCTAGTTCACTTTTAGCACTGAAGATAAGATTAGAAGCAACGATAGAATTCCTATACACCTTATATAACAAATCAGGATTACCTCCACCATCTGAAACTTTTGCTCCAACGGTAGCATTTATTACGATCATGTCGCTCGGTCTTATTTTTTCAAAAGATGAACGTGCCAATTCCAGTGGATCCATACCAATGTCAATCATAATACTATCAGATACATTTTTTGGTAATACAAACTGATTCACATCGACTAGCTTTATATTAGAAGCTAGGTTACATGTGCATTTACCGCCTTGCTTTGTTCTAATTTGCTGAATCACAAAAGATAGTGGCCCAACTACAGAAGCCTCGTCATTAAAAGATGTTTCAATCTCAACAGTAAGGATGTATTTTACCTTTCCTAATGTTGGTTTAAGATCTACATGAATGAAGCTATCAATACTAAACTCATCTTGAAGCGTTTCATCTATTTCCGTTCTTGAACTAAAAATGAGATTAGCATCATTAACCGAATTCCGAAATATTTTGTACAACAATATTGGACTTTGCATAAGCGCTTCTGTACCTACGGTAGTCTTCAAGAGAACGATATCATTTGGTGTTATTTGATCTAAAGATAACTCTGCCAATCTTAAAAACATTGGTCCTACAGGAATCATCCCATCAATGAAGCTTCCAGACTCGTTAGGTGATAAAACTATGTGATTCAAATCTACAACTGTCTGTTTAACGGGTTGAGTACACATGCATTTGCTATTTAGTTCTGCTCTAATTTGCTCTATAACAAAAGTAATAGGACCAACTACAAAAACCTGTTCTTGACTTTGTTCTATAAGCTCAACGGTAAGGATATACTTCACTTTGCCTAATGACGGGTTTACATCTACATGGAAAAAGCTATCAATGCTAAAATCATTCTGATTATCATCTAATTCAACTCTACCACTAAATATAATATTGGCTTCACTAATCACATTTCTATAAACTTTATAAATTATATCTGTGTCTCCACTTCCCTCTTCTACTCTAGAACCAACAGTTGCATGAATAGATACTTTGTCTGTCATTCTTACATCTTTTAGCTGCAGTTCTGCTAATTGGAGAAATTGTGGTGACAAAGGGATCTCTTTCTCAACACTACCAGATGTATTAGGATTTAATGTAAATTGTTTTGTTTTAATTAATGTCTCTTCAACGTTTTGTAGACACTTACATACTTGTTTTCTCATTTTATTCCCCCCATTTATGTCATAATGTATTCTATGACTCTAAGGTGCTCTTTGGTATGGGGATTATTCTTATAAATAGTGATAAAATAAAGTATAATAATACACACATTCTGTTGAAATGTAACCCTCAACTACTAAAACTTGTTACATATTATCCTAATAGAATTTATTAATGATGTTAGCACCCTGATCTTTTGTCGAAAAAAGATGTTGCTATTTTAAATAATGCTCAGATTCCGCATTAATTGGTGCTTTGCGTAATAAGAGCTAAAAAAGTATATATTTAATGCTCGAGGCATCTTTTCATCTTTAGATACTTAAAAACGGTAAAATACGCATTAGTTACTTAAATTTAAGTGAAACAGCAATAAAGTTTTTGAAAAAAAGCCCTTAACTAATGTTGAACAGTTAGATGGTGGTTTATCAAATTGACATTGTATAGTACTAAACAGATGCCGTATGTAAATGAATACATGTAATCTCTTAAGCATAAAAGCTATCAATTCGTCCAATTCAGCCCTATCAATATGGTCACATCCTAAATACGATAATGTTTACCAATCAATATAAGTATTTTGAAAGGAAGATATTTATGAAAGTTGTATCCTGTGTTCCAGCAGCAACCCATATGATTAATGCTTTAGGCTTAGATCAGTTTTTAAGCGGGGTTACGTTTGAGTGTCCATCTTCTAAGCCAAAAGTAGTTAGATCGGTATTAGAAGATAACCAATTGACCTCTTCAGAAATTAATGAAACTGTCTCTGAATATATGGAAGAACAAAGATCGCTCTATTATATAGATCAAGAATTACTTGAACAAATTGAACCCGACATCATGTTCACCCAACACGTTTGTGACGTTTGCCAAATAGGAACATCCTATGTAGAAAAGGCTATATACAAATTATCGAAGCAGCCAAAAATTATACCGCTTATTCCAAAAAATCTTAACGATATTTTTGACAATGTCATAACAGTTGCTAAGGAGCTTGGTTCTGAACAAAAAGGAATAGATGCAGTTATAGGTTATAAAGATAGGCTTAATCGAATTCAAAGAAAATTGATGGAAAATAACAGAAGGAATAGTCAAGTTTTTTTCATGGAATGGATAAACCCAATTTATAACTCGGGTCATTGGATTCCAGATTTATTACACCTAGCTGGGGGAGATGATATTTTTGCGAAGAATGAGGGGCACTCTAACCCCATAAAATGGGAGGATCTTAAACAATATGATCCCGAAATAATAATTATTTCACCGTGCGGATATGATCGGAAAAAGGCCGTTGAAGAAGTAAAACAACTCCAACAATTAGATGGTTGGAAACAACTGAGAGCTGTAAACAACAATAATGTTTACCTTGTTGACCCAAATCTATTTACACAACCTAGCATCGGTGTAATAGATGGTGTAGAGCTTTTGGCAGCTCTTTTTCATTGGGACATAATCTCAATGCCTAAACATCTTACAAAAAAATATATTAAGATATAAATAGTTGGGGTTTATCCCCCAACTGTTCACCACATTATATCACTGGAGGTCTGACCCTCTCTTGCTGTACTTCCGCCTTTTCTTCTTTTTTAAGGTCTAAATGAAACGGATTTTTATTATTTTGATTCTGTTTATCTACGTCCATACTAACTCCAATTGAGGCACCAGAGTTAGTCGTTGTATCATTTAGAATTCCATCTTCGCTAGTAGGATCTGTATGATATGAATGTTCCTCAAAACTCATTCCTTTTTTAGGCATGGACACACCTCCTTTACGTATATCATTTGTGTTCTAGGCAAATCTATACAAAATAATATATAAAGGAAGCAAATTAAAGTGACATTCGTTTCTAATGGTTAAAAAACAAGGCTCTTTTCGTAAGATCTGTTCATATTTACAAAGTTACCACAGTAAAAAAGAAGTGATTAATATCATATTATAGAAGAACAGATGCCACGAATGACAGTCACATAAGTGAGTATTCATAGTACGAAAAGCAACATTGATGCGAAAACAGCTATTAATTAAAATCGGATACAAAAAAACTGAGCATAAATATCTTAATATACTCAAAAAATAGGGGATAATATATTTATATTGAAGTAACGATACTTTCAAAGCTACAATTACTGTTTGTTCACTTTCACTTAATAATTTGGGACAACTTATTGATCTTTTAATAGTAATTTTATAGTAAGAAATAAATTTAATTGCATCCAAAACTTACTTTTTTACACTATCTACAACTTTTTCGAGAGGAAGAACTGTAGCTCTTACTCTTAATTCAGTATGATAACTTATTAATATCGATATTTTTTTCTTTTTAATGAAAGGAAGGATATATTTATAAGTACTAGAAAAATCTCGCTATTCATTGAGCCTTTCATATTCTAGATTTTTGTTTAGTTCACTTAACAATTTATTTTGCTCCTCTTGCTTTTCAATGATTGTCATTAAATGCTTTTGAACATTACCCATAAAAGATAAGACAGTAAATATAATAACTAGCCATAGTACATATATTACTATTTCCACAAAATTCACTTCTCCTTTCTTAAATCCTGTACGATTTAGTTCGGATTAAGGTAATTTTATGTCTCCAAAGTGAATGCTCTGTATGACCTCAGGAAGAAAATGTTTTTCACAATGAAAAACTCTCTTAGCTAAACTATGTACAGAATCGTGTTTTAACACATCAACTTTACGTTGTGCTAATATTTTTCCCTTATCATAAACATCGTCGATGATATGAACAGTCACCCCTGTAACCGTTTCTCTAGCCTCTAATACCACTTTATGAACGTTATTTCCATACATACCCTTTCCACCGTATTTCGGTAATAGAGATGGATGAATATTAATAATTCTTCCTGAAAAAGCATCTAATGTTTTTGGACCTATTTTTTTTAAATACCCACTTAAAATGACAAGGTCTACACTGTGCTTTACTAAAGTATCCCTAATATGTGAATCTAGCTTTGTTGAGTCGTTAATAGTATTGTTGCTAATGTGATATGACGGAATCCCTTCTCTCCTTCCATATTCCAAAGCTTCTGAGTTACTATTATTACTTATTACAACACCCGCATTTGCTGATAAGTTCCCCTGTCTAATCGCTTCTACAATTGATTTCATATTACTACCACCGTGAGAAGCTAAAAATCCTACTTGTAATAACTTCTTTTCTACCTTACGCTCTTGATTAATTTGCATAATAGATACACCTCACCTAGAAACTTCACATAGTCTCATAACGATTTACAATGAAAGGATTGACTATATGATTCCACTGTTAGTTTACCAGCAATATCCTAGTTTTAACAGGGTATATTTTACTTTATTGGTATATTTATTGAATCTAAAACATGATGTTCATATGTAAATGCGTTTTCGCATCGAATATTGTTTTTCGTATTGAGATTTAAACTGATACACTACTAGAGTTCGTGGTATTTTCTCTTTTCTAAAACGATGACTAAGGTATAAAACCACATATCCCAGATCAAATTTGATAAAAATAGCAACAAAGTTTACGAAAAGAGCTTATGTTTTTAATATAGCTTCATAAAATTCCTACAAGTAATTTTTGATAAAAAAACTACAAAAACATTTGATCTAGTGTCTAGAGCTTCTTCTTAAGACACTTGTCAATTTATAAAAAAAATATGATTTTTGATGATTGATTCAGGTAAAATAGGATATTCGACTCATGATAAATTAGCGTATTTATTAATTGCAGCTTTTTAGATCAACCAATTGATGTACACCTTTATTAGCTATCAATCAAACAATTCCTTAAAATAAACCTCTCGATTTTCTAAAAATCTTCTCGTAATTTGATAATGGCTCGTTTGTTCATAATCAATTGTACTTATTGGTGAAGTGTCAAAAGAAAGAATTTGTGCCATTGGGAATCCCAACAATATCGGAGAGTGTGTTGCAATTATAAATTGAGAATATTCTTTAAGTTCATGAATAATACTTAATAATGATAGCTGACGTGCAGGAGACAAAGCTGCTTCAGGTTCATCTAACAAATATATCCCTTTGCGATCAAACCGATTTGTAAATAGAGTAAGAAATGATTCACCATGAGACTGTTCGTGTAATGATTTCCCCCCATATCCCTGATAATGAAAAGCTCTATCCTCTCTTGCTAATTGATCTAAGTAACTTGCAAAATGATAGAAGCTTTCTGCTCTTAAAAAAAATCCATCAGTCATTTTCGGAAGCCAAGAAAGACGAATGTATTTACTTAAATGTGACTGCGATGCATCGACCTCATATATATTATTCCTGCTCCCGCCTGCAGTATGAAAATCACATTTATCAGCAATTGCTTCAAGCAGAGTTGATTTTCCTGACCCATTTTCACCGACAAAAAAAGTTACATTACTCTCAAAACGGATTTGCTCAATTGATCTAAATGCTTGTATGTTATGGGGATAGTTAGTTTCTTCTCCAATTTTCTCTTGTAAGAAAGTTAATTCTCTTAGATACATGATAATCTCCCATTAAATTATTATATTTTTATAAGTGAGAGTTCATTTTACCATAGTGAGCAATATAGAATGAACACAGACAATGCTTAAATGTACCTGAACCTTGTAACAACAATGGGAAGTTTAACATACAAGAGCTTTGGTGGACTGCTATTCATTTAATTAATTCATTTAATGATAAAACTTGGTGCGCAAAGGTTATTTTACATATTTTCACATTGTTGCATCCTATTCAATTATATACCGCGGTTTTTCAATTGATTGTTATTTATAGTTCTAAGAAATAAACGCATACTTACATCACAGATGACTAGTATCGTAAACTTTATCTTTCTCTCAAATATAGAAGCAGGGGCACCAAAGCTTACGAAAGAACTCTAATTAACAACACTAAGGAGAGAGGGATGCGAATATATGAACCCCAAACTATCTGACGAACAAATACTTCATATTATATCAGCTGGATTAAAAAAAACACATATGCCTAAACATATTATAATTGTCGGAGCAGGATTAGCTGGGCTTGTTGCAGCATCATTATTAAAAAATGCTGGACATAAAGTGACCATTTTAGAGGGAAACGATAGAGTTGGAGGTCGTGTACATACGTTACGATCTCCATTTAGCAGTTCTCAATATTTTAATACTGGTTCCATGCGTATTCCTGAAAACCATCGATTTGTCTTAAGATATATTAACAAGTTTAATTTGCCTACAAACCTATTTATTAATCAAACCTCATTGGACAAAATTTATGTAAATGGGACCCATACTACCTTGAGTACGGTTAGGTGTAACCCATATATTTTAAACTATTTTTTGGATGAAACTGAAAGTGGTAAAACTGCAGTAGAACTATTGCTTTCAGCCCTTCAACCAATTGTTGATTTTATTCAGCAAAATCCACAGAAAAATTGGAAAATAGCAGAGAAGAAATACCGAAAGTATTCATTTGGTTTCCTCCTACAATCTTATTTTTCATATGGTGCAATTGATATGATGGATACTATGCTTGATTTAAAAGCATTTTCTGGCGTATCTTTAATTGAAGTATTACGGAAAATGAGTTTCTTTACCGCAAAAATTCGTTATTATGAGATAACTGGTGGAATGGATTATTTGCCACGAGCATTTCTGACACAATTAAAAAGCGATATTCTATATAATCAAAAAATGATAAAAATCATTAATAAAAAATCTAAAGTAGTTATTGAAACTCTTCATCAGAAAAATTTAAAGCTAAACACTTTTACAGGTCATCTTGCAATCGTGACTGTACCCTTTTCAACCTTACGCTTCGTGAAGGTTGAACCTTATGATTCCTTCTCATACGAAAAAAGAAAAGCCATACGTCAACTGAACTATATGCCTTCAACAAAAATTGCTATTGAGTTTAAAAGTCGATTTTGGGAATATGCAGCTCAATATGGAGGTAGGTCAATTACAGATTTACCGATACGTTTTTCGTATTACCCAAGCTATGGTATTGGAACGAAAGGACATGCAGTTGTTTTAGCCAGTTATACATGGGCGGATGAGGCATTACTATGGGATAGCTTAAGTGAAGAAGAACGTATTCAATATGCTTTATTGGATTTAGCAAAAATTTATGGGCAACAGGTTTTCCTTGAATTCGTCTCTGGATGTTCTTTTAGCTGGAGCCAAAATCCATATTCTTCAGGAGCTTTTACAGCGTTTGATCCAGGCCAAGAATATTCATTAGCTCCCTTCATCTCTACACCCGAAGGAAAAGTCCACTTTGCTGGTGAACATACGACTCAAACTGTCGGTTGGATGCAAGGAGCAATTGAATCTGGAATTCGGGTCGCACACGCAGTGAATGATTTACCTATATAGTTACAACAATATTTCTAGCAACAGCTATATTTTCCTCCTCCATTTTTTCGTTTTGATATATAACATTACAATTCTAAATAAGTTTTCCTTCCACTGACACTGCTCAAAAGAAGAATAGATGACATAAATACGGGTTATTACCGTCTTTGGGTTGGACTGTTTTCACATTTGTTGTTGCTTTTGTTAATGAGAGCTATACACAAATATAACTAATGTTCGTCATGTCTTTTCAGCTCAAAAGACTATAAAACCATATAGTATTTACTCAAATGTAAGTACAAAAAGCAGCTACGTAAAAAGCCTTAAATTAAGCATAATAAATCGATAGATACGATTGAATAAAGCACTGCATTTTATAATTAATAACCAGAATCCTCTGATGTTAGATTGTCAATCATCTTATAATCATACTTTTGTAGCGGTTTTTCAGCTGGTCCTTCAATGACCTCACCAGTATATGAGAATCTCGAGCCATGACATGGGCAATCCCATGAACGCTCCCCATCGTTCCATTCAACTTCACAACCGATATGTGTACAAGTTGTATCTACAATATGTAGCTTACCTGTATCATCTTTATAAGCTCCCTTTCTATGTCCGTTGACTGTTATGACTGCCCCCTCACCTCTAGATAAATCACTAGCATCTTTAGATAAGATTTCAAGTTTACCTTTAATTAAATGACCTGCAACATTCGCATTATCGACTAAGAAGTTTTTCAAGCTAGGATTTAAATGAAATCTAGATGGGCCAAACATATGCTCATCGACTCTTATTTTCTTCAAGAGTATATCTTTAAATAACAAAGCTGCAACTGTTCCATTTGTCATGCCCCATTTTCTATATCCTGTTGCAATCATAATATTTGGCTGACTTAAAGTTACAGCTCCTATGTATGGAATATTGTCTAATGTATATAAATCTTGTGCAGACCAGCGGTAAGCGATGCTTTCTATGTCGAAAACATCATTCCCAAACTTCTCTAAGGCATTGAAATGTGCTAACGTGCTTTTTCCTTCGCCCGTTTTATGCCCTTCACCACCAATAAGAATCATTTCCTCCCCAGCAATAGTTGTCGAACGAAGCGAACGTATTGGTTGATCGGCACTAATATACATGCCTCCAGGGTATGCCTCTTTAGCTTTTACAGCTATGATATACGAGCGTTCAGCATGTAACCTCGTAGAATACAAACCTGCACCTTCGTAAAATGGGAAATGCGAACATGACAAAATATAGTTTCCTGCTATACTAGCCCCTTCTCGAGTAACAACTGATGGTTTTTCCCCTGTCTTAATATTGACAGCTGTAGTGTTTTCAAAAATAAGTCCACCTTTCTCGATTATAACTTGTACTAGATAAGCTAAATATTTCACAGGATGAAATTGTGCTTGGTTCTTCATGACAAGCCCATTTTTAATTGTTATATTAAAAGGTATATTATCAACTAATCCTCCTTCAATGCCAATTTTTTCATATGCTAGCGCCTCTTTCTCAAGTTTGCGTCTATATTCTTCAGTTGTAGCGTATATGTATGAATCTTGTTCACAAAAATCACAATCGATTTTGTTTTCTTCTACTGTTTCTTTAATAAAAGCTAAAGCATCTTTATTCGCTTCATAATATAATTTAGCTTTATTAATCCCGATGTCCATACTATGAATAAACTTATCGTATATTAAACTGTGTTGTGCAGTAATTTTCGCTGTTGTATGCCCAGTGGTTCCACTAAATAATTTATCTGCTTCTACAATAGCTACTTTAAAGCCTTCATTCACTAATAGGTAAGCTGATGTTATTCCTGTTATACCAGCACCAACAATTACTACATCAACATCCGTATGATCATCTAATGTTGGAAAATCCTTCATATTATTAGTATTCGTCCATAATGACTTTGAAGACTTAGGAAGTTTTGTGTTTTCATCCTTGTAAATCAATTTGAATCCTCCTACTGATATTTTTAATATTAGGTTTACCTACCATTTGATGACTATTCTTAAATATACAAGAACTTAAACTATTTTTAACCTAATCAAATTTGTTTCGTAATGAATGTTTTAATTTTTTGAATACATTGACGGTAATTACAATCTGCTGTAAAGTAGACAATCATACTATTCGGGAAGTGGAACAATTTGACTACCTTGACTAAATCAAAAACAATGATGATGTCACCCATCTATTGGGTGTTATTTGCAATTAGCGCTGGACATTTTATTAATGACTCACTACAAGCAGTTGTCTATGCCATGTTTCCTATCTTAGAACAAAATTTACATTTTTCTTATACGCAAATCGGTTGGGTTGCCTTCGTATTAAATATGACATCTTCGATCATGCAGCCAGTATTTGGATCGTTCGCAGATAAACGTTCTGTTCCTTTTTTATTACCTTTTGGTACATTCCTAAGTTTACTTGGATTAGTGGGGCTTGCACTTTTTTCGAATTTTTTCTTTATTTTAATCGCAGCACTATTCATTGGTTTAGGATCTGCTATCTTTCATCCAGAAGGGTCTAGAGTAACTTCGATGGCAGCTGGGGGTAAAAGAGGACTTGCACAATCTATTTATCAAGTGGGAGGAAATACTGGCCAAGCAATGGCCCCTATATACACCGCATTTATACTTATTCCTTTCGGTCAAAAAGGTGGTCTTATCTTTTCTGTCTTAGCAATAATAGGGATTGGTATTCTCTTTCTTGTTTCATCATGGTATAAAAATCAATTAAGCCATATGAATTATCACACATTGAAAAATACTCAAGGTAAACGACAGAAGCATAAATTAAACAGCAAAATTAAAACAGCTATGATTTTATTAGTGTTTTTTGTTTTTGCTCGTTCTTGGTACCATGCCGGTATTTCAAGCTTTTATCAATTCTACCTTATTGAAGACTATGGTTTGTCCATAACTGAGGCACAGTTTTACTTATTCACATTTATGATTGCAGGTGCAATTGGCACTTTATTTGGAGGACCACTAGCTGATCGGTTTGGAAATAAGAATATTATTATGTTTTCAATGCTAGGCATCGTTCCGTTTACTATTGCATTACCGTATGTTCCTATACAATTTGTTATGCCTATGTTCTTAATTGTTGGATTTATTATGATGACAAGCTTTAGTGTTTCTGTCGTCTATGCGCAGGAGCTTATGCCAAAAAACATCGGAATGGCTTCTGGTTTAATTGTCGGACTTGCATTTGGAATGGGAGCGATTGGCTCTGTTTTCTTAGGTACGTTTGCTGATATGTTTAATATTAAGGTTGTCATGATATTTTGTAGTTTCCTACCAATAATCGGGATTATCGCTATGTTGTTACCTAATGACAGTAAGGTTCGTGAGATAAATCAATCTATATAGATAACTAAGGCTTAAACTAATTTTAATCTTAATAATATTGAATAACTGAAGGAGCTGTTTAAGTCAGAAATCAGACTTAAACAGCTCCTTTGAAGTAAACTAAATTTCCTGTGTACCAAAATCTAGTGTTTTTCCTGATTCTGTATATGTTTTTATATTACTCAAAACCATCCACCAGTGTTGTTGTGCATTTTCATATGCTGGATGATTCTCTGTCCATTGATCATTAACTAATGTTAGTTTTGTGCATTTTCCAATTTGTTGCAATGAAAAGGATACTCTTGATTCAAGTTCTGAATGATTTAGGTGATATGATGGACCAGGGTGTTCAATAAAGCTTAACAACTTATTTGGTTCACATGCTAAAATTTCACCATAGACATGTACTGTTTCTTCTCCATCATTACCCGGTCCCACATACTCAAAAGACTCTCCTTTTGTAAATGTTGATCTAAGTTCACTTCCAAAAAACGTACTTCGAGTCCCTTCAGGTGATACAAGTGTGTTCCACACTTTCACTGGTGGTGCATCAATATAAAACTGGTATGATAACTTCATATGTTCCTCCTTATACTCTTTGTATTAGCATTTACGCAATTGTTTAAGTAATGCTAATATGGATTATAATCGTATATACATAACAAGTATTGTAAAAACACGACATAATAAAGAAATGGGAGCGGTTTAATTGAAAGCAAATTCACCTAAACCAAGTATGGGTGTTCTAAAATTTAATGACAGTGTGAAAGATTATACACTTACACGTTATCCACCTTCTTATGAAACTAGCTTCTTTGTTAAACATTATTGGATCGTTAGTTGGGATTTAAAGGAAAATGAACAGTTCTTACAAGATGTTATTCCGAATCCTTGTGTAAATTTAATTGTTGAGCAACATAAAACAGGCATCTTTGCTCCTACAACAAATAAATTCTCTTACCTTGTAAAAGGTAAAGGACGTGTTGTTGGGGTTAAATTCAAACCAGGTGGATTTTATCCTTTTACAACAAGATCAGTGGCTGAGTTAACGAACAAACCTTTGAAAATTCAGGATGTTTTTGATATTGAACAGGAGTTCGTTGAGGAAACTGTTCTTTCATACGAAGAAGAATATGACATGATTAAATTTGTAGAAAACATCGTACGAAAAAAACTACCGCAACAAGATAATAATGTGATACTCGTAAATCAAATTATTGATCACATTATCACAAATGATGAAATTACTAAAGTGGACCATATATGCCATCAATTCAACATTCACAAAAGAAAGCTACAACGCCTTTTCCAACAATATGTTGGCGTTAGTCCTAAATGGGTTATTAAACTATACAGATTACAGAATGCTGCAGAGATGATTGAGAAAACCCCAAATCTAAATTGGCTACAACTATGTAATGATTTAGGATATTACGACCAATCGCATTTCATTAAAGATTTCAAAGCGATCATTGGCAACACACCAGATGAATTTGCCAAATTATCTTAGTAACATATGTTCGTTGTAGATTGGAATGTTATTTCTTCCTTTTACAACTTGTAAATATATCCCCTCTCATTTCACTGTTCTATTATTTTGAATAGTAATAATATTTATATAGAAACAAAACTAATAGTGAAACTTTTTCTTTGGTACTTACGTATAAATGTATAAGAAAGGGGCTAACGCTATGAATAATAAAGGCTGTATTAAATGTGGAGGAACAGAGGTAGGATCAAAAGAGATTGCTACCTCTGGTACTGGACTTTCCAAATTATTTGATGTTCAACACAATACGTTTAAAGTTGTTTACTGTAAAAACTGTGGCTATTCTGAGCTATATAACACAAATTCTTCTACTGGAATGAATATCATTGATTTATTTTTCGGAGGTTAAGTAAGAGTCTATAATGGACTCTTTTTTTACTGATTTTGTGATGGTCATTGTTTTCCTACCAAGGCATAAACAAGAACTTAACGAGTTGTGGATCTGACTCCTAAATTTCTCTTGTATTTACGCTATTGTTATGATATATTTTGTAATCTCGCCACAAAAATAAAATTGGTGAATATTCTCACAAGGAGGTAACTGATCTTGACTAAAAAGACTCAAAGTGCCTTTGATAAAGAGAAGCAGCAACTCAGTACAATAGCTGCAGAGATTGAGCGCCAGCTTCACTTACTCAACTCTATACCTCAATATCATGGCAGTGATATCACAGAACAAGCGTTAGAGTATGCAAGAGAGACTAGCCGACAAAACCTTCAAGCGTCTCTCAATGAACCTTATTTTGGAAGATTAGATTTCCAAGAAGATCTCAACCTAAAACTAGAAAAATATTACATCGGAAAAATAGGTATTTCTGATGAACAAACTGGAGAAGTACTTATTGTTGACTGGAGAGCTCCAGTAGCTAGTATGTTTTATTCGTTTGCTGGTGGTGATGACACCGCTTCTTACATAGCACCGGAAGGGCTAATTGAAGGTATTGTTTATTTAAAGCGTAATATTGCTATAAGAAACAAGGAACTTGGTCGTGTTGTTGATACTTATGTAAAAGGACAATCCAATTTTTCAGGAAGCGATGAATTTTTAGTTTATAAGTTAAGTGAACAAAAAGATAATCGTTTGAGAGATATTGTCTCAACAATTCAAGCTGAACAAAATACCATCATACGATCAGAAATTAATTTACCTCTTATTATTCAAGGAGTAGCTGGTAGTGGGAAAACAACGGTCGCATTACACAGATTGGCTTATTTACTATATCAATATCAACATAATACTAAAGCTGAAAAAATGATAATCTTTGCTCCTAATAATATGTTTCTCGATTACATCTCAAATGTGCTTCCTGAACTTGGTGTAGGACACATACAACAAACTACATTTACTGATTGGGCATTAAATATGTTGAATCAAGATGTACAATTGATAGATGCAACCAAATCTTTTTTAAAATGGTTCACTCTCCACGATTCAAGGCCAGCAATTAATGAAAATACACCAGGTAGATTTAAAGGTTCGGTTCGGTTTTTAAATAAAATTCAACACTGCCTACAATTCTATGAAAAAAACGTCATCCCTAATAAAGACTTTAGTGGCTTAGAGCATTCATTACTTAAAGCTGAAACTATTAAACAATGGTTTTACGAAGAATATATAACATACCCAATAGTGAAAAGAACAGAACGTACGATATCTCGCATAAAACGGTGGATTGAGACTGAGCTTCAACACATTGCTGATAAAAATGTCAGAGCTAAGCTAAAAAGAAAAGCTACTCAAGCATTACGGACATATACAAAGAGTTGGAACATCCAAACACCATTATCATTTTACAAACAAATCTTCAACCAAAAACATGTAAACTATATGCCTGCAAATATTTTTGAGGATATACCTGATGAGGTTTGTAAAACTACCACCAAATTACTAAATAAAAAACTAGTTGAAGTTGAAGACCTTGCTCCGATCGTTTATATTCACAACTATTTCAACGGGATCGAGAAAGAAAAACGTTATCACCATGTTGTTCTAGACGAAGCACAAGATTTCTCTCCTTTTCAAGTAGCTGTATTGCAGGAAATGACTAGAAAGAATGCTTTTACAATCTTAGGTGATTTATCACAAGGTATTCACAGTTATCAAGGGCTAAATGACTGGCAAGAAATTTTTCAGCTGTTCGGTGAAGAGAGCAAGGAAGGCTATTTTGAACTAAACAAAAGTTACCGATCAACACTGGAAATTATTCAGTTCGCTAATAAAATTAAAGCTAACAATTCTCAACCAGTTAATGACGCTGTTCCAGTATTTCGAAGTGGTGATAAAGTCGAATTGATAAATACAACACCATCAAACCGTGTCCAAGAAATCACAAATATCATTCAAAAATATCAAGAAGACAAAGCAAAATCAATTGCCATTGTCGGTAGAACTGAACAGGATTGTGAGCATCTATATAAAAAGCTTAAAATCTATATAAAAGAAATAACACTCATTACAACAAAACAAAATGAATTCAAAGGTGGCATCTCTATTATCCCTATTTATTTAACAAAGGGCTTGGAATTTGATGCAGTCCTTATCACCGACGTGGATCAAATAAATTACGGCTTAAATGATGTTGATGCCAAACTGCTTTATGTGGGCTGTACCCGGGCACTGCACAAGCTCAGCATCCAATATACAAAAACTAAATCACCCTTGTTGGGGGACTGACCCCCACCACTTTAAAGTAAAAAGTTTCATGGGCTACCAAAACCGAATGAAAAAATAAATACTCCGAACCTACCAACCGAGGACGAATTATTTTTTCAATAGTTCATATATACGTTTATCCGACAAATGTCAGATTTAAAATATGTTACCTTAATACATTTATGAAAAAGAGAGTCCTCGGGACTCTCTTTTTTTCAAGCTGCCATAACAGCTACTTATTCAGAAACAAAAGAATTATAAAGTTCATACTCGAGACTATAGCTGTTTTTACATTAGATTGTTGCTTTTCGTAATAAGAGCTAAACACGTTCCACATTTTTTAGCTCTAAAGACTATAAAAATCAAAATACACATTAGTTTTTAAAAATAGCATTAAAAGTTTAAGAAAATAGCCTTTATTTAACGTCGTAAAAGGTTCTTTAAGTGTGTTAAACCTAACAAATGCACGTTTTTCTTTTCTTCCCTATTAACTCTTTTTTCTCCATTTTCTCAATATATTCTTTAGCTAGTGGAACTTTACACGCTGTGTTCCCCATATTCACCTTAACCTTACCAATAACTCCTGCTATCCGCTTTGCCTCCGCATGAAGTGGCTCATAATATGCTCCAACTGAGATAACAAATCCATTCATCACATAACGAACTCGATTTCTTTCATCATGTATCGTGTGTTCCACTTTTGTTAAAAGTTTCTTTATTTCATCTTGGTCAATTAGTTCATCATGTGTAATTGATAAATAGTTTGAAAAAACGCTCCACCCTGCACAAGCAATGCTTTCACTTGTGGAAGCAATCCACTCTCTCGCTAGTTCTATCGAAAATTGAGACTCCGCTGTAACTTGAGCCACTGAATATTCACTTATCATATACCAATTTGCTTGCTTCACCCAGTTCTGTAGTTGTTCCTTAGTCATTTGTTGTGGGCTTACACAAAGCCCTGCCAAATACATAGCATCACTATTCCCCGAATTGTATAGTTTTAATGCTAAATCTTGGTCCTTCTTCACCTTTTTTACTAGGTGTTTTTTTAGGTCACCTATTTTCACTCCATATAGCGGCTCGCTTGCTCCATGTCTTAGCAACGTATTTTTCGTTTGTTCATTTCCAAGTTCCGATAGCTTTGTCATTACTTCATCATATGTAATCAACGTATAACCTCCTTATGAAATTTCAAATAGCTTCATTACAACGTACCTTCACCATTCACTTATATTCATATCCTTAATGTTAACCTAACAAATAAATATCAAAACCAACTATTCCCATATATTTTTTTGATAAATCTCTTTAAATTCCTAGTTGTTGGATATATAATATATGTTGCATAATACAGTATTATCCATTATTGCTCTAATCTAACTTTTAAGGAGTTACTATACTAAATGAATATATCAAATTACCAGACTGAACTATTACAGGAAATAGAGGAATTGAGGATTAAAATGATTACGATGGGCATAAAAAAAGGACTTCATCATGATGATACGATATACATTAGTAAACATTTAGATTTGCTATTAAATAAATATCAAACATTGTCAATTCAAAAATGATGAAAGAAAATCTTCTCAACAATTCTACCCACCTTCGACCTCTTATCATGCCTTCCATTTAGTACTTTAGTATGATTTCTCCTTCAAAGAAAGATGGCCACCTTAGCTGTTATCAATGATAACATGAAGCATGATACCTACGAATCTCTTTGATTAATATTTATTACCTTCCCTTCATCTTGTAACAATTTCTTTTTTTATGTTAATTAACTTGTCTTCAACTGAAGAAATTCTGTTATTCATCCTTATCAAAACTGGTGTATACAATAAAACAGTTACTAGAGCTGTTAGAAATATTTCCATGGCTAACTCCCTTCATCATAAGTCTTCCTTTTAGACTCTTATCGTAAACTTTGTTGCTATAGCTACTAAACTATAATATAAAGATGTCGTTTTTCTCATCAGTTATCGTTTTATAGTAAGATGACTCGAAATCTAGTTGTATACGTGATTATTTATTCTTACAAATAACAATAATCTATGCAAAAATAGCTTTGTTTTATGTATAGCTATTGCTTATATATTCTCTAAGATAAGAACAAAATTCCTTCCTACAAAACATTATTTAATATAAAAAATTAATTTTCCCTCAAATAAATAGCTAGTAGGAATATGTATCAACCGCTTTTATACATTTCAATCCTTAATTGTAATTTGCTTAGTAAATATGATAGCAGAAAGTGTGGCACCAATAGCTTGTATCCAAGTTCCAATTTTAGCTATTTGTAAACCAACTTCATCCATGCTAACTAATAAGTATATGCCACCTATCGCTCCTAGCCCAGCCCCTAAAGATTGCAATATATTCCCTACAACTGCAAAATCTTGCAGAGGAGCTTTAATCATGGTAGATCCAACTGCCGCAAAAGCAGCTCCAAGGGATTGAAATGAACCACCTAAGATACCAAGTTGAGTTCCATCATCATCTTCAATAGTAGTGGCTACAGCACTTGCTGAATTTCCGGATGCCTGTATCCAACTTCCAAAAATAATTAAAGAATCCGCCTCAGTCCCATCACCCTGAATATTCATTGTTCTCCCGATCGGCTTAAATGTGTTCCCAACTGCTTGAAGACTATTTCCAACTCTAATGAACTGATTAGATAATTCATTATCATTTAAAATAGGTTCAGTTCTGCCAATTGCCGCAATTATGTTTCCGATAGACTGAAGCCATGAACCAATCAACTGCAAGTCAGTTCCTGTCCTTATCACCTCCAAATCCCACCAATCCTGCTTTCACTTATTTAATGTATTGTATTCAATTGGAGGGATATAATTTTGTGAAAAAGCCTAAATTATTTACAATTTATAAATATAGTTCTTTATCGCTAATGAAGAACTCCTACTCCTACACTCTTAGTATGTCTTTCTGATTCACCAAACAATCTTATACCCTAATATACATTAACTTCATTAATTACGAATACAAACTAAATTGTTGATTTTAGAAAAGAAAGGATGGGATATCATTCCACTTCGTGCTTTTCATTAATCTTATAAAATCTACATTGTATAGCGAAGAATTAACTAATTATCACTAACAAGAAATTCCTCGAAAAACTAAAGGTCAAAACAATCAACAACATTTGATTTCTAAAGTAAGTAAGCTTATTGCTGAACATAACCTACACTAAAATTACTAAACAAACAAAAAATGAGAAGTTGATTTCTATAACATATGATCAACCTACTTTATTTCCGTGTGTAAAAAATGAAGAACGCATACGTCAAGTCCATTTCATATTATCGGACTATATTTGCACTATATACCTCTAGCTCACATGTCATTTTCTACATAAAATTTTTCAACTTCTAGATCTATCGCTTTAACTACTTCTGGGTTAGCGTACATATAAAAAGTAACACCTTTTGATTCATCTTCGTTTTCGACTTCTGCTTCAACACTTATCCTAGTTTTTTCCCCGTTAAAAATAACATTAAATGTACCAATTTTTTTATCCTCATGTCTTTTTTTCATCATATGTATTTCTTTGTTGATAAAATTAATATCATCTTCTGTAAAACCTTTATCAAAGATTGATGAAGATAATTGCATAAAAAAAGGTTTTATATCTTCAGGGTCACAATTAAAATCAGATAATAATGGCTCTTTGTCATTGGTTAATACTCTCTTTTTAATTAACAGAACAATCATGCTCACTAAAATGATTACCCCAAGACCAAGTATTATAGATTTCATACCTTCAATCCCCCTTTTACAATTGAATACAATACTATGAATTTTATTATTACCATATATTTATAACAAATTCCCTTTTTTAAATTAGTAGTCAATCAACTAATACTACAATCCACTAAACTCACCGATAAATATTTTCAAATGCTAAACCTATAACAAACACAATCATCTATACTTCGTTAATAATCTCCACAAAATAAAAAGACCTAAATAGGCTGCTTAAGGTACCGTCATTTCGTGTAAATAAGGTAATATTTTCTTGTAGTAAATTACTACATCTGTTGGTTACTATAGCTGAAATTAGGGGTCATATTGCTTTTTGATAAGATTGTTTACTCATTTTCGTTCTTACAAATAAGCACGTATATATCTAAAGTACGTGGCATCTCTTCTATACTGTCCATTTTTACGAAAAATAGTAAAAACGTTTACAGAAAGAGCCATTGAGAAACCTATAAATGATTGAAATGCTAAGAAGAACAGAATAAAAGAATAATAGATCGAACTATTATTTTTGGTCAGATAATTTTTCACCTACAAGTATTTCAAATAGTTCTACTGAATTATTCTTTTTTAATTGAACGTATTCATTTGCGACCTCTATTACAAGTTCAATATTTTCTTTATTTGGACTAATCCAAAGTTCGTATAACACCGCTTTAGCTTCTATTTCGGGGTTTTTAAATTGAAAAACAAATCTGTAATCAGCGGGGTGTGCCATATTTACTATTGCTTTTTTCCAATTAATATCCGTTAATATCTCTTTTACCTTCTGAACTTCTTCTTTAGTAGTAATTATTTTGTAGTCATCGTATTTATTTTTATCATTTCGTTTTTCAAGTTGTATAAATTGTTCTTCATTTTCTATTAAGTTGGAACAACCTGCTAGAAAAATTGAAATTACTCCAATAAAAGCAATCAAATATTTTATTATGTTCAAGATAATCTCCCCCTTTATATATTAGACGTTTGTTATTTAGCAAAGTCTCAAAATCTTCTTTTTTATTTAATACCAAATTTATTGAAACTATTCAGCTATAAATTCTCTGTTTATTATTAAATCCGTCACATTAAAATTGCAGAATAAAGAGAATGAGGTTGTCAAAGAAAATAAAATTGTACTTTCTTTAGGAATACTTTTCTTACACAATAACCAGACTCATATAAATAGCTGTTTCTTACTACATATGACTAATTAGAATGTTATACATTTTAGGATGTATTTTCTCGTCAACTATTACTTTGTTTCATCCTTTAGTATTTATTTTAAACAGCCTACTTTTTTTGATTAATAAGAGAACAACCGTAGCGCTAAGAAAAACGTAACGAATATATCGTCTAAAAAGATGAACGACTGATAATTAGGAAGATAGTTTACTTAACTTGCTTGATATCACGAACTAAACACTAAATGGGAAGTGAAAATCTTAGAATTGTGAGATATAGTTGAGGACTAACATATACAATAAAAAAAGGACTAGTGGTAGCCCAGTCCAAATTGTTGTAATAACTATATATCTTAATAAAAAACATATCATAAGATGACAAATGTTAACAATATAGAATTAATGGATAGATAACCATTATTTTCGTAATACTAATTTACTTGAATATTGTGTTACAGATATAATTACCAAACTGAACTTATAAATAGAATTAAGTTCGGGTTATCTCATCTTGCATCATATCTAATGGATACTATACTGATTAGCTTCGCACCAAAAAAGATTAGCTATTATTGTAGGCTTTATCATCATATGACTGCAAATCACTTCCCTATAATAATTACTTCGATTGCTACTCTCAGAAATCAATTTGTGTCTTTAACCTGTTTAGATTCTTATTATAACGAGGTTGTTGTAAAATGAATTTGTATTACTTGAAATAAAAATAAGGACTAAATCGAATCGTATTTGTGAGATTTTTTCACATATCTTATTGTGTGGTTACAAGCCACTCTCACCCTCTACAATATGGTCAAAAGTTCCGTCCCCGAGGTTATTCATTTTTTAAACACTTCTTAGTCAAATCTACAAACGCCTGTACAACTGGTGAAGCATGGTCAAACGAGTTTGCTACTAAACCAATAGAACGATAGTAATTTTCTTTTAATCTTACTGAGGTTATTTCTCCAATACAAACAGCTAAAACCATTTGTGGAACGATACTTATACCTAGGTTCTGTTCAACCATTGCACTTATTGTAGGATTATCTTCAATTTCACAATATATATAAGGAGTTACATCGTTTTCTTTAAATACTCTTTTTATCAGGGCATCACACCCACCCTTTGGCATGATAAACGGATTAGTAGCTATATCATGTATACTAATGTTCTTCTTTTTTGCAAATGTATGATCAGTTGGTACAATAACATAGAGATGGTCATCAACAAGGTTAATAAAGTCTAAATTATCTATTTCTGTTGCTGGTAAAAAACCGATATCCACCTCTCCTTGGAGAATCATTTTTCTAATTTCATCATACCCACCCTCATAAAACTCTACTCGGATTGCTGGATACAGCTTATGAAATTTTTTAATAATAAGCGGTAATAATTGAACTGATACACTACTAAAAGTACCTATACGAATGGTTCCTATTTCAAGGCCATTCATTCTCCCTGCCTCTTGCTTCATTTGTTCAGTTTTTGTTAATATCTGTCTGATGTAATCAATGATTACCTCTCCCTCTTTCGTTAAAGTAATCCCTGACCGATTTCTATATAAAAGGGTTAAGTTAAGTTCTGATTCTAAACCTTTTATGGCGTGGCTAACAGCACCTTGTGTGAGACCTAACTTTTCCCCTGCCTTCGTAAAACTCTTTGTATCAACAATTGTTTGAAACACTTCATATTGAAGTAATGTCATCAACAAACTCCTTTTCATTAATATAATTAATATATATCATTATAAACATTCGTTTGATTAATCCTAATCGTTGTAATAAGATTACAGCAAAGGGGGGCAATAAACAATGCAAATTTTAAATTACTCGTTAATAGACGTATTTTCAAATCAAGCATTTGGAGGAAATCAATTAGCTGTTTTTAAAGAAGATGGTAAGCTATCAACTGAGATGATGCAAAAAATCGCCAGGGAATTAAACCTTTCTGAAACGGTCTTTATGAGGCCTTCAAAAAGTTCAGCAGCAGCTAAAGAATTACGTATTTTCACACCTCAAATCGAATTACCTATCGCAGGTCATCCGACAATTGGGGCTGGTTACGTTTTAGGAATGGATCGAATTACTACTATGAAAAGTGGACTTAATCAATTTGTATTCGAAACGGGTGTAGGCAATATTAATGTAACAGTAAAAAAAGAAAATGATACTATTTCTTTCGTAGAAATGAAACAAAAAACACCCATTTTTGGACCTGTTTTTCATAATATTAAGCGCGTTGCTGAACTATTAGCAATCTCTACAGAAGATATTGATTCAAACCTTCCTATACAATCGATATCAACGGGTGTACCTTTCTTGTTAATTCCTATCCGTACTTTGTCTGCAATGAAAAGAATAAACCTTCAAACAGACGTTTGGAACAAGTTTTTTAGTGAAGATAATAATATTAAGCATATTTATACTTTTACAACTGAGACTATTTATGAAAGTTCAGATGTCCATAGCCGTATGTTTGCCCCAGCAATGGGTATTACAGAAGACCCTGCAACTGGTAATGCAACTGGCCCATTAGGTGCATATCTCATTGAATATTCAGTAATTCCAAAATCTGAACAAACGTATAGAATTAGAAATGAACAAGGGATTGAAATGAAAAGACCGAGCTTTATAGACATATCAATTACTAAAAAAGGAAATGTATATGAAAACGTCTCAATTGGAGGTAGTTCAGTAATGATGGGTTCTGGTCAACTTATCCTTGAAGTGTAAAATACGGTAGCATCATACCTAAAAATATTATACAAAGCTTATAAATACACATAATCATGAAGATTTCAGAAAGTCCGCACAAAATCCTACAAGACTATGGTAACTATTGTACTAAACCAAACTTAGTTAAATGAGGATTTATCTGAAGTATAATGCAAAGAACCCCAATGCTGACTTGGAAAACAACAGCTTATAGTAAGTTGGTTTCAGTATAGTATTCAAAATATTATAAACAGGAGGAGTATTATGATTTCTTCAACTACAAAATTAGAAAATTTTTTATTATCAGTTCCACAGAAAATTAAATCCCTTTCAAACATGGAGTTTAAACCTATACAAACAAAGTGGTCTAAAAAAGAAATATTAGGGCATTTATGTGATTCAGCTAATATAAACCACCAACGGTTTGTGGATATTTTAACTACGACGACAGGGTCAGTTTCTATCAATAACTATAACCAAGATTTATTGGTAAAGGTTCATGATTATCAGCATTCATTCAAAACAGATGACCTCATTATAGTGTGGATTGGCTTAAATACCCAAATTGTCAACCTCCTGAAACATGTTACAAAACAACAGTGGGAATTACCATGCATATTAGAAAATAAACACCGTGTAACTTTAGAATGGTTAGTTAATGACTATATAAACCATTTGAATCATCACTTAGAACAGATATTTTCATAGTTTGCTCATGTTAAATATACTAAGAAATTTGCTAAGGAAGTCAATTGATTCTCAAAAAAGATAAGAGTCGACTTAAACGAAAGTAATTAAAAAAATAAAATAATACATGTAATTATAAATGAGGGCGACAAACATCTTTTAATACGACTAAATACAAAACCTGTAACCTACTATTTGTAGATAGAAAGGTTGTGAAAGATTGGAAGCATCTAAATATCAATCAACATCGATATATTTTTTACTTTTGTTAGTTCCCCTATTTTGGGGAGGGGCTTTCGGCGCATCTAAACATGTCGTTACTGAAATACCTCCAATGACTGCCGGTACGTTACGTTTTGGTTCAGCAGCAATCATCTTACTATTACTCGTCATCTACCGATCAGAATGGAGTACAGAAAAGCTCAAAAGACATTGGTTCGGATTAACATGTATGGCCCTCACAGGTATCTTTTTATATAATGGCCTTTTCTTTTTAGTAGGCTTGAAATATACATCGGAAGTAAACGGCGCATTAATCATGGCTACAACACCTGCTTTTTTAACAATGGGTGCTGTAATATTTTTAAATGAAAAGTTTAATAGACGTTTAGGCTTAGGCTTATTTCTATCATTATCAGGCGTTCTCATCGTCATCTTTAAGGGTATTGATACGATTAGTTCTCTCTCTTTTAATAAAGGAGATTTATTGTTTGTTGGGGGCTTAATTTGTTGGGTTATTCACGGGTTAATCGGCAAAGTTGTTATGAGAGACGTTTCATCAACTTTCACAACCTGTATAACGATGTTAATAGGAACTATTTTACTGGCGGTTTTTTCTCTTATTGAAGGTGGTTGGATATACGTTACAACTATGTCAGCTCAATCATGGATTGAAATAAGCTATATGAGCATCTTTGCTTCGGTCGTTGCCTTTTTATTGTGGAATGAAGGAATAAGACGGATTGGAACTAGTAAATCTAGTATTTATATGAACCTCGTACCTATAAATGCTGCTTGGATTAGTGTTGTTTTGTATGGTTCTACACTTACGGTACAACAAATTATTGGTATGTTTATCGTAATTTTAGGTGTTTATATCGCTACTTCTAATGAAAGAAATATTGTCAAAAAATCATAATATAACAAATATAAAACAAAACTGCTCTTAATAATTTCATCAGTAGAATTGAGATTATACTAGATCGTGCTTTGTTTTAGAAAAACCGTATCTGCAGTGAGTAATATCACCCCCACGCTTGCTTGTGGGGGCTTAAATATCTACTTTTTAACTTCAAGCAATAATAGTTTTGGATAGGAATTTGAAAAAGCATGATAACTTCTTACATTTTTTGTTATGATGAACTTAATAAGAGGTATACTTTAGGAGGACAATACGTTGATTATTAACAAAATGTCATTAAATGATGCATATCATATAAGTAAATGGAAATATGATGAACCGTACACACTTTATAATTTCGATGATAGCCCTGAGGATATACAAGAATTAATGGATGGATCATATTTCACAGTTCAATTGAACAACGAACTAATTGGTTTTTTATGTTTCGGATACAATGCCCAAGTACCAGGTGGAAGATCTGTTGGGTTATATAAAGATAATGGAGAAAAATCTGTAGATTATGGACTAGGTATGAAGCCCGAGCTATGTGGGCAGGGCAACGGCTTATCATTTGTGCAAGCAGGGCTAGATTTTGCAATAAAACGATTTAAACCTAAATTCGTACGATTAAGTGTTGCTTCTTTTAATAGAAGAGCCGTATCGGTTTATAATAGAATTGGTTTCAGCAAAGAGCAGACATTTCTTAATGATGAAACTGAATTTCTAATTATGAAATATGTGGTCTAAGATATTAAATTTCTTCTGGTTACTACCCAGCCTATTTACAGTATTAACTCCAAGCAGAAAAATTAATGACTTTGTAAAATTGTTGGGATTGTTAGTAAATGCAGCAGTTTAATCACTATTTGTTATTTGGCTCAACGAGACCTTTAATGGCGTTTCATTTTCAAAGATAGGGCTCGCTTGCTATATCCTTGCTATGACTATTATATTTCACCTAACTATGATTGATGGCACATTAATTGAAGAACAAGACAAAAGAGCCTGACTTCCGTCGCATTAGCGTTACACTACTGGGAGTCAGACCCCACATGTTATTCTTCTGTTTCGATAACTATTCCTTCTATGTGTTTACGGTTTAGGAGGTTATTTTTCTTTCGATAGTCTTTGGACTTAAAAATGATATCAAAATCATAGTCTTCGGGATATAGTTCACCTCTTGTTATATACAACTGCATACGTTTATGATTAATTTTTCTTTTTTCGTCCTTCACTTGAACTATATAATTCCCATATTGGTCAGGTCCTTTGTATACTATACCAAGCTCTCCTGTTGACCCAATTTTCACATTATCTCCCATCTCAAAAAGCGTAACTTTTTCCTTAGCTTGTTGTGTGTTTTCCTGCTTATCTCTTCTTACATATTTATTTGATGCAATTTGCTTATCAAGCTCTCGTTTTTTTTGCAGTGAAGGTTGTTGAACCTCGTAGGGTTGATGTTCTTTATAAGTTATAGAATGAGCTTTTTCAATAATTTTTGGGTGTATCCCTAACTTTAAAGCAATGCTAAATGCTTGGCTGTCACCACCCTCACCTATGATCAAACGGTAAGTTGGACGAAGTGTTTCGATATCAAATTCCATTGATCCATTACGGAAGCCTTCTCTCTCTGTAGCAAATTCTTTCATTTCACTAAAATGCGTAGTTGCAAAAATAGTAGCTCCTTTTTCGTATAATTCATCTAAGATAGAAATAGATAATCCCATACCTTCACCAGGATCTGTACCAGACCCAAGCTCATCAATTAAGACTAAGCTTCGATCATTGGCATTTGCTAGGATATCAATAACATTTGTTATTCGAGAACTAAACGTACTTAAATTTTGTTCGATACTTTGACCATCGCCAATATCAACGAACATTTGTTGGAATATCGCAAGATGGCTACCTTCATCAACTGGAATGAACAACCCACATTGAACCATTAATGTAAGCAACCCAACTGTTTTTATCGATACTGTTTTTCCACCAGTATTTGGCCCTGTTATAACAAGAGCGTGGTAACCATTTCCTAGCTGAACTGATAAAGGAACAGCATCTATACCAAGCATTGGATGTCTAGCGTTTCTTAAATCGATAAAATGTGATTCATTTAGTTGGACTTTGTTCCCCCCAATTGCTTCGCTATATTTTCCCTTTGCAAATAAAACATCGTAGTGAATCATTGTTTCTATAGCCAAGCCTATTTCTTGTTGATGTGCTTCAACTAGCCCTGTTAAATAACTTAATATAGCCTCTATTTCAATATCTTCTTCAAACTTCAGACTGTCAATACGTTCTTGAATATTAGCGACTTCAGCTGGTTCTAAATAAATTGTTGAACCCGAAGCAGAAGCATCTACTACATTCCCCTCAACTTTCCTTTTGTATTCTTTTTTAATTGGAATAACATACCGTCCATCACGTTGACTGACAATTGGCTCTTGAAGATAAGGTTGATATTTTTTTGATTGTAAAATGTGTTGAACCTTATCTTTCAATCGCTCTTCTTCAATCAATAATTGCTTTCTAATTTTCTGCAACTGCTTTGTTGCGTAATCATCAACACGCCCATGCTTTATACACCGAATGATTTCTTCAGCTAAGTTAGGCAAATCCTCTATTGCATACACATATGTGGTGACTCGCGGTGCAATAAATTCCTTATCCTTCATAAAACGTTTAAGCTTCGTACTGCTGTCTAAAAATGAATAAATTTTCGTTAACTGCTCAGTTTTTAAAACAACACCCTTATTCATCTGCTCCATAACCTTTGTAATACCATTTAGTCCATGAATTGGCACTGATGCACTTTTCCGCAAAATATAGACAGCTTCTTCAACTTCATGTAACCAAGCTTCAACTTGCTTCAAAGATATCGAAGGTGATAGTTCCAATAAATGTTTCTTGCCTTCCTCTGTTAATGCATATTGTGCCAACTCATTTTTAATGAAATCAAACTGTAAAGCTTGAAATGTTTTTTCGTTCAATGTTTTCTCCTCCAAATTGGTTTATTAATTGTTATCCCTATAGCAATTTCCTCAATTGTAGATTCACGGAATAAAAACCACTTCATCTTCATAAACTCACCCTTTCCTTACACAAAAAGACCACAACGAACAATGTTCATTGTGGTCTAACTTCATACGAGTCCTAAAATCCAATTCGTCTATTATCTTACATTAAAGTTGTAATAGTTTCCTAAAAGTACACGTTCCACATAGATGAATGAACAATAATAATTATTATTATTACACATCTCATCAACATGTCACCTTATATGTTTAGACAGTAACTTACAAAGAAACCTACCTTTAATATACATAAAAAGCTGTGCCAAAAGACACAGCTAAACGAATAAACGGATACTGTATGCTATGACCATTGTTCTTAACATTCCATCCAAAAAGCATACTTAAATAAGCTATCTGAAAATGCATATTCAGCATAGACTTTTTGAATAACCGTATGAAATTACGGATTAGTTAAGAACGACCCCTAACATAAACAGAACTCCTTTGTAATTTATAATTTTATCAAGTAAATAATACATGTTGGTAAAAAATATGTCAAGGGTGTTTTTAGCATAGGACTGATTTTATTAACTATTAAATTCTTTACTTAAGCTGTTTTCATAGTGATTGTCGTTTTGTGTACTATGAAAAACACCGTTTACAACTATCATTGGTTTTCTCTTCTTTATATCGATGAGAATGACTTTTTTCTCCTATTGTTAAGGTAATTTCATAAACACAAAATTAACGAAAAGAGCTACGCTTAAAGATAGTCATATAACTTTTACCCTATTTTTTCTTTTAAAAGTATTTTCCCTACCTTCCAATAAATCCACAATCCTTTGTTTGCTCATTTTCACAGCAGGTTTAAACGTTGCAAATAAAACAAAGACTAAAATACTAACGAATGCAATGGTTAAATCGCTTATTTGAAAAGATAGATAAAACGAAGAGCCTCCAACTGCGTCCTTTAAAGCTCCTCCAACTTCAATTCCTCTTTCCGATAAAGTTATGATGACAATAGTTGACGTAACAAATGCGAAAGATAAAGCAATGCTTGCAAGGAAAAAGCTTTCTAAAATAATCAACATGGAATTTTGAAATTTGCTATAACCAATAGCCCTCAGCGTACCGAATTCTTTAATTCTTTGGTGTAAGTTCATTCGGACAATCGATCTCAAACCAACTGCAATGATTATTAACAAGAAAATAATAAACACATTGAACATGCTTTTATATAACGATGGCATTAATGTGTAAAAGTCAGATGCTTCCAAATAAGATTCTGCTCTAAGTACCCCACTATTAAAGGAAATAAATTGATCTAAATCATTTGCAAATTCATTTAAATTCAGCTTATTATTTAAAAATATTTTTACAAAGTCAAATTCATTTTCTTCCATTCCATAAAGGCTTCTAGCCTCATCTTCCTGTAAGAATCCATACCAATTGTTGTAACTGGCACCATTAGCATAAATACCTGTCACTTTGTATTCTTTATTAACCATTTCTCCATTGACTTTTGCAACCGATATATTTAGCAAGTCGTTTAAACCAACTTTCAGTTTATTGGCCATTTCTTCACTTATTGATATACCTCGATCAGAAATGATTTCACCTTTTAAAGGTTGAATAACCTTTGAATCAAGTAAACTTTTCTCCGATCTATCGTTTAATGAATAAATAATCATAGAATCATTATTTTCACTAGTTGCTACCTTGGCGTCTCTTCTAACAGTTGGAAATACTGTGTCAATATCATGTTGATTTCCCCTCAAGTATGTCATTAGTTTTTCTATTGCAGCTGTATTTTCTTGTTCTTTCAATGGATCAAAACTTAATGTTGCAATAGGATTAATAAATCTACCAGGATCTGAAGGGGATGATTCCTCATATAGACTTTCCCACATGACTATAACATCACCAGTTTGAATAGTAGCGTAACTATTTGTCACCTGCTGTCTTACACCATTAAGGGCAGCATTGGATATTAATAACATAAAAGTACAAAAGAAAATTACGACACCAATAACAATTGACCTTACCTTATGGGCAAATATGTTTCTCAATGCTATTTTTGCTATTGTCCCCATGTACTTTCTCCTTCTTTTAGTTTTCTTTCATTGCTTCCACTGGTTTTAATGATGATATTTTAAAGGACGGAAAAAAAGAAGTAATTAGAACAAACCCTAAAATAATGCTTATAACGAGTAAAAGCTGTGTTACATCAAAATTCGGATAATAAACAGACCCTATTAAATAGCTTATCGGCGGACCAGAAGTAATTCCTATCTTAGAAAATAAGAGAATAACCATTGACGAAGCAAGTGTTCCTAGAGCTAAAGAGAAAACAGTAATGATAAATATTTCACCTTGAAAAATCACTACATTTTGAATTCTGCTAAAACCAATTGCTTTTAACGTACCTATTTCATTTCTTCTTTCGATCCCCATCATTACAACTAGGTTAACAATAAGAGTCCCGACTATCATAAATAGTATAATGATAAAGGCATCGAACATACTTGAATATATACTGATTGTTTCTATTACATAACCACTTAACTCCCTATACTCTGAAATAGTGATGTTACTGAAAGAATTTTCTTCTAAAAATTGTGTTAAGGCTTCTTTAACAGAAGAAGATGCTTTTTTAGACGATAAATAAATTGCAACATCAGTAACTTCACCATTATACCCTTTTAAATCTTTAGCCATCGATAAACTCATATATGATATTGGAAATTGAAAAGAGGATAGCAATTCCAAATTACCTATTCCATGAACAACAACTTGCTTTTCAATCCATTCATTGTTTTTTAGCTGAGCAACAGCTTTAATTTCATCCCCTATATTAACATGAAGCCTCTCTGCATGAGCTTCTGTTAAGATGACACCATTGGAGCTTTCATCTGTAATATAATTTCCTTCTAATAACGTTAGAGTCTGTTGAAATTCTCTTACACCGGGTTTAACTCCCAGTGCCATAGAAGAAACTCTATAATTATCATGTATAAAATAAACATTTTGCCTAACTCTTTCTGAAACTTCTATGACTGATTCATTATTCTTTAATAATGCTTCGATGCTATTTAACTCTTTTTCTGTTAAATGACCGGAGATGCCCCACTGACCTTTCATCGTAAATAATTCATAACCTTCTTTATTTTCGGCAGAACGTACTAATATATCGCCAGAAAATACGTCGTTAATTGCATTTTGCATATTCTCTTCTATAGAAGTAAAAAAACTATTTGCAACTCCCATGATGAAACAAATAACAAAAATGAATATTCCTAGAGTGATTGATTGAGACTTGTTATGAAGAACATTTTTAAATGATAAAGAGAGAAGTCTCATATTCTCTCCTCACAAATGCTAGGTTTTTGTTCTATATCAATAAATCCATCAACTAGATGGTAAATTTCATCTGCAGCCTGCATTACTTTCGTATCATGTGTAGAAAAAATGAAAGTTGTACCTTCTTGTTTATTAATTTCTTGCATAATCGAAATTATTTCAATTCCTGTTTTGGAATCAAGGTTAGCAGTTGGTTCATCTGCTAAAACAATTTTAGGTTTCGTAACCAATGCTCTTGCAATGGCTACTCGCTGCCTTTGACCACCTGATAATTCAGTAGGCTTATGCTTCATATAATTTGACAGCCCAACAGCTTCAATAAAATTCACAACTCGATGTTTCTTTTCAGCTGCTGTAATATTTTTCATTATTCTTAATGGTAGCTCTACGTTTTCATAGACATTTAATACAGGAATCAAGTTAAAGGTTTGAAAGATAAAGCCGATTGTACTTAACCTTAGACGGTTTAATTCTTTTTCACTCATCCTACTTACTAATGAATTCCCTATCCAAATTTCTCCATTTGAAGGATAATCAAGACATCCTATTATATTTAGTAATGTAGATTTTCCGCTACCAGAAGAACCTGCAATAGTGACGAACTCCCCCTTATTAATAACTAAATCTACTCCTTTTAGTGCAGTAACCTTTATATTTCCTAATTTATATTCTTTCGTTACATTCTTTAAGGTTACAATAGCCACTTACCAAACCTCCTTTTGTTTGATTCTTTTTGCACTGACTATTGTTAATCGTGCTAAAAATAATAACATATAAAACATTACTAACGTTCGTGATGACACTCTCAAATAACACCAACAAAATTGTTCGCAATTAGAACAATTGCAATAAGTATTATTAAAAAGATAGTGATAAAAGGAGTGTAAACGTTCTTAACAACGGCTGAGGATTCGGTTTTCTAGGAAAACAATGATGCTATTGCACCTATATCTACATCTTTTTGGGTGTAAAGTTAGAGAGTAATAAGTTTGTGTATTTGCGAAGCTTATAACGCAAAATTTTGCTTTTTCTGTTGAGTTTTATTGTAGGTCGATACCAATAGCATATTGGATAAGAAGCGATATTGTAACAGTCTCATGAATGTTTGTAAGTCAGTCTATAGACGGAGTAGGGTGGAAAATGTTCATTGGGTACATTATTTTTATTAAATTCTTATTGTACTTGTTTTTAAAGAAATAATGGATAAATCAATTTGCGAGTTTTGTGCGCAACCCCATTACTAGCAACAAGCGATTATCAAGTTCTCGAAATTAATAAATCCGCCTATCGTATTAGTCAAGTATAAGAAAGTTATAAATTTAATTAAAGCGATCTGTTGCAACCTACAAAGAAAAAGAGTGATTATCTCCTCTATTAAAGATGACAACCACCCCTACTTAAAGTTAAAGTCATGTCCATGATGATATACTCTAATGGCTATGCTCAATTATATACTTGCTAGGCGAAATGCACGATAAAAACGGGCTCATCTCACCAATAAAGAAAATGTGCAATTTGTGCATTGCGCGTGTACATGCAGTATAAAACAGTTTACGTTCATTTTCATCTAAATAAATAGAACTAGAACCATTAAAAATAATTACAGCGTCAAATTCAACACCCTTTGCAAGGTAGGATGGAATGACAAGTACCCCACTTTTGAATGAATTAGTTGTTTTATTAATAAGTCGGAGAGTTATATCATTTTTCAAACCATCATATGCCTTCCTACTTTCATCAGCTGTTTTACAAATAACCGCTATCGTTTTATGACCTTCAAGTTGAAGCTTGTGAATACGTTGTTTCACTTTATCAACATGGATCTTGTCATTGTCTACCTTTGTCATGAAAGGTTTTTCACCCTCTCTGTTAAATGCATCAATCGCTACATTTCCAACAAGGATCTCTTTTGTGAATTCTATAATTGGCCGAGTTGAACGATAACTACGTGTCAAGTCTATACATTCAGTTTGATTTTCTCCGATCATTTTCGTCAATGATGCAAATCCATCTTGAGAAGCTTGATAGTGAATTGTTTGATTCTTGTCACCAAGAATGGTCATTTTACTATTTGGAAATAAAAAATTAATATAAGCAAAGTGAAAAGGAGAATAATCTTGAGCCTCATCAATAAAAATGTGTTTAACAGCCGTATTTTTTTTGAAGCCTTCAAGTTGTTCCTTTAAATATAAGTATGGTATAGTGTCTTCAAAAGCTAATTCGAATTTTTCTATACGGACTACTGTTTGATCACACATTTCTCCCCACTGATAATGGATACATTCTTCAGCTTTCGGCATATTCATCAATTGTTTAGTTGTAAATAGCTGCATATAAATTTTTCGGACATCAACAAAACGCAAATGTTCCACTACAGCCAGCAAAGGTTTAAAGTGTTTTCTAACAACTATTGCTGCAAGTAGCTTTTGCTCGCGTCGGTAATCGTCAAATGTGTTATTATACTTGTTGTTATCTCGTTGAAGTTTTCGGTATACCCGAGCATAAACGTCACGGTCTAATAATTCTATTTCATCTTCGACCCATGACTTCTTACGTTCTGCTTTTTCAATTTTTTTCAGCTCTTTAAGCAACCATTCCACCATTAGCGTTAAACGGTTAGGAATCCGCATAGTTGTATCAAACGAATAGAATTGTTCTTTTATTTGATCTGCTGAAATAACAACCTGATTTCTAAATATTATATCTTTAAAAATCATGTCTCGTTTTTTCAGTTGATTGATGTAATGATCTATTAGCAACATAAAATCCAAACTGGCTTTATATCGTATATTGTTCATCCTAACCGAATATCTGGAATCTTTGTTAGCTGTCAATGTATATTCAAGCTGTTCGTACTGATCCTCTAAGTCAAATTCTTCACCAAGTTGATGGTCTATATATTCTTGAAGAGTTGTTTGCTGCATATTGTCCTCACCAAGCTCTGGGAGTACAGTTGAAACATAACTGTTGAACATTGAATTAGGAGAGAACAGCAATATTTGCTCTGCTTGTAATGTTTCTCGATATCGATATAACAAAAAAGCTACACGTTGTAGAGCAGCTGATGTCTTTCCACTTCCTGCTGCACCTTGAACAATTAGTAAGCGACTGTTTTCATTACGAATGATTAAGTTCTGTTCTTTCTGGATCGTTGCAACAATACTTTTCATCTGAGAGCTAGATTGATTACCAAGCACTTCTTGCAATAGTTTATCACCAATCGTAACACCTGTGTCGAACATACTAACGATTTGACTTTCATGAACAATAAACTGACGCTTTAGGTTCATCTCTCCTGAGATTACACCTTCAGGCGTTAAAAATTGAGCTTTCCCTAATGAATAGTCATAATATAAACTCGAAATTGGTGCCCTCCAATCATAAACGAGAAATTGTTCCGACTCTTCATCATAATAAGATCGAATACCGATATAAATGTTTTCCATTTCACAATCTCCATCTTCAACAAAATCAACCCTTCCGAAATAAGGTGAATCTTTTAATTTATTTAAGGTTGTTATTTGTTGAAACGCCTGTTTGTGATTCCGTTCCCTTTCAGAAAGCATCTCCGCCTGCTGTTTAACACTAATAGCTGTTTCAGTTGCTTCGTTTGTATTATCTAAATTAACTGTTACATCATCCCAAAAATGCTTACGGATATTAATAATCTCAGCTTTAACATCACCTATATCTTTCTTAAGAGATCCAAGTTCTGCCGAAATTTTTTCGACTACAAAATCAACACGATGCTGTTCTCCATGCCATTCCTTGCTAACTTTATTCATATAAGCACCTCTCAAATTAGATATTTTTGACTAAAAGCTTGACAGAAATATAATTAAATGTTAATATTAAATTGGGTAAATATGATTATATAATATATCTTCTGATCAAATCTTATTCTAACATAACCTTATTTACGAATCAATATATATTTACATACAAAAAGGGGCATTTCTAAGTCAAAATTCGACTTAGAAATGCCCCTTAGTTTGTTATAGTTAGGATTTCCATTTAATTTATGCCTTAAACTCCTTTGCATTTGCTACTAAAAATGCACAGCATAATGTATACTATGCTAGATGTAAACGTGGCTTTTATCTTAAAACGCAAGCAACAATCCATGTGAAAACAACCTTAATTAACATAGGTAAATATTATGTCTGTTAGCTTAACCCGTAGAGGATGTTTGCGCTTGAATCTGTTTGCCGCTACGTTTTTCATTAAATTTTTGTTTTAATTGCTCTTTTTCTTCCTTCGTCATTTTCTTATAATCTTTTATAAACTTCTCATATTGAGGTATAATATCCTCTTTTAAACCATATGCTTTGATTTCACCTGCTTCTAACCAAAGAACCTTTTCACAGAAGTCTTTAATTTGACCCATAGAATGGCTTATAAAAAAGATCGTCTTGCCTTTTTCTTTAAAGCTATTCATTTTTTCTAAACATTTATCAGCAAATGTTTTATCACCTACTGATAGCGCCTCATCAATTACTAATATATCAGGGTCAATTGACACTGATATTGCAAACCCTAATCGAGACTTCATACCACTTGAATATTTTTTTACGGGTTGATCAATGAATTCTCCGAGTTCAGCAAATTCAATAATTTCCGGAGTTAACAATTTTATCTCTTGTTTCGAAAAGCCTAACATTAAACATTTCAGCTCAATGTTATCTCTCCCAGTTAATTCATTGTTTAAGCCAGATGCAATAGCAATAAGTGATGCTTCACCGTTTATTTCAATACCTCCTGAAGAGGGTGGTATTACTCCTGAAATCAAATTTGATAATGTCGATTTTCCTGAACCATTAATACCAACAATACCTATAGTATCTCCCTTATCAGCTTTAAAGTTAATATCCTGCAACGCATAAAAATCCTTCCCATAGCCTTTAGGGAGGACGATATCTAACAACTTATCTGAAGTTTTTTTATACATTTTATACTTTTTTGCTACATTGTTAAAAATAACAGTACTGTTCATATTTGCTCCTTCTATTAACCATAAAAATGAATATAGGCACTTTTACTATTCACAATTTTATTTTCATATTAACATAAATTTTTAAGAATAGATATTTTTAACACCATACTCACAATCATGATTAATATTAGCGGGTTTCGTGCTGCAATCAGATAATAAAATAAAATGACCATACACCAGTCCAAAAAAAATGATTTTTCTTATAGTAAATGCGAACACCCTAAAGATGCTAATTCTTCTTCATATTTATCTTTAGGTAAGCCCTTAAAATAATGACTAAGAGGGTTAGACAAATTGTCACTTAGTTCTAAAATTTCTAATTCTTCGTAGTATAAAAATGCATCTAGTTTACCTTGAGCTCTCACCCATACACCTTCCTGATCTTTTTTAATTACATCATATTCTTTGCCAATCATGTCGTAAGGTGTAGCAATACCATTTTCATCAGTTATTGAATTTATAACTTTTATCCTCATTTAAAGTCCCCCTTATTCAACTTACGTCTTCACGAACAAATCAATAACCGCCACACCCAGCTATCGTGCTGTAGGGAAAAGCATCATGAACGTTAGTTGTTTTTACATATTATTTCTTCTACGAAAACAATAATTAGGATAAGCGAAAGCAATATAAATGTTCGTGGTGAATGCTAAGCTGTCCCTGAATGAAGTAATAATGAACATGAACAATTGGCATATACTAAGTTTTCCACATAAACAATATAAATATAAGTTAGATCAGATCGAACTATTTACTTTATTATACGGAAATGATTTGTAAAAAATACAGTAAGCTTTTAAAGATTTTAATAATTTTTTGTAAATACATTAATAGTTCATATATAAAGAATGCCATTGCAAGATTGTTGTTAGATATTGATACCTAAACAAATTCTCTTACAATGGCATAAATCAGTTATTTATGTTTCGTACGTATTCTTTTCAGACAGTAGACCTCTTTTAAACTTCCTAATTTATCCCTCTTCAATAACTTCTTCCCCAAGCTCTAAAATCAACTGATCCACGACTCTTGTGCTAGACATACCGTCTACATCATCAAAGAAATAGTCTACAAATGGTTTTATTTTATGCATTTCGAAATTTTTATTTATAATTGTCTCAATTAATTCTTTTGTAGACCGCACGAGCGGACCAGGAATAAATGATTGATATTCAAAGTAAAAATCTCTTTTCTGTACATATTCTTCAACATCATAAGAAAAGAATATCATAGGTTTATTAAGCAATGCGTACTCGAAACATACTGAAGAATAGTCTGTTATTAACACATCTGTTATAAATAATAAATCATTGATCTCACGATACGATGAAAAATCATAGAAAAAATCACCATATTGATAAGGTATACTAAAGTCATTTTTTATAAACGGGTGTAATTTAAACAAAAAAACATATTCATCACTTAATGATTCATATAGCTTATGTAAATTCAATACTTCCATAGGATAATAAGCGGATTGTTGACCATTCCCTCTGAAGGTTGGTGCAAACGTAATGACTTTTTTTCCTCTTAAAAATGGATAGTCATTGTATAATTGTTCCCTTACTTCCTCTTGATAAGTTTTATCAAAAAACACATCTGTTCTAGGGATTCCAGTTGCTACAACTTTTTCCCTATCAATACCAAAACCCTCAGCATAATATTTCCCAATATGATCAGAACTTACAATTGCTTTAGTATAGTTTCTATGATTTTTTGATTTTGGTGAAGGCCCACCAGGTAGACCTATCCGACTAAAACCAAATTTCTTGAAAGCACCCACTGCATGCCAAAGTTGAATGAGTTCAGCATTTTTACGAATTGTCAAAGGATAAACCATCGGGTAAAAGTCATCGAGTAAAATAACTTTCGATGTTGCCAAATGATAAGCTAACTCCACTATTTCTCCAATAGTCTTTTTTTCAGCAATACCCTCTTTAAATAAAAACCTGTATTTCCAATCAAATTCTCGACTTTGCATTTCCTCATAAACGAATTCGAAATTACCGCTCATTTCTGTTCGACTATCTGACGCAAACAGCACTTTATTTTTCTGCATTGGTAGCAATTTAAAAATGCTATACAGACCTCTAAAACCAATCGTTTTTATGATTTTATATATTAAGCCATTACTCTTATTTTTTTCAATCATTAACCTAGAGGGGTCAATATCCATTAACTGTGTTGATCTTAATGCCAATGTCTTTTCATGTTCATCATAAGATGCTAAAAGATTATATCTCATTTCTTTTCTATTAGAAAAATACTCCATTTTAGTTGTATAGAACTGATGATGTAAAAACTTCTCTATATTACCTAATGGATACATTCTGCTGTACTTTTTGCTATTATAATCTTGAATCTCTATTTCAATAAATATTTTATATAATGCCGCAGGAAGAGGGAGTGCATTTTTAGTTATTGTCGCAAAATTTATCGTCCCGTTAAAGCCTGCCCATTTGTATACATCTACATCAATATTTTTTGATTTATCATCGGTAATTAATCCAACTGCAACATCTCTTAAAGGAATAGCTATTTTCTCTTTCTCTTCGTTAATTAAAATGAGACGTTTCTTTACTAAATCTTCATCAACCAAAGGAATATCCTGCAAATAATAATATCCCTTAATATCCATAATCGCACCGTTCCAACTTAGGTTTGTAATCACCCTATTTGGTATAACCTCTTGCCCTTCATCTATCATCTTCTTTACTATAGGAAGCATGTCAACGTCGTTATGATTTTCTTCATAAGTATCAGGTATTATAGGAATAATTTCTTTTCCCACAGCTACCATCTCTTTGACAGCTGAAAGTAGCTCTTCAATAGTTTCATTTTCCTTTACTAACCTAGCTTCGTCAGTATAACTTAAAAGTTCCTCCCTTGATTTTTGTTGATAAGATCCTAAAGGTTTATTTTCTTGTCCCTCATTTGTCAAGCTATGAACAGATGTATGTATTTTATTAGCATTTTTACTTTTTTCTATGAACATAATTTCTTCTTTATTTAAATTAAATTTGTCAGGTTCTATATTGTTATCTGACTTACTATCTGGTGAGTTCATTAAAGTAAACCCCCTTCTTTCTCTGTAATCATTCTGAGTATGTATCAACCGAAAATATGAAATCAGTCACCCTTTTGGATACATGACCATCACTGGTTGGTAAAAAGCGTTGTCTAAATGTTGAAATTAACTGATAATCAAATTCACCTTTTTTAATCCAGTAAGCGAGTTCTTTGGAATTACTAAAAAACGGACCTGGGATAAAATTGTTATAAGGGTAATAGAAGTCCCGTTCTTTCCTATACTCTTCCAAATCGTTTGCATAAAATAAGATAGGACGTTGTAAAATACTATAATCAAATATAATAGAAGAATAATCAGTAATTAACATATCAGATAATAATAATAGCTCTTCAATACTATAATTCTTCTCAATTTGAAAAATAAAACAAGAATGTTTTGGGTTTATTGCTATTTTTTCCTGTACATATGGATGAAGGTGCACAAGAACCGCATAATCCTCTCCTAAAACTGAATGTAATGCATGGAAATCAATTAAATAGTCTATTGATTTCTGATGGTAACCATTTCCACGAAAAGTAGGAGCATATAATATCAATTTTTTTCCTGATAGTTCAGGAAATTCTCCAATAAATCTTTGATAAATTGTCTTATGCTTTTCATAATCAAAAAAATAATCTGTTCTTGGTATGCCAATGGGGTATATTTTATTGGCAGACATATTAAATGCTTCAGCATAAAAAGGAATAACTTCTTCCGCACTAACTAATACTTTAGTATAATTGCCGTGTACTTTTATGTAGTTTAAATATTCTTTAGATGGGCCAAAACTTTTACCAATTGTACTATGTCCAAATGTCTTAAATGCACCTGCTGCATGCCATAGTTGAATAATATCTATACCTTTTCTAGGTCTAATAATATACACAGGAAGAAAATAATCATCTATCACAAAGTATTTTGAAGTAGCCAGATGATACATTACCTTAGACATGTGTACTAAATATGCCAACTTCCCTAATTTACTTGCTGAATTCCTTTTAAATAATAATACAAAAGAGAATCCTTTTTTTCTAGCTAATAGCTCCTCATAAACAAATTTTAAATTTCCGCTAATTTCCTCAGAACGACTAGATGCAAAGGTTATTTTATTAGGATTAATCGTATAAAGCAATACAAAAAGTTGATGTAAACCACCAAAAAAAATTTTCACTAATAATGTTGGCAACAGCTTAACATTTATCATTGAAATATCCTTCTTTGAATATTAGACATTTATATCTTCCATTCCAGCACAGTCTTTCCCCAAGATGTAGTTAAGTCTTTTTCAAAGGCATTGATAACATCTTTAATAGATCTAACTTCATTAACAGAGCCTACAAGTGTTTCTAAATAATCCACAATGTCTACATTTGCTGCTAAAAAATCAACTGTATTCTTAAAGTCAATATAACCACTTCTACTGCTTCCAATGACCGTAATACCTTTTTCTAGAATCATCCTCGTATTAATTTCTACTGGATATTCAGAAACTCCTAAGATTGAAATGGAACCTTCAGGAATAATATAATCAATAATTTGGTTAATTGCATATTGACTTCCAATTCCACCAACACATTCAAAGGCATGGTCGAACTGAACATCATCTGGTATGTCATTAATATTGTATACTTCATCTACAAATGAAAAGTTGTCAAGCTTATATTGCGTTTTACCAGCTACGATGACATGACAATCAGCATATTTTCTTTTTAGTAGGAGTGCAGTAATATAACCTAAATTTCCATCTCCCCACACACCAAATCTTTTTCGACGAGTATGCGACAACCTCTCAAACCTTGACATGGAATGCATCGCAATTGTTATTAATTCAGTAAAAGCAGCAACAAATTCATTAATATTATCAGGCAAAACTACGAAGCGGTCTCTTTTCAGAAAAACATAATCCTGCATAAAACCATCATAACCGCTTGATAAAAACCTGCTTGAACGTAGATAATTCTCAGCAATAATTTCATCCTCTTCAATAGGAGAGTTTGGAATCATAACAACCTTCGTCCCAGGGCGATATTCTCCATAAGGGTCGTACACGATCTCTCCCACTGCCTCATGGATTAATGCCATGGGTAGCTTTTTAGATAATGCAGCTTCCCCCCTAGTTCCAGTATAATACCGTTGATCTGCTTGGCAAATCGATAAAAATGTTGGACGAACGATTATACGATCAGAATTAATCGAACTATCCTTATATGAAATTTCAAATTGCCTTGGAGATACCAATCTATATACTTGATTAATCATGCTCAATCTTCTCCTGTAATATTGCATTAGCAACTTTTAGGTCATATGGGGTAGTTATTTTTATATTAAAAACCTCACCTTGAACTATTTTTACCTCTTCACCATACAATGAACATATTTTGCATGCATCTGTCAGCTGTTCTTTTTCTGCTCGTGTTAATTTATTGTAATAGCCAACAAGTGTTTTTATATGAAAGCTTTGCGGAGTTTGTCCTTGATACATCATACTTCTATTTGGTATGTCAGAAATTAAGTTTCCATCCTCAGATTGAATAATTGTATCAATTGCTTCTATTACTGTATCAACAGCATTATAGTGTTTAACTTGTTCAATATTCTCTTTGATGATTCTATGTGTTAAAAATGGACGTACAGAGTCATGTGTAACAATATAGTCATCATCAAAGATCCCAACCGTATCTTCGATATAACGAATGCCATTCATAATTGACTCGTTGCGATCTTGCCCACCCTCTAACACTATAACCCGATCATTTTCACCAATATACTTACTTATAATGTCTTTCGAATGATGAATCCACTCTCTAGGAGTCATGACTAATATCTTTTCAAAATCTGAATTTAAGATGAATTTTTCAAGTGTATGGATTAATATCGGCTTTTTGTTTAATGGCAGAAACTGTTTTGGCATATTCACATTACCCATACGAGTTCCTTTTCCACCTGCAAGTATTTCTGCATAAATCATATACGATACAACTCCTTTCATTTAAGGTAGATCTTCGTCCAACGGTTTCAGTAACTCTGTGAGCCTTCATGTCCGTCCATAAAGCAGACAAATGATTATATCTAGGTTATAATTTCTTCTACTAATTTATAATAAATGCATATAAAAGTAAATGTTACCACTTACTTAAACGAAAAATATTGTGCTAATATTTAGTAAAAAACTCCTACTAGTATAACTGGCCTTTAGCATAAGTAGGCCTCTATAAAAAATCCACGAAACGATCTCTAAATTTAACATGTAAAACAGAGCCGATTAATAATAGTATGAAAACAATCCCCCAAAAATATAAAGTGTAATTTAGATTGTCGATAAAATACCAGTTCAGACCTAATAGAGACGATCGATAACCTTCAACAATATAATAAAACGGGTTTAATTTCATAATTAACTGAATAAACTCCGGTAATTTCTCTACTGTCCATAATATAGGGGTTAAATATAATAGAACTCTGACGACTGATTGAACAACCATTTGTACGTCACGAACAATCGTTGCTAGTGTGGCCGTTATTAAAGATATTGCAATTAATATAGCTATCGTAGCAGCCATAAAATAAGGCAGTTGTAAAAAGTATACCGATATTGAATAATCGTAGAAAAACAATATCACCATAATAATGCCAGTAAGTATAAGATGAGAGTAATACTTAGATGCGATAACAAATGTAGGTATGACACTCATCGGAAATTTCATTTTTGCTATGATCCTTACTCTTGAATAAATTGATCTCGAACCTTGTAAAATGGATTGAGAGATAAAAAACCAAACACTAATGCCTGAAAGCATCCAAGGCAAGTAAGCGATGTCACCTACTCCTTTATCACCCCTTATGCCTAACCCAAAGACAAACCAAAAGACACTAATTTGAATCATTGGGTTTAAGACTTCCCACAAAATACCTAAGTAGTTATTATTATTTGTACTTTTTAATTCATATATAGATAAACGTACTATTAAATAGAAGTTGTTGATATGTTCATTAATAATCGTCATTACTGATTTCATGTTGTAATCCTTTCCATATAGCTCACTATAAACTTAGTTCTTAAATGAACGACCACGAGTGCGAATAATTTAAGTTATTTTGGTTAGTATGTACTGAACAAGTCTGTTTGATGAATTTCCTTTTGAATGTTCATTCCATCGATTATAAAATTGTAATATCAACTTATAATTAAATGGGTGGGTTAAAATAAATTCGATAATTTCTTCAGTATCATTCGCTATCGGCCCAGGGACGGTGGTTTCGTAATCTTGAATAACCCCCTGTTCTTGTTGATAGATTTTTAAATCATAGGGGAAAAAAATCATTGGTTTTTGTAAAATAGCATATTCAAAAGGAATGGATGAATAATCAGTAATTAAATAATCCGTGATCATCAATAACTCATTTGTGTTTTTATAAGAAGATAAGTCAACAATGAAACCTTTGTAAGTTCTCTCATAATCCACATTTACTTTAACCATTGGATGTAGCTTCAATATTAGAATATAGTCTCCTTGCAGCTTCTCGTAAAGCTTGTCCAAATCCAGCTTAATATTGTAATTATTTAATTGACCATGACGAAAGGTCGGAGCATATAATATTATCTGTTTATGTTTTAACAGAGGAAATCTAGAATAGAGTTTACCTTTAATTTGACTTGTTAGTTGCTCATCATAAAAAAGATCTGTCCTTGGAATTCCAGTTGGGAGTATATGATTAGCTGGAATATGAAATGATTCCATAAATATATGTGCCATTTCTTCTGAACCAACAACTACCTTGTGAAATTGCTTATACACTTTTCGAAACCTTCTTTGAGCTTTGTTTCTCCTTTTACGAACGGATTTGTCTTGTAAACCAAAAGTTTTTAACGCTCCAGCAGCGTGCCAAATTTGAATGCATTCAACATTTTTCTTAAATGTAATTGCCGATAAAAATGCAAAATAATTATCTATGATGATTATTTTAGATGTAGCCAAATGATAAATAGACAAAAGCCAATGAATTATATTCTTTGATTCAAAGGTATATATTTTTGCTTCTTGAAAAATATGTTGAAGGTCTGTTTTTGTTGACGTTTTACACAAAATAATAATATCAATTGACATAGATTGTTTTATCAATTTTTTATATAAAAAATGCGCATTTTCTTCATATGATAAAACGAATGTTAATTTTTTCTTCAGCTTAAATTGTTTACACAAATTAAAGACTAGCTTAAATATAAGTAAATAACTTGATATTAATAATTCCTTAACCATTATTCAGTAAATAACTCCATATTTTTTTTAATCATAGTTGTAGAAATACTCTTTGTTCTTGGTAAATAAATGACATGACAATAATCCTCTAAATAGTTAAATTTGCCCTTCCAATCATCTCCCATAACAAAAATGTCAATATTATGAGTAATGATATCAGCAACTTTCTGTTCCCAATTCTTTTCTGGAATTACTTTGTCGACATAACGTATTGATTCAATTACTTTTTTCCTATTTTCATAATTATGGTAGGATTGCTTATTTTTCATCGTATTAAACTCATCTGTTGATAAGCCAACAGTTAGGTGGTCACCTAATTCTCTTGCTCTTTTTAGAAGGTTAACATGCCCCCAATGCAACAAGTCAAACGTTCCATAGGTAATAATTTTTTTCATAACGTCTTACATCCCTTCTTTTTAAAAGGCATATTGTAGATGTCGGTATTGCGAATGAATGTATAAGCAGGTTTCCACTAGCATTAAAAAACTAATTATAAGATAAACATTGCTAGACAACAATACAAATATTATCGTGTGCTTTTTGTAATAGGTTCTTCTCGTAGCTAGCTGAGTATAAAAACGCTATTTCTCCATAACTAGAGAGGAAAAGGTGCTCACAATGTCAGTTAGTATGCTTGTCTATACATTTAGCACGAAAAACATATTAGAAAACTGCTTTTTAGAATGTAGGGATAGCTTCCTAACAAAGAATAACAAATATACACCTAGTCTTAACACAATCTTTTTCTTGATTCTGGTAGATAATTTATAATTATCCTCATTCACCAATCCTTACCTTGATGATTATGACATCTATTTTACCAAAGGTTACGCTATATATTAATTATTTTCTGCTGATTAGTCGTATTTCAAAAATATATAATACTCATAATACTAGTATATTTATCCGATTAACCCTTAACTATACAAACATATAATTCGTTCAAAAATGTTAAGAAATCAATAGCTTCTCTCAATTCCAAATATTTTGATGAAAGCAAAAAAATGACTTTCATTCCAATTACACTATATTTTTTCTCGAATTTATGCGAAAATAACATTCTAGTGTATCTATATTTTACAAATTCCCTTCGAAATTTATATCTTACCAGTATAAAGGAATACAATTATGGGATATTTATTTCGTGTGAATATATCGGAGGATATTAATATGCTTAACTTTGATGAGGTTATGGGATATGAATTTGTTAACAACCGAATGGAAAACTTCATAAAAGAAGTTCACAATAGAATGCAAGTTTCTCAAAAAACCTTTATCGTTACAGCGAATCCTGAAATTATTACATATGCAAAATCTAATCCATCATACGATTTAACCCTAAAAAAAGCTACATACATTATCCCAGATGGAGCGGGCATTGTAATTGCTTCCAAAATCTTAGGTAAACCTCTCAAAGAAAAATTAACGGGTATAGATTTTATGGAGCAGCTCTTAATTATCGCAAACAACCACCGTTATAAAATATATCTTTTAGGTGCAAAACCTGACGTTATTGGCCTAACTGTTAAAAACATTCAACAACATTATCCTCATGTAGATATCGTTGGATATCACCACGGTTATTTTGATGATAATGATGAGACCATTATCTCTCAAATTAAAGAAACTGAACCCGATATTGTGTTAGTAGGACTAGGATTTCCAAAACAGGAGGATTGGATTGCAAAAAGCATACACAACTTTAATAAAGGGGTATTTATCGGGCTCGGAGGAAGTTTTAATGTATGGGCTGGTGTCGTCAAAAGAGCGCCTAAAATATGGAGAGATACTAATTTAGAATGGCTATATCGGTTAATTAAAGAGCCATCTAGGTTAAAAAGAATGATTGCCATTCCGAAATTTATGATGCGAGTGCTCAAAAGGAAATATCAAAAAAGCTAACATAATAATGTTAGCAATTTTTCCTTCCTTTTATAAATATTTCTTACTGAATATTAAAATTTGCAATATAAGGTATTTACCTCTTCTGCTACCTTCAAGTGACCTTTATCGATTTGAGTTGTTCAACACATTCATAACAGTTCTTAATTTCCCATCTCTTTTCGGTCTCCTGACGAGTTCACCTCCACAGTTCGGACAAACATTTTTGACTTCAGTACTACATTGAGGACAAAATGTACATTCATAAGAGCAAATATACGCATCAGCATCCCTTGTTAAGGAAATATCACACCGCTGGCAATCTTTTTTCATTTTTAACCCCATCTTGTTTCATCCTCTCTTTTACATTTTTCATTCTTGTTAGTTGTTTTGCATATTTCTTCTCATACAAAAAAATATGCATACGAACTTTTATCTTTTAAGGTGATAGTCACATATTTCCTAAACTTTATTGCCTCTTTCACTTAAATATGATCAACTGAGGTGTATTATATGATTTTAATAATCTTTATAGGTGAAACGATGCAACAATTAAACCGAAAACAGCCTTTATTATATAACATATAAGTTAAGTCAAAGAAACTTGATAAAGGCTCTACTAAAAAAAACGTATGTTAAAATCAGCAAGTAGAGCGTATAATTAGGTCTTGCTATTGATCACTTGGCTACAGTTAATTTTGATGATATCTGCAATACCGAATGCTCTACTAATGGTCCCAACCTTGGAGGAAAGATTAGTTGTTATTACAGCCCCTCTACCTTGTGGTTTCATTGGGAAGTTCTGCGTTAGAATACAAATTTTCTTATTCAGCAAGTTGTTTATTTCCTAAATAAAGAAGCCCATTCCCTTCAGCATGTCTGCTATAGCCAATTGGTTGAGTATGCTCAATTAAAATATTATATAACTCGTGTTCACATATTTTTCTACCTAACTCTTTTTCTTTCTCATTTAACAACAAGGCTGCTGCACCAGAAACATGTGGTGTAGCCATGGATGTCCCAGACAGCCTTGCATATTTATTATTTGGATATGTTGACAAAACCTTTACTCCTGGTGCTACTAAATCAATTTCCTCATGTGTATTCGTAAAATCAGCTAGTCTTTTGTCAAAGTCGACAGCTCCGACCGACACGACTTCATCATAATAACCTGGGTAGCTCTTTTCAATTGTATCAACGTTTCCATCCCCCTCATTCCCCGCAGCACATACGACTAAAATATCGTTTTTGACTGCATTTTTAATCGCAGTATGTAGGCTAGATACATTTTCTGGCCCTCCAAGAGACATGGATATAACACGAACTTTTTCACCATCAGGTCCACGCCAATTTATAGCATAATCTAATGCATCAATTAAACCCTTATAGCTCCCTGATCCATCTTTGGATAATACTTTTAAAATCAATAGTTTTACTTCTGGTGCAACACCAACAACGCCATAATTGTTTAACGTGGCTGCTATTGTACCAGCTACATGCGTACCATGATATTGGTTATCATCAAAATTTGACACATCTCCACCATAGTCGTTAGTGAAATTCCTTCCATCTATTATTCTATCTTTTAAATCAGGGTGTTCAATATCACATCCCGTGTCAAGTACAGCAACAACAACACTATTTCCCATATATCCCTTTTCCCACATACTTGGCGCCTCTATTAATGCAACTCCCCGTGGTATTTCGGTTGTTTTGTCAACAATTTGGTCAACCTTATATGGTATTAGTCGAATTTGACTCATTGAAAGTACCTCCTATCGATAATAGCACTTGCCTCGCTTTTTAATTATGGTTCTTTTCGTAAAATGAGCTAGTTGTTATTTATAAAGTCTTCTATAATTATCATCATATTATAGAAGATAAAGATACCACGATACTCTAGTTGTATTCGTGTTGATTTATGGGGATGAAAAACAACTATCAATGCGTATTAATGTAGGGCCTAATATTGAGATGAAATAGAATGAATGGATTTTAATCATAGCTTGGATTTTATATTTATAGAATTTTCAGATAATTAAACCGAGGATAATTCTTGTAAATCGTAAGTTTTATACACTTAACAATATACCATATTTACCTATTATTTGCTATTAAATAACTTCTAAGATTTACACATAAATGCTCTTTTTACAACGGAATTTAGGATGAGTAAAATCTTAAGGTTGATACAATCAATTTGGCTAATGAAACTACTACATACTGAGAAAGAAGTTTACAAGGCGTAGGTACTTTCTTACTTTTTTCAGTGTATATCAAATAACCGCTATTAAGTAGCTCACTAAAATGCTTTAAATGAAGCATGATGACTGTTCTCATTAAATAACTAACAACAAATTGTGTAAAAGATAACTTCACACAAAAAAAGAGACAGAATAACATCCTGTCTCAACTTCAATGTTGCGATTAACATAATTATCAAACAGCTTTTTTGTTGTCAATTTTCTCTTCTTCTCCCCAACACTCAACATTCTGCAAACCATCTACGTTTGATACGTGGAATACTGGGTTTTTACCGACTTTGAGTTGAGAGACATAATCATCCAATGTTTTGAAAGCAATTTTGCCTAGAAATGCGATGGCAATTAAATTGGTTATTGCCATTAATGCCATTGATAAATCTGCTAAATCCCAAACGATTTGTACACTTGCTAACGAGCCGAATAATACCATTCCTAACGCTGCAATGCGATATAAGAATAATACTGTATTATCTTTCTTAATAAACTCAATGTTCGTTTCACCATAGTAATAACTACCGATAATTGAACTAAATGCAAATAAGAAAATTGAAATTGCAATAAATACGCTTGCCCAAGGACCAACATGCGAAACTAATGATGCTTGCAGTAAGTTGATTCCCTCAAACGTTCCTGTTTGATATTCATTTGATAATAAAATAATAAATGCTGTTGCACTACATACGAATAATGTGTCAACGAAAACACCTAGTGTTTGAATAAGGCCTTGTTTTGCAGGGTGAGAAACTGTAGCTGTTGCTGCTGCATTTGGAGCACTACCCATTCCAGCTTCATTAGAGAATAAGCCACGTTTAACCCCATAAGATATAGCTGCACCAACTGTACCACCTAAAGCTTCATTGAAGCCGAATGCACTAGATATAATTAAACTAAATACTCCAGGTATTGCTTGGAAGTTTGTAACAATAATAAATAGTCCGATGAGAAGATAGAATACCGCCATAACTGGTACAACAACTTGAGACACTTTTGCTATGCGGTTTATGCCGCCAAATATTACGAGTGCCGATACCCCAGTTATAATTAAGCCCATTACGAGACGACTTGTGCCAAAGGCTGATTCAAATGCAACTGAAATCGTATTTGACTGTACTGAGTTAAAAATTAACCCGAAACTAATCGTAATGAATATCGCAAAGATAATACCTAACCAACGTGCATTTAAAGCTTTTTCAATATAATAAGCAGGCCCACCTCTATATCCATTTTTATCCTTAACTTTGTATATTTGTGCCAACGTACTTTCGATAAAGCTTGTTGCACCACCAACTAAAGCAACGATCCACATCCAAAAAACTGCACCAGGTCCGCCAAGTCCTATGGCAATAGCCACACCGGCTAAGTTACCCGTTCCAATTCTTGTTGCCGCGCCGATACAAAATGATTGAAAGGATGAAATCCCTTTTTTACCGTCTGCTGAGACCGTAGCTTTATCTGTCAACAGCCTAAACATTTCACCTAAAAGTCTAAATTGTACAAACTTCGTTCTAAAAGAAAAATATACACCTAAACCGATTAATAAACCTATTAAAATATAAGACCAAAGATAATTATTTAGTTCGGTAACAATGGTATTAAATAACTGTCCCACTTACTTTCCTCCTCTTGATGCATCACTTCTCCGCTGTTATGTACTAAATTATAAACAACAAAATAGAATATTGCAATAATTTTTTTAATATATCAAAAAATTATATTTATTAAAGTGATTTCATATATTTATAATTTTTACGGTACTTTCTTAAGTAAACTCCTATATAAATAGTGTATAAGCATTGTATAAAGAAGCTCCAACCCTATTAAACAAAACAATATTTCCTAGTTTTACAATTATTTTTAATATAGTAAAATTAATTTACAAAGGAAGGTGTTCGTATTATGACAATATTAAAAAATTTTAAAGATACCATTACAACTGAAGAGGAATTACGTACAATCATTGGGGAACCTAAACAAATGATTAATGATAAAGTCATATCTTTTGTTGATGAAAATTGTAAAAAGTTCATTTCACTATCCCCATTTGTATTAATAGGAACAGCAAACGCTGATGGCTCCTGTGACGTGTCTCCCCGTGGTGACGGTGCTGGATTCGTTCAAGTTATTGATAATAAAACACTGCTTATTCCTGAACGTAGAGGAAATAGGAAGATAGATTCATTACGTAACATTCTTTCAAACAATCAAATTGGTCTTCTCTTTATCATTCCTGGTTTAGGAGAAACTCTTCGTGTGAATGGTAAAGCTGTAATTGTTAAAGATAAAGTTTTGCTAGAAAAGATGGAAGTGAATGGTGTAATACCAAGTTTAGGTATTGGTGTTGAGGTTGAGGAGCTATACATACATTGTGCTAAAGCTATGATTCGTTCGAAAATATGGGACCATCAATCTTACCCTACGAAACATGCATTACCATCAGCAGCTAAAATACTTGCAGGTCATTTACAACTACCAAAGGATGCAGTTGATGATTTACAAAGTAACCTTGATGAAGCTTATGCGAAACGATTATATTAATCCTAGTTAATACATAAATAAAACTAAAACTTAAAACAACCTATTACCGTGAGTGAGTTTTGGTGAATACAATGCTCACTCACTAAGTTGAATACCGTAAACCGATTCTTCTCTGTCTCTTTACGTAGTCATATATGAATCTTATTTGTGAAACAGTAATAATTTTTATTTAGCAGTTCTTCTGTTCAAGGTTGGTAACTTCTTCGCGATAGAACCTAACATGTTCTTTAATTTATTTTCCATAACTGTTCTAGCATTTCTTCTAATAGTACACTTATTTCACTTTCTACCTTTCATTCAATCTTACCCTCTTAATTGTATTGAAAGAAATCAAAACTATGCCCTACAGCTCAAAGGAAACACATCTAAATCATGATTATACGTCTAGTAATAGCTCCTGCAATTGATTAGCTGTTCAAATGTTATGCTACAAATTTGTATTCCCTCACCCGTTTGAATAACAACTTCTATATTACTCATGATTCCTTACGCTTTAATTATCATTCTGAACTTTCTATTTGTTCAATTCAAACAATTGCTGCTACTGGAATTGTGATATATTAGAATTAAACAAGTTATTTGTTGCGTGGCATAATTTTTATGGGTTACTATGGTATATATGTTGAGCATAACATTCATAATGAAGTGGAATTACTTCTAAAAGATAAGAACAAATTTATAGGCTTTTTTGTATATTTGCAGCAAATTGAGGTTTGTATGAAAAACACCAATCAATGTGTAAAAAAGCAAATAATTGTATAGGAGGAAGCGTTGTTGATTGCATTTACAGATCAAATTGTAGTGAGTAAATCCATTGAAGAAACTTTTGATTATGCATCTAATATGGAAAACTCACCTAAAATACTAGCAAATGTAGTTGAAGTAACAAAAATGACCGATGGACCAATCGGTCAGCATACTAAGTTTAAGGAAGTTCGAGAAATTCGAGGAAAAAAAGCAGAGGCTACCATAGAATACATATCTTTTTCAAAGAATAAGTCATACTCTGCTAGAAGTGCCTTACAAGGTCTTGAAACCATCTATCATTATGAATTCTCTGAAGCTGAAGGTGGAACTAGAATTGACTTTTCTTGTGAAGTTAACACGAAAGGCTTAAAAATGCGATTTATACGCCCTTTTTTTATAAAAATTTTAAAACAAGAAGACAGTCAACATTTAACAAAATTAAAAGATGCTCTTGAAGCTAATTCTTAAAGAAAAACAAGATAAGCAAAACGCTGTAATGGGCTTTATAATGGAAAAACTACCACGCCTTTTTAATGCGCAGTAAAATCATTATGAAAAATAGCCTATTTACATCACAATAACAATTGTAACACACTAAATTATTACAATGATTACATGCAATATGCTGTGCATAAATATCCTTTTATAAAAGCTGGTTTGCCAAAGATTGTTGTTTTTCGTACTAAACACATACAACTAGAACTTGTGGCATTTTTTCTTCGGTTAAACGGTGACTGTTACGTAAAATGACATCTTTATTTTCAGTTTAGAAACGATAACAACAAAGTTTACGAAAAAGCCCTTATAAAAATTAAAATGATTATCGGAGGTATTTATATGGAGTTAACTGTTTATCTTGCAGGAGAAATTCATAGTAATTGGAGAGATGAAATTAAGGAAAAAGCAAAAGCTTTACAGCTTCCATTAACATTTGTTGCCCCAATGGAGAATCATGACCGCTCCGACAATATAGGAGAGGACATTTTAGGTGAACAGCCTAATGCGATTTTTAAAGACGATGCTGCCTCTGATTTTAACAATTTCAGAACACAAGTGTTAATGAATAAAGCTGACATTGTCATTGCACTATTTGGAGAAAAATATAGACAATGGAATACGGCAATGGACGCAAGTGCAGCAATCACTTTACATAAACCACTTATACTTATACGCCCTGCATCATTGCACCACCCTTTAAAAGAGCTATCTAATAAAGCTAATGTAACTGTTGAAACTGTTAATGAAGCTTTAAAAGCACTTTCTTATGTTTTTGAATCATAGAATGAGTTTCAATCGTATTTCTACACCATGAGTTTGTACAATAACATAAGGCTGATGTTGAAATAGACCCAAAGTTCGAAAGGGTCTATTTCCTTTGGTATATCCAAATAATGTTGTTATCAACCCTTTCAAATACTATTATGGTGAAAAGCGTATACTGGATATGAACAGTTTCTTTCAAATCCTAACTTTGTTGCTAATTTATGTGACGCAATATTATCGTGGGTAGTTTCCCATAACGGAATAAAGTTTCTTGCCAATCCATACTCAATTAATTTGATCCCTGCAACAGTCGCATAGCCTTTTCCTTGCTCGTTTTTATCAAAAGTTTCAACACTTATAAAATATGAATCATTATGAACGAAACCATTATTTTTACATATAGCAATGATTTTATTATTCTTTATAATTTTTGATCCAAAACGTGTCTCATTCATTAATTCACATTCCTCATCCTTATAGCTTGATGTTAGAATTGGAAATTGGTCTATTTGACAATCAACCTGCGATTCTATTTGCCTCGTTTCAAGCTCTCTAAACTTACCAATATTTAATGTATAAAGAGATTCCCAATGCTTTTTCACAGCGAGATTAGATAAATTTGCGCTAAATTCTTTCTCCCACTCTTGATCTTCACTTTTATAAATTTCAAAAATGTTTTTTTCCTCTATTTTAAGAAAATGCCATAATGAATCAATTATGCTTCCATAAGTATGATTATTAGGAATGTGTCCCTCACAATAAAGCCATCGTCCAAGTGCCCAAACAATCGCAAAATTCGGTTGAAGAACTGAATCAACGAATATCTTACCAGGGTAATTTCCGTAGATAACAGAAAGTGCGGGAATATATTGTTTATGACCTTGAAAGAAATGCTCGACTATTTCATACTGATTCTCGTGTAATTGTTCTAACATCATTTTCCTCCATTTGACTACTATGAATTTCAAAAGGTTTTATGGACAGTATGTCACATTTCGAAAGAAAGAACTAGTTCACAGTTTAATAAAATTCGAATCTCTATACCAAACTGTCAAAATAATTGCTAACTATCTTATTCGTTAATTCCTTCTAAAAAGTGTATTTAATAGCTACAAACCAATGACAAAATTGAGAGCTAACAATTCTCCATTTTGAATATAAAGACCATGTATACAAGGGCTACTAGGATAACAACCACTTAAAACTTTTGTTTTTTTCTGATCTCGATAAAGGATTTTAGTCACATTCGCTAGTTATGAAGTAAAACTGTTTCAAAACATTATATACATACGAAAAAAAACTGTTGTGACATCACAACAGTTTCTTCTATACATTGTTATTCAGTTTCCTTCAGTCACCACTACATCTTTTACATAAATTGAACCAGCTTGACTTGTTTGAAAGCCTGCAGGATATATGGTTGCTCTTAGCCATTCAGCATCATCATCAAATGTTTGGGTGATAGTTACCCGTTGCCATTGACCTGGTGCCACATTTACCGTTTTGACTTGATCATTATTTCCATTATTGCCACTAAAACCTTTAGCTCTCAAACGAATACTTAACGCTTGTTCCACGTCACTTTTCACTAGCATACTATAAGTGTATGTGTGGCCGTTCGGATTTAAATTAATTGTATTGTTAACATACCCTCCATTACTTGTGGCTGTCAGTTTTAACATTTCCTCTCCATTATCAATGCCGTGCTCTACAACACTGTTAGTCGTGTCAAACACTTGGCTCCCCCACATGTAGATAGTACCTGTTTCACCTGTTTGGTAACCCGCAGGATAGATAGTTGCTCTTAACCATTCTGCTTCTATATCAAAAGCTTGGGTAACTTCAACACGTTGCCATTCATTAGCTTGAAGGCTTACAGTTTGAATCCTATCATTATCTCCGTTACCTCCATTTAAATTACCCTGACTTCGCAAGCGCACACTCACTTGTTGGTCTTGTTCAGACATTAGCCAAACGCTAAAAGTATACGTGCGGTTGTTTGGATTAAGCTGAATTGTGTTATTTACATAACCATTCTCTCCCTTTGCAACTAGTTTTGCAACACGGTCCCCATTCAGATATTTCACGTTTTCATCAAATTCAAACGATGTATTATTTCCTTTATTCCATGCATGAGGACTAAATGTATTTAGAGGCTGTTCCCATAAATTATTTACACTGTATTCAAACATAGCAGACACAGGCTTATGGTCTGATAGACCTTTCCCGTTGCTATCTAAAAAGTCATCATGAGGAACATCATAATCAGTTACGTTAAGTGTAAGACCATCACTGCCTCGAAACAAAATTTTATCAATACGCCCACCGGATTCACCAATATCAGGTATTTCACCATTATTTTTTATTTCCGCCCAAGCATCTGAAAAATTAGCATCAACAAATTGCCTTACTCCATCTGTATCTTTCCAATGGCTGTTAAAGTCACCCGTGACAATGACAGCATGATCTTCTGACCATTGTTCAATTTTTGACAATAATTGCTGAAAATTTTTCTTCCTGACAGTATAATCATCATTACTACCACCAGCATCTGCATGTACGTTATATATATCTATAAATACACCTTCTGAAACTTCATGCCTAGCAAATGAAAAACCTTTAGGTGTTAAACAGTCAGAACCGTCCCCAAAAACCCCATGACAGTCATTCCAATCTTCACGTTTAAATTTTGTAAATGGGTATATTGACATTCGATTTAAACCATCTCCAAATCCCATAATCCCTGAATGTGAAGACAGATATTCATGATCTACTGCTGAAATCAAATCACTATGATAATTAAAATCCTCTTGAACTAATACAACATCATAATTATTTAATTTAGGACTGATTTTCACAGTATTATCTGCGGGGTTAGAAGATGATACAGGGTCCCATAACCCAGCTACATTATAAGTTAACAGCGAAAAACTACCTGTGTTTTCATTGGCTTCTACTACTATATTCTTTTGACCAAAAAATGATAAACAAATGAGCATTGATAAGAAAAGAATAGTTAATAGCTTTTTCATTAAAAATCACCCTTTTGATAGTTTAGTAAATCTGTTGAAATGGAGTGTAACATCAAACATCTTAATTCGCTAATTTCTATTATATTTTGATAAAAAACAATCATTCTCGAGAATTAATTTAATCCTACCATTATATTTATATATATGGAAAATTCTGAAATCAGTATTTATCCACTGTAATCTTAAGATTGATTAATGTTTCCTTTAAATTACTTAATATTTCGAATATTTTAATAAATATATTAATAGTTCTGCCATTCCCTTTTTTACTTCTCTCTTTGTAAAGGTTAACCTCATTTTGTATATAAATTTTTTTATCTTTTGTCCCATTAAGTTTTGGGATTTGTTATTGTATATCGGTAGTAGAAGCATAAATTCTAGACTAACTGCTCTCATAACGTAACAGTAGCAACAGAAGTATATGAACAGAGTATTTGGTAACAATAACATTCAAATATAAGTAGTAATTGCTATTATTAACAAATTTTTAAGAGGATAAGGAGCGGAATGATGTCGGTGACTTATGTCATGCTTGCTGTTGTTTGGATATTAGGTTCATTGTTTGTTCTAGTAGATGCATCCTATAAGAGAGGACAAAATCTAGGCTGTTTATGGTCATTAGTAGCACCCATGTTAGGTCCTATTGCAGTCATTGGATATATTTTGGTTAGAAACACCGAATAACTTTGTAATAGTATGTTAAATAAAAACAATACTAAGTTCATTATATTTACCTTGAGCATTAGATAGTAGCTAGTCAAGTTGGCTAGTTCTTTCATTCGTATTCTATTAAACTGTTATAAAAAACATTTCATAGAATGGTGGTTTAAAAGAAAGGCCTTTTTGTAACCTTTATTGATATTTATCTTAAAAATGATCAATAAGATAAGGTTTTCCGAAACCCCCAAAATGATAAAAAAATAGCTATGATGTCACAAACGTTAGATGTAGACGAGCTTATATCTTAGTACACAAAACAACAATCTGTGCCAATACAGCCTTTTATAAACTTTGATTCTTTTTTACACTCGTTGGATGTACTGATGTGGATGTTATGATTTTTATACTGTTTAGCTTCTTATTATGAAATGGAACAATTAATGTCGAAAAGCAAAAAGTAAAAAAAAAGGTGACGAAAAGCTGTTAACTTTTCGTCACCCTCCAAAGAGGAATAAGTAGTGTGTAATTACATATTAACACGCTAACATCGACAATTAGTTACAAAAAAGTAACAAATGTCACATTATTGTATTATCCCTTTTTGTTGACTTGAGAGCTAATGTTTGAATGCTTGCTGTAATAAAAGTCACAAGGTGCATCAGCTTTAACAGTTTGTCCTCGGTATGACACAACTGGAGTAACGAAAGACTCATCGTAATCGTTAATTCCTTTTACTACACATGATGTAATTTCTTCGCTTGTTAAAGTGATTATTGCACAACCTTTTGCAGGAAGTGAAATAGATATTTGTTCACCATCTATGCTCATGTTATGTTCTTTTTCAATTTGTGAATTACTTAAGACATATAATGATTTTTTACCGTCTAGCTCGTATAAAAACGTATAACATTCGTCTCCAACGACACGAGACTTTTCAATATGAATATTCATTAAATGTGCAAATGTAGGTGAGATTCCACATGATGAGAATGGATTTTCTGGATAATACACAACAATTCCATCTCCATGTTCAACTGTATTGTACCGTTTAGAATCAGTAATTACACTTGCTAATATATCACATTTATCCATTGCTTCATCGTATTGTGGAACTTCACCGAAGAAGAATAGTTTACCACCGTTATTTACATATTGTAATAACTTCTCCTGTACAGCCCTGTGCATAAAGAAGCCACCTACAATTGAGATTGCACCTTGCTGTTGTAATTCTTCCAAAGAAGCTGTTTCAATATTAACAATCCCAAATTCACGCTGTTCTTTTAACATCGTAAGCATAAATGATTCCATTGCTTTATAGCCTGAATGTGGTGCCTTCACACCCAATTTTTCAAAATCACGATCCTCAATACCAAATGAAGCTAAGTAACTATATGGTGCATATAGCCCCCACGCGTTTTCATTTCCGCGCTTTCCTTCAGTAATTAGCTGTTCATTTTCCTTTAAATACGAAACTAGCACTTTTAACGCTTCGTATTTCTCCCCTGTTTCACCCTTTTCTGAAATAGGTGAGCAGTCAGGGTACGGACGTGCATGAATTGAATCAAGCTCATCAGTCCACCCATCAGTAGAAATCCCAGTATATACATTAAAGCCTGTAGCACCAAGTCCCATAGCTAACACTGTTTGGTAAAATGGTACATGGTGATAAATATAACGCCAATCATATAGTGGATCTGAAAAGCCCCAGTTTTCCTCTAGATTTATACCTCTATCACGTTTTACGAGAAGTAAGTATCGTAAAAATGCTGTTTCATCATGAGAAACGACACCAATCCAGTTTGTAAAACCATAGCTAACATCCCAATGTTCAGGTACTACACGTGTTAACCAAAAATCAAAACCTTTTGCCTCATTTAAAGGAGGGTTTATATTGTTGAAAACCGGTAATGTTGAATCTATTGCACTACCCCAATTTGTGTATAAATCACCTAAATAACGATTTTGTGTCTCAGCCCAGTGTAAATAAGGTAAAATATCTTTAACGTTTTCTTTCGTATGAATATCAAAAGACCTAGGCACAGGGATATCTTGATATGAACTATAACTTGAACCAAACATGTCATTATACTTGTCAATTGAGCCAAACTGCTTTTGTAATCTTTCTGCATGATATTCTAATCCACTCGGAGAGTAATCATATGCTAAAACACTATGTTGTCCGTCTGAATATAATCCTTCATTTAAAATTTGCAACGCGATTACAGGTCCTGCTGGGTACGTAAATGGCTTAATTACAGTTTCATCACATACTTTAAACCAATCCTGCACTGCATTTGTAAAAGCTGCATCAAAAGCTGCAGGTAGGTTTTTATGCCATTTTCGCTCTTTTCCTTCATTATCTAGCATTGCTTCAAACTCTTTACCACCTTCAACAAAATCAGGTAGTCCACCAAAATCAGTTTCAGCATGAATGAAAGGCCCTGGCTTTACAACTGCAAACATATCTTTTTCTTCAACTAGTTTAATAAATGAAAGTACGTCGCGATTCCCTTGAGTTTCCCCAGTAAAATCTACCACATCTTTTCCATCAATCTTTAAATGATGGTGTCTCCACGGAACGTAAAATGTAACAACTTCAATTCCTGCTTCTTTTAATTTATCCAGTCGATCTGACCAATTCTCTGGATAGTCTCGGTAGTACGGATAATCTGCTGAAATAAACACAAATGGTTTCCCATCGCGATATAAAACTCCATCTTTTACATTAATCATTTGGGTATCCCCCATTCTATATTGTTTGTTCTAGTTTGTTAAAGCTTTTATGAAAAGCTACAGTAAAGGTGAGTAACAAAGGCATAATTCCAAACAGTGGTATTATGGTCGGGAAATATCCATAGATAACTCGTATTGACAATATTACGATAAATATCATTAATGTTACTACCGGATTGGCAACTCCTAATAAAAACGCATTTTTTATTACTTTAAAGGCTGAATCTGTCGTGATTGATATTAATGGAAGTGAATAAAAAATCGTTATTAATAAGAACATGCTGACAATTACTAACCCTATACCAAAGATCGTCACTACCATGTTGTCAAATTGCTGTATGATTTGAAAGTCGAGATACAACATAAATGAAACAGCTGCCGTTAAAACGCCAAGGATATTTCCTCGAACGAAGTTTTGTTTATATATTGCCCAAAATGTTGAAAAAATAGGGATGTTATCCTGTTCAACAATACGCTTTTTCATAAGATAACAAACAGCTATTGATGCTGGAAAAACTCCAAAAACAACTAAACCAACGACTGTAAAAAGAAACCATAGTAAATTCAGAACGATGAACTGAAATAACATATCAGTAATAAAATAAAGTCGTCGCCCAGCTGAAGATTTAAGCATCTGTTTTCTCCCCTTTTTCCCCACTCAACTTATAAGTTTGTTAATTTTTTGTAGTCCCGTTTTAAATGATCAAATACAGGCTTTGTTGTTTTGCGATCCATTTCAAAAAGGCCCATCGTTTGATAAAATTGATTATGGTTTATATACCAGTCATAGACAGTCCAATAATTAATGCCAGCTAAAAAACCCTCGTTATTTTCCTGACCATCTGGTGTAACGGTAGCTTTTTCGAGCAAAGCCCGCAAAGTTTCAGTATAAATGTGTACTTGCTTATCCTTCTCACTGCCATCTTCCCTGGACCAATATCCGTATTCTGTATTTAAGATAGGCTTGTCCGGCCATGCCTTATGAGCCTGTTCTAAAAAGTTTTTCGTGCCTTCATACGGTGTACTGCCGTGAAAAACACCGAAATACATCGTCCAACCTGCTACGTCGAGCGGTTCTACAGATTCATCCCAAAAACCTGGCTGGTCTGCTGCTGCGCTCTGCGTAATGAGTCGATGATCGTTATACTTCATACGTAAGTCGTTCACTAATCGTTCATTATGCTTCTTTCTTAATACAACCTCAACAGATTCATTTTGCGTACTCCACAAAATAATAGATGGACGATTATAGTTTGACAACACCATTTCGCGCCACATTTGTTGTGCATGAAGCCTAGTTTCTTCAGCCTCATAATGCTCTTTCTCAAATTGCCACAATGGTATTTCACTCTTTGCTGTAAGACCTAATCGATCAAGGATAATGTAAGTGTAAATGTGATTAGGATAATGTGATGTTCTCACAAAATTTATTGATAAGTCTTTCATTTGTACTAAATCATTAACGATACGATCAAAAGAAGCAGTTCTTCCAAAATTAGGCCACTCTTCATGCCTTGCTAAACCAACAAGAAAGATAGGTTTGTTATTTAATGTAATCTTTGTCCCATTAGTGGCAACAGTACGAATTCCAATCTGGGTAAAAAATTGATCTATAATAGAATCCTCTTTAGAAAGCTCAACCTGGCAAACGTATAAATTTGGCTTTCGAATATCCCACAGCTTTGCATTGTCTATTGTAATTTCCGTCGTCCAAATCGCCACACCATTAGCTTCAACGTGCAATGTTTGCTCGCTCGTACCGGTAATATGCTGGCGTTCACCTTTTATATCTTCTGCATACGGCGATTGCAAATAGGATGGTGATTGTTCATTACCTTGAAAGAACTGTAGTGAAACTGATATATTTTCTGCTACTCCACTATGGTTTTCAACAACTAATTTCACCTTTATTTTTCCTGATGTATCAACTGGTACAATATCACACCTGCTTATTTGTACCGGAGAAGATGCCTCAATAAATAGGTCATGAATAATCCCTGTATAATTGAAGAAATCGGTTCCTTCTGTAGCTGGAATAATGTCATAGCGACTCCCCCACGGTGGGTTATCGACTCGAATGACTATAGTATTAATTTCACCAGCTCGTACAAAATTTGTAATATTAAATGCAAATGGTGTATAACCACCTTCGTGAACACCTACATACTTACCATTAATCCAAATATCAGCAACATAACTGATAGCGTATGCTTTTAGTATTGCTTGTTTCTCTTCCCAATCTGAAGGGACAGAAAAAGTTCGACGATACCAAACACCATCCTCATACGTTTCCACACCGTGTATACTGGCTTCTCCTGTCATCCCATTTTCCGGCAAAGGTATGCTATGAGTGTTCAAACGTTCATCATTAAACTGGACGTTTGTGATACCTTGAGCATTTTGCTCTGTCGTTTTGACCCACTCAGCTGTTCGTTTCGCCATCGTATGTTCATGATTGGCTTGAAACCTCTCTTTTTTCCATTTACCTGCTAAAGAAATTGATTGCCTCTTTTGTGGATCAAATGAGGGCAATACAGTTCCATTTTGGAATGGAACTTCATGACCTTTGATCGTTTTAAATGACAACGTTGATTGTAAATACATCCTTACCCAACCTTTTCATATACCATAATTAATTAACCTTTTACTCCACCAATATTAATACCCTTCATGATGTGCTTCTGTAAGAATAAGAAAACAATAATGAGTGGTAATGCAACCATAACCGAACCTGCAATCATTACAGGATATAACTCAGCATTCTTATCTGCTGCACTTATTAGTGCACCTAAACCGAGAGATAATGTGTAATTTTCTGGTGTTGTTATAACAACTAATGGCCACATGTAGTTATTGTAATTCCACATAAACGTGAAAATCCCCAAAATAACAAGTATCGGCTTAGCTAATGGCATCGCAATTTTCCAGAAAATAGTAAACCAACTAGCACCATCGATGATTGCTGCTTCTTCAAGCTCTTTAGATAAACTATAGAAATGTTGGCGCATCAAAAATACATTATATACACTCATCGTAAACGGCAAGATGAGCGCCCAAAGAGTATCATAAAGTCCAAGCTGATTTACAATGATCATATTAGGCACAAGTAATACTGTACTAGGAATCATAAGTGAGACTAGTAGAATTTTAAAAATGACTTCCCTACCTCTAAAATTCAACCTTGCAAAAGCATAACCAGCTAAAGAATTTAAAATTAAGTTAACGAAAGTTGCAATAACCGCTACAAACAATGTATTAAAAAATAACGTACCTAAATTTAAATATTCAAAGGCGTACTTGTAGTTTTCAAAACTGAAATATATACTGCCATCATCGTGTCTTGGCAAAAGAGAAAAAGTAGTTGAAAATATATCTTTACTTTCTTTAAAAGACGAGGAGGCTAACCAAATAAATGGTCCTACAAGAATCACTGCGAATATTGACAAGAAAATATATAATAATATTCTATCCAATTTAATCTTCATCACATTCACCTACTCATCCATCTTTTCTGGAACAAACTTAAAGTTGATCCAAGTAACGATTAATATGATAACTAACAAAATGTAAGACATAGCCGATGCAGTTCCCATTTCAAAATAACGGAAAGCATGGTTGTATAAACTCAACATGTACGACATCGTTGACCCATCAGGACCACCCTTTGTCATTAAATACATTGGGTCGAAAACTTGAAAGCTTGCTATTAGTCCTGTAACGAGTAAAAAGAATATCGTCGGTTGAATCATAGGTAATGTAATATAGATGAAGCGTTGTATTGGATTAGCTCCATCGATTTTGGCTGCTTCATAAACACTATCTGGAATTCCTTTCATCGCTGAAATAATAATCAAGATGTTATAACCTAATCCTGTCCAAATGCCCATCACCGCTAATGCAGGTAACGCAGTTGTTACACTACCCAACCAACTATGATTGATTCCCAATAGTTGATTAACCATCCCAATGAGGGGATCTAATAAAAACACCCACATAGCTGCGACAGCAACAAATGAAGTTACATTTGGAACGTAATATGCTGTTTTAAAGAAGCCTTCTCCTTTTACATTCGCATTTAACGCAGATGCCAAAATGAGTGCAAGAAGTATCCCAACTGGTAAACTAAATAGAATATATTTTAAAGTTACCAGTAATGAAGGCCAGAAATTTGGATATTTCACCGAATCAAAAAGTAAATTCGTATAATTTTCAAAGCCAACAAACTTAGGTGTGCTTCTCATGTTCCATTCTGTGAAACTTAGCACAAATGATAATAAAATAGGTAGTAATAAAAATATACTAAAATAAATGATCATTGGTAAAATGAATAAATAACCAATCTTAGTTTGATCATTAAGGGAACCTTTTTTGATGCTTTTACCTTTTTTTCTAGACGTACTCATACTCTAGATTCACCTCTTTTTCCCCGCAATTTATTTAATAATTGTCTTATGTTCACATGAATCTCATTTGCAATTTAGGAAAATGCCAAGATCTTTTCCTAAATTGTGAACAAATCATACAAACAATTTGATTATTTACATATTTTGTTAAGTATAACTATAACGTTATTGCATTGATTGTTTTCGCCATATCACTACAACAAACAAATTTAACTTACCCTCGATGATTGTAAAATATCAAGCCAATTTACAAAGATGAGTCTTTTGAAAAGAAGGGGATGTCCAAAAAGTCAATTCACGACTTTTAGACGCCCCTAGTTGAAAGTGTAGAACATTGATATATCAGTGTATTATCAATCGGTATGTTCTACCAACAAACACTTTATATTATTCACTAAATAAAATATCGTTTGCTCTATCTTGAGCTGCACCTAACGTTTCTTTTGCATCTTTACCACTTAATGTTATTTCTTCTAAAGCAGTACCAATAACCTCATCATTAACTTTTAACCAATCTGTTAAGCGTGGACGTGCAACAGCTGTTTCCATTTGTTGTAAAAACACTGATAGATTTTCATCTTCTGCATACTTAGGATCTTCAGCTGCTTCTAATTGAACAGGGAAATTACCTGTAATATCAGCAACAGCAATTGAATTTTCTTTAGATGTTAAAAATTTAACTAATCCCCATGCCGCTTCAGCATTATCACTATTTTCATATACTACGATGTTATCTCCACCGATATTTGAATAAGATTGAACACCTTCTTTAGAAGGAATTAACGCAACACCAAAGTTTAAATCAGGGAAGTTGTTTTTGAATGTGTCAATTTCCCATGGGCCACTAATTTTCGTTGCAAGTTTACCATTTCCGAAAGCATCTTGGCTGTCACGAACTGCTAAATCCGAGTATTTGTATAAGCTGTTCAACAATTCAGCAGCTTCAACTCCTGCCTCTTCACCAAATGTTGCTTCAGTCTCATCTGCATTTACCATACTTCCGCCTCCACTATGAACAAAAGCAGGGAATAACCAAGCTGCCCAGCCACCAGTACCGACTCCTTCATAAGCACCGATTTGATCCTTCACATACACCTCTTCTCCCATTGCCACCCAATCATCCCAAGTTGCTGGTGGTGTAGGTACTAAATCTTTATTATAGAAAAGAGCTACAGTCGTTTGATTAAGTGGTAATCCAAATAAGTTTCCATCTACTACATTCGTATCGAATGCGCCTGTGAAATATTGCGTACGATCAATACCATTTTCACCATCTGCAAATTCATCTAGTTGTAGTAATGTACCATCTTCAGCAAACTTTGGCACTAACGGTTGGTCTAAATATGAAACATCAGGGTTTTTGCCAACAGCAATTGCACTATTTAACTTGGTATTAAAATCATCCTTTGGAATATATGACGTTGTTATTGTTACGTCATTTGCTTCTTCATACTCCTCAATTAGTGCATTCAAAGAGTCTTTATGTTCTTTTGAACCTGGCTCATAAGCCCAAAATTCAATTTCATTGCCCCCTTTGGCACCTCCAGCTTTATCTCCTTCATCAGCAGTACCACAACCGGCTAAACCAATTGTTAAAGCAACAGCTGACGCAAATGGCATGAATTTTTTCATGTTAATCATTGTTAAGTTCCTCCTTATAGTTCAATATTTTCTATTAGTTTGTAGAGATTTCACTAATGGTATTCAAAAATATGATAAACATCTTTAATAGGACGTCCTACCAAAATATGAGTTAATCCACCTCCTTAAGGTGTTAACGTTAACATTCATTTGAAAAACTTTATAGACCCATAACATGAATCCAAAAGTTTTTTTTTAGTATCTAATAAGCATACTACTAATGATGTATCATTAATCTAACTGACTATCGTTAATACTGCTAACAGAATTTCGTTTAACTAATGACGGCTTCATCATCTGTTGCACGACTGCACCTTCTGGGTTCTCAATTCTTTCTAAGACCATTCTAGCTAGCTGTTTCCCAGCATCATAAACAGGTTGCTCAATCGTAGTTAGTGATGGATAAGATAATAAATCTATGCCTAACCCATCAAACCCTGAAATTGATATTTCTTCAGGAACTTTCCTTCTTAATGTCCTAGCTGCTCTCATCGCTCCTAATGCAAGTACATCGCTTGAACAAAAGAGTGCGGTTACATTTTCTTTTGTAAGTAAATCAAGTGTTTTTTCATATCCGCAATTTTCTTCATTTGCTGTAAATCTCATAAATTTATTCTCGACTTTAATTTCATGATCATGGAGTGCTTCACAAAAACCGTGCAATCGATCAGTTGCAAAACGTTTGTTTTCATTAATACCAATGAAACCAATCCGTTGATGACCTTGCTCAATAATATGGTCAGTCATTAAATAAGACCCTTTTTTGTTGTCAACATCTAACCAATCAATATTTAGGTCGGTATGTCCGAATAACACAATAGGTATATCCATTAAACTAGCGAGCCAATCGTCATCTGTCTTATCTAAACCCATTGCAATAATACCATCACATTTCAAAGGGATGTCACGATCTCTTCTCAAAAGGAATGAATAGTAAGATTTACTTAACTCTTCACTAATACCAGCAATCACATTCATTACGAATGGATTAGCAGCCTCAAGCCTAATTGGAATGTATACGTGAATCACCTTTGTTCGATTAGAAACAAGAGCCTTCGCAGCGTGATTCGGTTTAAAGTCAAGTTCTTTCATATATTTCATTATTTTTTCTCTCGTCTCTAGCTTCACCTTCTCGGGTGTATTAATCACCCTTGAAACGGTTATTATCGAGACACCAGCGGCTTTCGCCACATCCTTCATTGTGGCCATGTTTTCCCCCTATGTGACTGTTAACGTTTACATTGATATTATACTCCCGACGATAATTAACGTCAATAAGTTTCACTTGTTTTTTTCATACAATTATATGAATTGAGTTATCTTTTCACCTGATCGACATTTATATAACTATCATTTCCATTTTAACGTAACAACACTTGCAGGTGGAACTGTGTATTCTCCTATGTTTCCTCTCCAACGAATTGATATATTTTGATCATTTTCTGAATTCTTATTTGCAATTGAAACTACTATTGATTGATCAGCATTCATAAAAGCAACTACATCTAATTGTGAGTTATCATTTTTTGCGTCTATTCGAATAGGGTTTTCAGCATTAGTCGGATGAACAAATTTACTTACTTGCCCAAGCGCATAATATTCGACTTCTTTTCTTACTATATTCTCATCATTATCAACTGTATACACACCACGGCAATTACCACAGCCTCCTAGATGAGGTCCAGATTGCTCATCTAATGCTAGGTTCCATAATAATACCATACTTGAATTATGCAACGGAGTACCTAAAATGATATTTTCCATATTCCACAGAAGATTGTCTTTAAAATTCGTAGCCCAACCTCCACCTGTTATTTCTGTCATATATAGTTCAGCATTAGGAAATTGTTCACTTATTTTATCAAACGCTTTACCGAAATCCTTAATCCCATCAGCTTCGTAACCATGAAATGCGATGCCTGAAATATACTTTGAAGCATATTCATCTTCAAGGAGAACCGAACCATAATTACCGATGTCTTCTTCAGCTCTAGTATTGTTATCTGTAAAATTGTGATCCCAGCCCATAATTTTTGTTTCAATCCCATTTGCTTCAAAGGCTGGACCTAAATAATTCCCAACAAAATCAGCCTGTTCAAAATGCTCCATATACATAGTTGGGTAATCTCCATGCATAAAATGAGGTTCATTTTGAACAGAGACATAATCGATCGTAAGTCCCTCATTTTCATATGCTTTAATATATTTGACAAAATAATTTGCATAAACATCATTAAATTCTGTCAAATAAGCTCCACCTAATAACGAATGCGTTGTTTTCATCCAAGCAGGGGCACTCCATGGAACAGATACTATCTTTACATGAGGATTGATTTCTTTAATTTGTTTGAGAACTGGAATGATAAATTCTTTGTCTGGTTCAATTGAAAAATTTGTTAATTCATTGTCAGTTTCATATGAATCCTCTAGGTCATTATATGTATAATGCTTTCTTTCTCCAAATACAGGTCCTACAAAATCACTTGAGCCCATAGGCACTCTGACAACTGAAAGTCCTATTCCATTTTCTGTTGAAAATAAACTTTCTAATATTTCATTACGCTCGGGGGAATTGACTATATTATACGCAGAGCTATGTGATATAGCAGCACCGTATCCATAAAATTCTTGATATTGTTTTTTATCATCAACAAGAATTTCTGTGTAATCTTGATCCTCCTTCGATAAACCTTTACCCCACGTAAGGTCTTCTTGACGTTCTAATAGGATGCTTTCATCACCTTTCGTAAGCCAAACTTCAGCAGGTTCTGCTTTTTTATTACTTAGTATATTATTACCCGATACAATCACTACACCTATAACAATAACACAAGTAAGTAGGATCGTTATAAACAAACTTCTCTTCTTCTTTAGCATCAATAACCCTCCCTCGAAACATTTTTATGATAACGTTATCATAATTAAATAAAATGTGTATGTATACACGATATTAAATTACATTAGAATTTTATAAAACGGATGTCACAACGTCAATACATATTTTTTTCTTAAATCTAATTTGGACTATAGAATTCAATATTTCTAAGTTTCACTTTCATTTTTATAAATATACATACTGAGTTAAAAAAGTCGGTTCTACCAAAACTAATGGTAGACCGACTTTAATAATTAGGCTTGCAGCTTTGCTTTATCTTCGTCAACTAACGCTCTACGTAAGATTTTACCGACTGCTGTTTTTGGAAGTTCATCACGGAAGTCATAAATTCTAGGCACTTTATAAGCTGCCAAGTGCTTTCTACAATAGGCATCCAGCTCTTCTTCTGTACAATGTTGACCCTCTTTAATTACCACATATGCTTTTACGGTTTCACCACGATAAGGATCTGGTATACCAGCAACAATCGCTTCTTGGATCTTTTCATTTTCATATAGAACCTCTTCTATTTCTCGAGGGTATATATTATAGCCGCCTGCAATGATCATGTCCTTTTTACGATCGACAATGAAGAAAAATCCATCTTCGTCCATATAGCCTAAGTCTCCAGTATATAACCAGCCATCTTTAAGCGTTGCTTCAGTTTCTTCTGGTCGATTCCAATACCCTTTCATGACTTGTGGTCCTTTAACTAAAATTTCACCAATTTCATTTACTTCCGCAGACTTGCCAGTTTCCATGGAAAGTATCATTGCATCGGTATCTGGCCAAGGTACACCAATACTCCCCACTTTCCTCTTGTCCCATACCATGTTAGCAATAACAGCTGGTGATGTTTCAGTAAGTCCATACCCCTCTACTAGACGTCCTCCACTAATTTTTTCAAATTGTTCCTGAACCTCTACTGGTAAAGGTGCCGAACCACTTATACATGCTTCAATGGACGATAGGTCATACTCATTGATTTTTGGGTGGTTTAATAAAGCTATATAAATTGTTGGAGCACCTGGAAAGATTGTAGGTTTGTGTTTATCAATAGCTTTAAGTGTATCTTGAGCATCAAACTTTGGTAATAATATCATTTTAGCTGCATACATAATCGAATAATTCATAACGGTTGTCATTCCATAAACGTGAAAGAAGGGTAGTAAACCTAAAACGCTTTCATTTCCTTTTTTGGATTTATATATCCAGTAATTACACATTGTTGTTTCAGATACTAAGTTCATATGTGTTAGCATTACTCCTTTGGATAAACCGGTCGTTCCTCCAGTATATTGTAGTAATGCCAAGTCTTCGTAAGGGCTGAATTTAATATTGATTTCTTTTGGATCATAATTTTTTAACACGTTCTTAAATAAATTTGTTTTACTATTTTCTTCAATTTTAACCACAATTCCTGATTGCTTTTTTTGTATATAAGGAAAAATCATGTTTTTTGGAAATGGAAGATAATCTTTGATGGAAGTTACAATGACGTGGTCTATATTTGATTTCCCTTTTACGTTCATTACTTTTGGATATAATAAATCAAGACACAAAATGAACGTAGCACCTGAATCAATAAGCTGATGTTCTAGTTCTCTTTCCATATATAAAGGATTTGTTTGAACTACTACTCCCCCTGCAAGTAGTACTCCATAATATCCAATAACCGCTTGGGGACAGTTCGGAAGCATAATTGAAACTCGATCCCCTTTTTTTAACCCCTTGTCGACTAAAAAATTTGCAAATGATAATGACTGATCATAGACTTGACGAAATGTCATTTCTTTCCCAAGAAAATGAAGCGCTTTCTTTTCTGGGTACTCTAATGCCGATTCCTTCAAATACTGGTGTAATGTTTTTTCCTCATAAGCAATAGAAGTCGGAATTTCCTTCGGATAATGCTGAAACCAGACTTTTTCTTTTCCCATCTTTTTTCCCCTTTCGACATTACAAGACATACACACATTACTAGTATAAAACAAAATTGTTAGTTTTTTAATATATTTTTGAATTTTTTTAATATAATAGGTTTGACCCCCAGCACTTTATTACATTACCGTGCTGGGGGTCAAACTCCTAATTAGCTTTTTTCTGTTTTTCTTTTTCTTCGTCAACTAAAGCACGACGGAGTATTTTTCCTACTGCTGTTTTCGGTAATTCATCACGGAATTCATAGATTCTCGGTACTTTATAAGCAGCCAAATGCTTTCGGCAAAACGCATCTAGTTCTTCTTCGGTACACTCTTCTCCCTCTTTAAGTACAATGTATGCTTTCACTGTTTCACCACGATAAGCGTCTGGAACTCCTGCGGCAACTGCCTCTAGTATTTTGCTATTTTCATATAGCACCTCTTCTATTTCACGAGGATAAATATTATAGCCACCAGCAATAATCATATCTTTTTTGCGGTCGACTATGTAGAAAAATCCTTCTTCATCGACATATCCTAAATCTCCAGTTAAAAACCAACCATCTTTGAAAGAAGCCTCATTTTCTTCTGGACGGTTCCAATAACCTTGAGTAACTTGCGGCCCTTTAATAGCGATCTCACCAATTTCATTTACTTTTGCAGGTTCTCCTGTCTCCATAGAAAAGATGATGCCATCTGTATCAGGAAATGGGATACCAATGCTTCCTAATTTGCGCTTTTCCCACACGGTATTTGCTAGAGCAACCGCTGATGTTTCAGTCAGTCCATAACCTTCAACAAGCCTTCCACCACTTACTTTTTCAAATTGTTCTTGTACTTCTAATGGCAGAGGTGCTGAACCCGATATACATGCTTGGATCGAAGTCAAATCATAATCCTTAATTTTTGGATGATTCAATAATGCAATAAATATTGTCGGTGCCCCTGGAAATACAGTTGGCTTATGTTTATCAATTGCTTTTAATGCATCACCAGCATCGAATTTAGGTAACAAAATCATTTTCGCTCCATATAATGCTGAGAAATTTAATACTGTGGATAAGCCATAAACATGAAAAAATGGTAAAATACCTAAAACTATATTTTCTTTATCATTATTTTTATATAACCAATGATGGCACATAGTTGTAACTGACGTTAAATTATTATGTGTGAGCATAACTCCTTTGGATAAACCAGTTGTACCACCAGTATATTGTAGTAAAGCTATTTCATTTGGAGATACTTCGATGCTCAACTCATGGGCTTCATAGTTCTTGAGAATACTCTTTAATTTATGGGTATTACTATCTTCTTCTATAGTAACTACAATTCCATGTTGTTTTTTCTGAATGTAAGGATAGATGAGGTTTTTCGGAAATGGCAGGTAATCTTTGATGGAAGTTACAATGATGTGTTCGATTTTTGTCTTACCTTTTACATTCATTACTTTGGGATATAGTAAGTCAAGGCATAAAATAAAAGTTGCACTAGAATCTACTAGCTGATGCTCTAGCTCTCTTTCCATATATAAAGGATTTGTTTGGACAACTACTCCACCTGCCAAAAATACTCCAAAATAACCAATAACAGATTGAGGACAATTAGGAAGCATTATGGAAGCTGTGTCACCCTTCTTAAATCCCTTTTCTTTTAAGAAGTTAGCAAACTTAAGCGCTTGTTCATACAGTTCAGCAAATGTCATTTCTTTCCCTAAAAAATGAAGCGCTTTCTTTTCTGGCATTTTACTAGCAGTTTCCTTTAAAAATTCCTGCATCGTTTTTTCTTCATATTTAAGTGATTTTGGTACTTCCTTAGGGTAATGCTCAGTCCAAATCTTTTCAACTTGTTCTATATTCTCCACATTTCATCCCCCTTTTTACCTATTTTCAATTAGGCCTTATTTTAAGTATAAATGAAATTTGAAAGTTGTCTATTATATTTTGAATTTTTTAATTATTTAGTAATTAACATCCCCAATCCCACTGGTGCGAAAACATCTTAGTGGGATGAGGGACTACCCTTTAGAACCCGAGAGCTTTTATAATTTTTTGTCCAGGCATTCTATTCTTTCCTTTATACGGGAAGCTATGGATGTGTATAGCAGGGTTAAAGTTCAATTCAATGATTGCATAGTTTCCTTCAATTTTATCTTTAGTTATATCAGGAATCACCATGTCTACACCACAAATAGTTGCGCCAGCTGCTTTTGCTGCCTTTATTGCAACAGATTTATACTCGACTGGAATCTCATCAGTGTAGTCAATACTGTCACCGCCCGTGCTAATATTAGAATTTTCTCTTAAAAATATTCGTTCACCATGCTTAGGTATATACATAAAGTCTTTTCCCTGTTCTCGTAAAAACATCTTTTCAGGCTCTCCTAAATCTATTCTTTCCAATGGAGTCTTATATCCCTTTCCTCTCAAGGGGTCTTGGTTTTTTTCTACGACTAATTCTGTTATGTTACTATATCCATCTCCAATTACATTAGCAGGAACTCTATTAAGTATCCCAACAACATCATCACCTATAACAAGAAATCTGTATTCTTTTCCATCAACAAATTCTTCAATAAGGATAGAAGCGTCATGTGTAAAAGCTATTTCTACTGCTTTTTCAAACAAATGTCGTGTGAACCCGTTTTTTAAAATTGTAATTCCTAGTCCAAAATTTGTTGACTTTGGTTTAATAACTATTTCTTGATTGCAAAACAAACGATAAGCGTTTTTTGCCTCATTTATATTATTATAGTATTCACCATTAGGAACCTTTATCCCCGCATGGTTTAATACTTTCTTAGTCACTAGTTTGTTCTCCATAATTAAGACTGTGCTATATGAATCCAAAGACGTTTTGGTTGCTTGCTTCACATACTCTTGTTGAAATCCATCGTCCAATAATACAAAATTTTCCTGTCTATCTAAAATCTCAAAATTCACGCCCGTTTTAATCGCATTCATTAGTAGTATTTGTGTGGACAATTCAAGATCTTCATGGTGCAATAAGTTAAATTTCTTTATTTTACTTTCCTTCAAATGAACTTCTGCTAAATTTAAATGATAATCAATATACGAGTGCTCCTTTACCCCCTTCGATATCACAGAAGAAATAGTTATTTCTGGATTATCAATCTTCTCTTTGGCGCTTCTAATGATTTCTTTGTACTTATTTTCTTTTATTCCAAGTTGGAGAGCTAGATCTAACATCTTATCCAATATGTTATGTCCCCAATCATGCATACTTATTTTTTCGTGTTCATTTTTTAGCAACATTAACTGTGGCTTTCTACCTAAACTTGCAACGAGATTATGATTCTTTAACGCTATATTTTGATCAATGCCCTTCGTTTCCTTTTCATTGATAAAGAGTGTTAACAGGATAAAAAGGTGGAAAAATTCTAATGTATTAAGATCTATTCCCACTTTGTGCAATGGATTAAGATCTAAAATCCTAAATTCTACATAAGCAATGCCGTCTTTACTTAATGAGCTTAAATAATTTTTTTTATTATGAGGTTTTAATTTAACTGGGCTGTAATATTCTTCAACCCCACTTATCTCTCTAGTTTTAATTAACTTATTCAGGTCACGTAAGTACTCTTCAACATTACGGTGAGAAACATGAAAGTTTGTTTTATTTCTATAACCGCAAAGCCCATTTCTGAAAGAGCTTCCATATTCTAAATTATTATGTGAACGATCATCACATGTCGAGTCAAAACATTTTTCGGACACACTGGCGCCAAATAAATAGATAAGAAGCCATCTATATTTTAAGAAATTTCTACTGATTTTTAGATAAACCTCATTTTTAAACTCTTTAAATGAGAGCCCAGTGCTTAATTGTTGATGTATCATTTGTAGAAAATGTTCTGTAAAAGAAAAGTTAAAATGGATACCAGAAATGAGCTGTTTTTTCTTACCATATTTTTCAGCCAACTTCATTCTATACTCTTCAGCTCGGTGACCTTTTGCAGATGAATCATATCGAGCTATAGGAATCGTTTCTTCATTAGGTAATGAAGGAGGAGCGCTTTGAGGCCATAAATATTCATCCTCAAGCTCAAGTGACACGATGTGGTGAATATTTTCAAGAAAGTTATAGCTTTCTTGTATTGTGTTACATGTAGGTGTAATCATTTCTATTTGACTTTCAGAGAAATCAGTTGTGATAAAAGGGTTTTGAAGCTTGTTTCCAAACCCTACTGGATGAGGTGATAAAGCTAATTTACCTGTACGATCAACTCTGACATTTTCCTTTTCTAATCCAAAATTCCCTTCAAATACTTCTTTTTCAAGCCCTAATGTTTTTATTGTATTTAACAAGTTTATCGTTTCCAACATCCTCATGCTCCTTCTGATGTTTATTTCATCTAAATATGTTGCTCTTTTTGTAAGACTGTTTTCGCATTGATTGTTGTTTTTCGTACTAAAAATAAACGAAACGTTCGTGGCATCTTATCCCTTTTAAAATGAAGTCAATTACATAAATTAATTATTGCATCGCAATAGCAACAAAGTTTGCGAAAATAGTCTTTTATAGACAATGTTACTATTGTAACCAAATAAGAACTGCTAGAAGATGTTTTATGTGGTGACATCATTATAACGATGAAAAATGCCACGGGCAGCTTATTTATAGTAAAAAACAATCCATGTACAGAAGCTTTAATACAAATTATTGTACATTAATCAAAAACATTTGATGATTTTCTCAAAACTTCAAGTTTCTGCAAGTTTAGTACACTTAGCTTATCAAAGTCGATTATGATCAATTAAACCGTCTGTTTGATGTATAAACGAAAGCTTAATGACGAGGATTCAAGTCCTAAAATCGTAACCATTTCATATGTATGAACAACATTACTAGACACTGCAATCTTTAATTAGTATTAATCAAATATTTTTGATGTATGTACTCATCTTATTATGATAACCTTTAATAGTCAACTATAATTCAACTTAAATTATCAGATATACTTTAACACACTACCGTACTGGTGTTCTGATACTGAATACATATTTCAAATTGTAGGGCATACAATCTAGTGTTATCTATCTATTGGCTGTTTTCGAATGAATTGTTTTTCTCCCACCTATCAAGCATTTCATTCTATCTTACTACCTATAGTACTCGCTGTATCCTTACCTAGTATTTTACATTTTCTAATTGTACTATTTATCGAAAGGGGCCTAACTATCTTTAAAGGGGGATAATTTCCTTATGAATAGATTACCTGAACCATACAAAATAAAAATGATAGAGCCAATTCGGTTGATTTCTAGAGAAGAAAGAAAACATAAGTTAATAGAAGCTGGTTACAATCCTTTTTTATTAAAAAGTGAAGATGTATATATTGACCTGTTGACAGATAGTGGAACAGGTGCTATGAGTGACAGACAATGGTCCGGACTCATGCTTGGGGATGAATCATATGCTGGGAGTCGTAACTTCTATTACTTAAAGGAAACAGTCCAACAATTGACAGATTATCAATATGTCATTCCCACTCATCAAGGTCGTGGTTCAGAGCAAGTTCTATTCTCACAATTAATTAAGCAAGGGCAAGCTGTGTTAGGAAATATGCATTTTGATACAACAAAAGCACATATAGAGTTGAATGGTGGAAACCCAGTGAACCTCGTTATTTCTGAAGCATACGATACATCAAATCAGCATCCTTTTAAGGGGAATTTTGATACAAATAAATTAGAATCTTATATACAACAGCACGGTGAGGAGAATATTGCTTTTATTAATTTGACGATTACGTGTAATAGTGCTGGGGGACAACCTGTTTCTATGGAAAACATAAAGGCTGTTTCCAAAATCGCCAATAAATATCACATACCCGTCATTTTCGATGCAGCCCGCTTTGCAGAAAATGCATATTTTATCAAAATGAGAGAAGATGGCTATAAAGACAAAGATATACGTACCATTGTAAGAGAAATGTTCGCCTACGGAGATGGTTTAACGATGAGTGGCAAAAAGGACGGACTTGTAAACATTGGTGGACTCATTGTAATAAAGGAAGATGAGAAATTATTTGAACAGTGTACATCAACTATCGTACCATTAGAAGGTTTTCCGACGTATGGGGGGTTAACAGGTAGAGATATGCAAGCTCTTGCTGTTGGATTAAATGAGGTTGTTGAAATTGATTATTTACATCATCGCATAAGCCAAGTACAGTTATTAGGAAAACTATTAGTAAATTATGATATCCCCATTCAAGAGCCTATCGGAGGCCATGCCGTTTTTGTTGATGCAAAAAAGCTGTTACCACACATTGAACCTAGCGAGTTCCCAGCTCATGCGTTAGCATGTGAATTATACATTGAAAGTGGTATTAGAGGTGTTGAAATTGGTTCTCTTTTATTTGGAAGAGATAATAAATCTAGAAAAGACGGATTGTCTAAGTTAGAATTACTTAGATTAACTATACCGAGAAGAGTATATACTGACAATCACATTCAATATGTTGCAGAATCGTTAGGAAAATTAGCTCGTAAACGATCTCAAATTACTGGAGTTAATTTTACTTATGAACCAACTATACTTCGTCACTTTACAGCTCGTTTTAAACCTATCTAGCTTCAATATAACACGTAAATTGCCTTTTTCTATGAATGACCCATTTCATTAGAAAAAGGTTTTTTCATTGGCTGTTTTCGCCTTAATTGTTGCTTTCCGTAACAATTACTAAATACAAATATAACTCACTTTCTGGGAATCATATAATAGATTTCATTACATCAAAAGTAAGTGAGAAAAGCAGCAAAGTTCTCAAAAAAAAAAGCTTTTTTTATATCCCCTCTTTTCAACAAAGGCAGAGCACCCTCTCTTCACTAACACAATGATCTACTTCAGCACAGCTTACTTTTTTGTTCATCTAAGATTGAAAACTGTTCCTGTTTTTAACCACCCTAACAGTAAATGTATAATTACAATTCACTGTTTTCTTATTAATTGGACCCTATTACCGTTTTATTAAAAGAAGAATGAAAAGTCCCAGTTACACTCATTGTGTAAGTGCCTACCCTTAGTAAGAAAACAACATAAACCATATAGTTTACACATTGAATCGTTACTGATTATAAATAGTTGTAATTATTAGAAAAGTAGAAATATTTAAAATAGTTATAAAAACCTAAGGATTTATGAGCAATCTTTGCTATTTATTCATAAAATGAGGAAATTGTAGTGTTGACTCTCAACCGTTAGAATGATAAATTTTAAGAAAATTACAAAATAAAGTAAATCCAAGGATACCTTCATGTGAATGAGATGAGATGTATTTATTTAAGCTGGATGAATGATTGTATTCCTTAAACGGATTGTGAGTAAATATTATTTCAGTGAAATAAGCGTCTCTGTAACGAAATCCAAGCTTGTAATGCCTTTACGTCGTATTACAATTTACAGCGCAGAGAATTATGATGAAATATTAGAGTTTTTCAAGAAATAAGTACAAATTTAAAAGGATTAAGTTTAACTTAACAAATATAGAACGAACATCATTCTTGTTCTATATATGAAATAACGTATGTGAACAAAAGAATCTAGTGAACTTGGTCACAAGTAACGTAGTTTATGTCTACAGTCTTTCCTTGAGGATTCTTATATCAATCAACGAATATTTTTTCTTTTGATGCTAAATTTCCATTGATTATTGTTTTACGTACTAAGAAATTAACACGGATACGACTCTAGTTTCGTTGCATCTATTGTCACGTAAAACGGTGGCAATTGTATAAAACCTTGTTTTTTTGTGGAATTTTTATGTTATTAACTAGCCTTTGATAGAGCATCAAAATTATATGTTCTAAATTCATTTCTTCCACTGTTTTCTCATGAAGTTTGTATTTCAAATACCTAAACAAAAATTATTGCCCTTATCCAACGTATTTAAATAAATAGTAACAAAGTATACGAAAAGAGCCTCATTATTTTACTCTTAACGAATGGAGATGTTATGTATGCTTTTTAATGACAAACCTTGTGGAAATTATACAATTGATCGAATCGAAGGTGCGATCGCTGTCCTATTGTATAGGGAAGATACTTCTAAAGAAATAAATTTACCGTGTACAATGTTACCAGTTGATGCAGTGGAAGGAAGCTTGTTAGAATTATCTCTTGATAACCAAGAACATGTGCAAATTAAATTATTTCTCGAAGAGACAGAAAGTGCACGAAAGAGTGTAGAAGCACTACTACAGAAGTTAAGAGGTTGAATAAAAGCAAGCTAGCATCGTAAATAATTTCATGCTAGCTTCAAGAAATATATTGAAAAACCTAATATATTTTTCTTCCATCTTTTATACTATCTCCAAATTACCTTCAGATTTTTTATATGTTACAAATAAACATTGATACGTAGCTCTTACTCCATGCTCATCTCGGTAATTATTATCATATTGTTTAATTACTTCTTTAAAAAACGATGGTCTCTGACAAGATTTTCCTACATTACTATTATTAGCTCCTATTTTCTTTATTGCAGTAAAAAATTCATGCACTGTCTGAAAATATTCTATTTGAAGGTCTTCTTCCACCTGAAAATATTCACTAGGTGTCTCAAGTTTATTATTAAACGCTCCCTTACTCACGTTTGACAGCTCTAACATCGTGAAAAATGATTGCCCTGCTGCAGTTTCCATTTGAAGGTTCAATTTCTGTTTTGCGCTATCGTAACTTGAATGAAGTTCTCTGAAAGTAAGATTTCCAAAGGTGGAAAATGAGATTACCCCTCCGTTATTTAATGCGCTTCTTAGCTTTGTCAGCACAAGTGGCAAATTATTTAACCATTGGAAGGTCGCATTCGAAATAATTATATCGTAACTTTCTAGCAATTCTATGTCTTCGATATCTGCACATAGAAATGTGACGGCCTTGCCATTCAATCGCTTTCTTGCTATGTCAATCATTCCTGGAGCTAGGTCTACAGCTGTAATTTTTGCATGAGGAAAATTGGTATAAATTAAATTTGTTAAATAGCCAGTTCCGCAACCAATTTCTAAAATATTTAACCTATCCCCATATGTAAATGATGAAAGCTTATTAATTAATTTTTGCGCCATCTTTTTCTGTACGATTGCGTAATTATCATAGGTTTCTGCTCGTTGACTAAAGCGCTTTTTTAATAGCTTCTTATCAATCATCGTCTTTCCCTTTCTTCTATAAATTCCTTAATTAAATTTGCACATGTTTCTATCTCGGTAAAAAATGGTATATGGCCAGAATGATGAAGAATGTGTAGAGTTGAGTTTGTTATCTTCGTGTGAATATACTCGGAAGCTTCGACTGGGCATATATTATCCTCCACGCCATGAATTAATAAACTCGGGACATCAATGCTTGCTAATTCTGCCCGAACATCTTGTTCAATGAGGTAATCTAAACCTTTTATGAGAGAATTTAAGTCCTTATCAAGAGCACTCGCTGTACACAATCGTAAAAATTTATCATAATCTCCCCTTTCATGCTCATGAACAGAAAACATTGAGTGATAAAACGTCTGTAATGTTCTGCCTTTATCTCTTCTCAGTTGCTTCTTCATACGTTCTACAATTCGTGGATTCCACCCCAAGAGATAATTGTCATTCGTAAAACGACTCGTTCCTCCTACTAAAATTAAACCATCAATATTATTATGTTTAGTAGCAATATTTATTGCAGCTATTGAACCCATTGACCATCCAAGAAGATAAACCTCTTTCGTTTTTTCATTTAGTAAAGAGTCCACTCTTTCTTCTAGGCTTGCTCCAGAGATGATGTCTTGCCAGTCGATAAAATTGAAATGAAACAATGGTTCAAGAAGATTAGCCAACGGAAAAAACACTTCTTTTTCCATCCCCCAACCTGGTAACAAAACAATATGTTTTTTCGACATATTAAATCACCTCCAGACTTTTCCCAACATAAATTATCCTATCCAAAGCCCAATTAATATCTTCGCGTGCTTGAGCTGAAGTAATTGTAAAACGTACTCTCGACTCCTTCTCAGGAACTGTAGGGGGTCGAACCGGGATTGCAGCAATACCTTCTTGTTGAAGTAACTTAGCAAATTGTATTGACCGGTCATTTTCTCCTACAAGTATCGGTACAATCTGTGTTTCACTACTACATATATTAAATCCATTTCGTAATAATTTACTACGAAAATAATAAGCTAGGTCATGTAACGACTGTCGCTCCTTACCCGCTTGTTGAACAATTTCAATTGACTTAATTATCGAGCCTAGGACAGCAGGTGGTAATGCAGTTGTATAAATCAAACTACGCATTCGGTTAATTAAATAGTCTATTAACCACTTATCACCGACAACATATGCACCATACGAACCTAATGCCTTACTAAAAGTACCCATTTGGATATCCACCTTACTTTGCAGGTGCTCCATTTCTGCATAACCTGTGCCATTTTCCCCATAAACACCTGATGCATGCGCTTCATCAACCATTAACAATGCATTATAGCGTTCTTTTAATTCGACAAGTCCTTTGAGGTCAGCAATATCCCCATCCATACTAAACACCGTATCTGTAACTATTAATTTTCTTTTCTCTATTGGTTCCCTTTGTAATAAAGCTTCTAAGTGATTTAAGTCTTTATGTCGATAACGTCTATGCTTTGCTCGACTTAAAACAATTCCATCGACTATACTTGCATGGTTTAATTTATCACTAAATACTACATCATCTCGACCGATTAAGGCTGAAATAACCCCTACATTTGCTACATATCCACTGTTAACAATTATTCCAGCTTCTGCGTGTTTCCATTTTATGAGTTCTTTTTCGGCCTTATCGTAAAGGGGGTGACTTCCAACAATTAATCGTGACGATGTAGAGCCTACACCATAATGTTGAATAGCCTCAATCATAGCATGTTTTAAACGTTCGTCTCCTGCTAACCCTAGATAATTATTTGAGGCAAGGTTTAACATTCTTTGCCCTTCTATCGTTAACCATGTTTGATCAGCATTTTCTGTCAATACGAGAGACCTTTTCGCGGATTGGTTATCTAATGCTAATAATTCATCTGTAATGTCTTTTTCCCATCTACTTAAGTGTTCGATCGTTATTCTACCTCCCACAACATATACGTAAAGAGGCTAACTCTGAACACCTGAGCTCGCCTCTTCTTATTTAGTATTCTATATGACTACTAAAGGGAACCTTCCTCAATTTCAAAGCCTAGATCTTCGATCATTTGATGATCAATTGTTGCTGACTGCCCTTCTGTCGTTAGATAATCACCTACAAAGATTGAATTCGCTGCATACAATCCCATTACTTGAAGAGAACGTAAATTAATTTCTCTTCCACCTGACATTCTTATTTCTTTTGACGGATTTATCAAACGGAACAAGGCAAGAACTTTTAAGCAAAAGCGTGGATTTAGTTCATCCATTTTTTCTAGCGGCGTACCTTCAATAGCATTTAAGAAATTTACTGGTATTGAATCAGCATCAATATTACGAAGCTCAACAGCTATGTCATATAAATCATCATGTGATTCTCCCATACCAATAATACATCCAGAACATGGTGAAATGCCGGCTCTTTTGACATTTTCCACGGTCTCAACTCGATCATCATATGTATGAGTCGTTGTTATTTTTTCATGATGTCCAGCACTAGTATTCAAATTATGGTTGTAACGATCTACTCCCGCTTCCTTTAATTGGTCCACTTTATCATTAGAAACAATACCTAAGCAGGCACATATCTTTAATGGCATATCTTCCTTAATTTCCTTTACCGCAGCAACTACTTGTTCTACTTCTTTATCTGTTGCACCGCGTCCGCTCGCGACGATACAATATGTTCCTGCTTTCCTTGCCATAGCTTCACGAGCTCCACTTATAAGCGTATCCTTATCAAGAAGTGTATATTTTTCGACTGGTGCATTAGAAACAATAGATTGAGAGCAATAACCACAATCTTCTGGGCATAACCCACTTTTAGCATTAATAATCATATTTAACTTCACTTTATTACCGTAAAAATGCTTTCTAACTTTGTATGCTGACTGTAATATAGGTAATAGTTCTTCATCTGGAGCTGATAGTACACTTAGTGCCTCATCTCTAGTAATTAACTCCCCTGCTAACGATTTTTCTGCTAACTTATCCCACTGTGAAACATGAATTAGATTTTCCATATAATGTCCTCCTATTTACCCTTATCTTTTATAGTAATTAACATTGTTATAGGCTTTTTTACTTGCATTGCTATTGAGACTAATTTAGGATATCAACTATTAAATTTATGCAATTGACTTTATTTAAAATGCGAAATGATACCACAAACGCTTGATTTATAGATAGTATGAAAAGCACAATCAATGAACAACCTTTTTATATTAAGCAAATACACGGGTGTCCTCTCATATTTGTAACCTTTTCTACAAACGTGACAATCTAATGAATTTACTTCGGGCTTTATTACTTTCAACTAATTATGAATTTATTGCTTTTAATAAACTAGTAATCTTTATTTTTTCATTTACCATGTCCACGACTTGTTCTCGAGTGGCCCCCTCCATCCAAGGCATAACTCCTAGTACAGGAACATCTGTAAACTCTTCAATTAAAGCTGGGTTCGTTTCTTCAGCAATCCCGTATTCATCTTCTTTCAAACCATTTATAATAACACCTAATACATGAAGCCCAGATCTTTTGGCAAATTCAATTGTTAGCAACGTATGGTTAACAGTACCTAGGTTTGGTCGTGCAACGATTAATAAGGGCAGACCAATCTCTTTTGCAACGTCAGACACTAGATAGTTTTTGCCAAGAGGAACTGCCAAACCACCAGCACCTTCAATTAAAAAAGTACTATGTGTTTTTTTCACACGATGCCATGATGCAATTACATCATCTAGCGATACATGTCTTCCTTCTCTCCTTGCCGCAACATATGGTGCAAGTGGTTCTTCGAATTGGTATGGATTAATATCTTCTAATGAATTGCCATCAAGTGACATCTTCTTTAAACATGCTGCGTCACTCTGTGCATCTTCACGACTCATTCCACTAAGCATTGGTTTAAACACACCGACGTCATGACCTCTATCTTTTAATACAGCTGCTAAAGCCCCTGTAACGAAAGTCTTTCCTATTTCTGTATCTGTTCCCGTTACAAAAATACCGCTACTCATTATATTGAGACCCCTCAGTAATTGTATAAATTGCTTCTTTCATAATTGACATCATCGCTTGAAGATCGTCATTAGTACTCGCCAATGGTGGCATAAACACGATAACATCTCCTAGTGGTCTCGTAAGCATTCCTAATTCCCTCATATTCAATGTTACGTTGTAGCCAATACGCTTTTCCCACTGAAACGGCTCTTTCGTTTGTTTGTCTGTTACAAGTTCAATTCCTGTCATCAAGCCGATTTGCCTAATATCTCCAACATGTTTTAATTCATGAAATTCTTCAAATATTTGATGGACGTCTGCTGACTTCTTTTTAACATTGTCAACTATATTTTCATGCTCAAATAACTTAAGGTTAGCTAAAGCTACAGCACATCCTAATTGGTTTCCTGTATAGGAATGACCATGAAAGAATGCTTTCATTTTCGTATAATCATCATAGAAAGCCTCATAAATTTTCTCGCTCGTCATCGTAATTGCGATAGGAAGATACCCTCCTGTCAGCCCTTTACCAGCTGTCATAATATCTGGTACGACCCCTTCATGATTACAAGCAAACATCTCTCCAGTTCTACCGAAGCCAGTGGCAACTTCGTCAGTAATGAGGAGTACATCATATGACTTACAAAGCCTTTCAACTCCTGATAAGAAACCCTTTGGCATGTTGATCATGCCTCCAGCACCTTGCATCATTGGTTCTACTATTAGGGCAGCAATCTCGTTATGACGCTCTTCAAGTAGTAATTGCAGTTTGTTTAAACATTCGTCACGACAAACATCAGCATTAGCAGATGGGTGTCGATATATGTATGGATACGGTGTTTTATAGCTGTCAAACATTAATGGTTTATACACTTTATGAAATATATCTATGTCACCAACACTTACAGCACCAACAGTATCACCATGATATCCGTTGTTCATTGTAATAAACTTTTGCTTTGATGTTTTACCAATGTTTCTCCAATATTGGAAAGCCATTTTTAGCGCAATCTCAACTGATGTTGCACCACTATCTGAATAAAATACTCTATCAAGTCCAGTAGGTGTTAGGTTAACGAGCTGTTCAGCAAGCTCCGTTGCTGGTACATTTGTCATTCCTAGTAAGGTTGAATGTGCTATTTTGTCAAGCTGCGAACGAATCGCATCATCTAGCTCTTTTTTTCTATGTCCATGAACGTTTAACCATACAGAAGAAAAGCCATCATAATAGACCTTTCCTTCAGTATCTTTTAACTTAACCCCCTCTCCACTTTCAATAATGAGAGGATCGCTTTCATAGTCTTTCATTTGTGTAAAAGGTAGCCACAAATGCTTTTTACTTTTTTCAATTAATTGCTCATGATCATTCATTAACAATACCCACCCCTTTTGTTAACTAAAATTAAAAATAAGTTAACATATAGCTATTTTAATCTAACCATGTCGCTATTAATCTGTCAAGATTACTTACAATATTATGTAGGCAACATACATTTATAGCCTATGATTATTTCAACTGAATAACCTAAGAATGGTTTCAAGATACTAAGTAAACATTAACCAGGGTGGCATATTCCATAGCTTTGTGGCTAATGTTAATATGTGTGATATAGTAGAACATTTTTGGTATGACGCAATTCAAGGTTGGATTAATTTCTTATAAAGATTAAACAATTATCGCTCAAACAAGCATTGTTATTAGTAGCAAAACAAAGAGAATTACAAGAGGATGGATATTAATGTATATAATGCTATTAAAGATAGTATCGTTGCCATCGGCATGGCTTCATCTATTTTAATGAAGGACAAAGGGATAAAAGACATAATGATCCAAAAATGACCATCTACAGGATGAGAAATGTGGTTTAACGCGTTTACATAGCTACAAGTATGCAAGGTAGATTACACCTACCATTGTGGTTGAATGATGAAATGGTCGTATCTGATTTTCTCAGATATTTTCTTTTTCATTACGACATTGTGAAAGATATAATAAATCACCTCAAAGCCTACACCAAATATTAAGACATGGAATTCTTGAAAGTAATGGAATAATTTCTCCCTATTTAGATAAAAGTATGTATTGAATGGCGCTAAAAAATATTCAAATCGTTTCATTAATTATGATACATACTTGTTGAAATTGATATAAACACCCTAGGTCAGAGATACATACTAATAAAAATGCTTGGCATATAATATAACATCTCCTTTCATTTTAAGACCTTCCTGAATTTTTTATCATTTTTTCTCGGGAGGTCTTTTTATTTGTTCACCAAATTAGTTTAGAAATTTCTTTTTGGTTTCTGGTGTAGGTAACATACATTCTGTTCTACGCCCAAACCATTTAAAGCGGTTTTTTGCTACCCAATCGTATATAAAATCACGAATTGGGACAGGTATGATTATACACAGATAGAACACCTTCCATAAACCCGACAAATATTTAGACACTTGAAGCGCTGCGGTTGACTTTATATAATATTTATTCCCATTTATAAAAACGAAGCTATCAACATTCGTTGGAACTTGATATGTGACTAACAATTCCTTTGCAACTTCAGACTGCATAGCTGTAAAACGCAATGCATCTCTCTTATCTCTCTTTAATAAAAACTGGACTGCTCCGTTACATAAATTGCAAACTCCATCAAAAACAATAATCGGAGTGGTGTTGTCTTTATTCATCATTCATCTCCACCTAGTTGTTTATTATGTTGAACTTATTCAACTTCTGATTAAATATGGGTTTCTTTCTTAAATTGTAAATTCTAATTAGCACATAATATTTAATACTTAATGCCAAGAAATTTATTCTTTTTCACTCAATTCCTGTAACAGATTGTTTTCTCTATGGTTGGGCATTTTTTTACATAAAATTGTTCAACCTTTTATTAAGCACTTTTCGTAAGCTTTGTTCGTATTTTCAAAATGGGCATGATAATAAGTTTTAATAGAGCTCCATAATTGTAAGAGAAGACCTGATGTCACGAACGCTAGTTGTTTACGTGCTATATGTTAGAACGTATACAACAATCAATACGAAAACCACCTTAAAATAACTACGATCGAAAAAAAGGATTAATATCTACAATACATACTTTATACATTAAATGTAATATATGTCCATACACTAAATAATACTTCTACAACTTAGACTGATGCTTGTGGAAGATCTATTTAAATTTGGAGGGAAAATTGTGACGAAGAATACGGTAAGCTTGATCGTTACTATTGTTGTTGTAATTATCATTGTTATTTTACTTCGATAATGCTTAAACACAATGTATTATCATTCGATTTATATACCAAAATTAATAACACCTATAATATATATACTCATAAAACGCAAAAAAGGGTATTCCTTATGTCGATTATAAACACTAGGATACCCCTTAATATACTTGTCAATATTCTTCTATACTGAAAATCATCTTCGTAATAGTTTCTTTGGCTATCTTTTACTTAATTCAGAAATGGTGTTTTGGGCATCGACATATTCTTTATACATATTGTTTACAATCGTATCTACGGATTCAACAGCTTTAATTGATCCTACACCATGACCTGACGACCAAATATCCTTCCATGCTTTTTTATCAGATTGTGGGTTATTAAAGTCAACACTTGCTTTTTCTGTTAATTTATCAGGATCGAGACCTGCTAATTTAATGCTAGGTGATAGCATATTTGCAGGGATACCTGTAAATGCGTCAGTACAAATTACATCCTCACATGAAGAGGAGACTAACATGTCTTTATATTCTTTTGTCGCCATGCTTTCGCTAGCGGAAATAAACCTTGTCCCCATATAAGCGAGATCAGCTCCAAGAGCCTGTGATGCTAAAATTGCCCGTCCATTTGAGATTGATCCTGCTAGTACTAAAATACCATCAAAAAATTCACGAACCGCTTGAACAAAAGCGAATCCAGAAATTGCCCCAGTATGTCCTCCAGCACCAGAGCTTACAAGTACAAGTCCATCTACATTAAGAGAAGCTGCTTTCTTAGCATGTTTTATAGAATTAACATCCGCAAAAACTTTACCTCCATATGAATGAACAACTTCAATTACTGCAGCTGGATTACCAAGTGCCGTAATAACTATTTGTGGTTTATATGTTTTAATTAATTGTAATTCTTGATGCAACCGTTCGTATGTCGAATGAACAACTAAATTCGCTGCCCAAGGCGCAACTTTTTTATTAGGATTTGCAGTCTTATAGTCACTTAACTCCATCGTAATGGTAGCCATCCATTTCTCTAATATGTCAATTGTACGAGCGTTAGGTGCTGGAAATGATCCAATTATTCCTGCTTTACACTGTGCTAAAACTAGCTCAGGTCCAGAAACTAAAAACATTGGTGCACCAATTACAGGTAGTGTTAGTTGTGAGCTAATTTCGTTAGGTAATTTCATTTCAATCACTCCTTAATTATTTACTTACTTGCGAGTAAATTATGTTATTATTCAGAAGATTAACATAATAATTATTATTGTGCAATTATTGGTGCTTCATATTGAAGAATCATACAATATTTTTGCTCGCTACAATTAATACTAGATCATTGGGATATTCGAATGGTAATTAGGTCGTAATTGTGCTAAATTGGACAAATGCCATGAAATTTTCTGTCCTATTTTTAGTAATCTCATGTACAATAGGAATAAAAGTATTTTTCAATAGATTTTGTGTAAATGGGTTGTGAATAAGGTAGCCTACTTCGTTAATTACCCTTTTAAAGTTATTAATTTTACAGTTCTTCACGTAAACACCGGAGAAGAGAAATTATAAAGAAGGATGAGAAATTTGAAAAGAGGATCAAAAGACGTAACTCCTGAAAAAATTATAGATGTAGCAAAAGAATTATTCTTTAGAAATGGATATAAAACAACTAGTTTAAAAGAAGTAGCTGATGCTCTCAATGTGACTCGACCAGCAATTTATCATTATTTTAAAAGTAAAGATGAAATTATTTTTTCAATTATTGATAAAGTTACTTGGAAAATTACTGATTTTGCAAAAGTCACATTAGCAAGAGAAGATATCAAGGATCATGAAAAATTTCATCTGCTCGTGAAACAACATATTTTATTAATCTTGGAAAACAAAATGGACATTGGCTTGTTTTTTGATGAAAAAAAGAATTTATCAAGTGATTTAATTAATAACTCCTTACAGCATATCCGTCTGTATTATAAACATGCTACTGAACTATATAAAAAAGCTGTAGCATCAGGTGATTTCGTAGATATTCCACCGTCTATCGCAGTGCAAACGATTTTCGGATCATGTAATTGGGCTTATCAATGGTACGATGCTAACGGTCACCTTTCAAAAGAAGAAATTGCAGAAATGATGTCTTCATTACTATTAAACGGTTATAGAAGTAAATAAAAATATGAAGGAGGCGGACAATGAACAAATCAATACTAATGGCTTTCTTTTACATCTTGATTTCAACTTTGATTTGGAACGATAGTGTTCATGCTCAAAGTAATAATAGAGTTGAAAATGCAGAAGACATTACTTTAAATAGTGAAATTGAAACGATTCATGAATTAGATGGTTCAGTATACTATTATTCATTTTCAATTGAACGACATGGAAAATTCATACTGGAGCTACTAACTGAGACAGAAATATTAGATACATATACCATCCTAGATAAAAATAAAGAAGAAATACTATCAAACCCTGCATCCTCAACGTGGATTTTAGGATTACCAAAGGGCTCATATTATTTAGCAGTTTCTACAAAACAAGATCCAGCTGTAAATGCCGAATCATTTACTTTACAAATTAATTTCGAGATAGACAAATATTTCAAAAACTCTTTAGGGACAAACGAAATAGCAAGTGCAACACCTATTGCATTAAATACAACCTATCAAGGTTTTCATTATGCAAACGAGAATGACTACTTCACATTTCAACTCACTCAAAAGGAACGAGTTGGTATAAAAGGGACTTACGCTAATGCAACCTTGTATGATTCTTTAACGTTTAAGTTACTAGATGAAGAAAACAATGTTATCAATTATACTCTAGCTACACCTGAAGGAGGCTTTTTTGAAGCTGAATTAAGTGAAGGAACATATGTTATTGATGTGTGGGGTTCTTCTCCAGAAGGATATTATGACCTTGAGATAACAACAAGTGATTTTAAAGACTTAGCTTTAAATCATTGGGCAGTAAAGGAAGTTCAATTTTTATCAGATTTTGATATTATTAAAGGCTATCAAAATGGTAACTTTGGTCCTGATGATGAGGTTAGACGTGGACAGGCTGCACTTATGTTCGTAAGAGCTCTGAATCTTGACCTGGATAACAGGCCTAATCCAGGATTTGAAGATATAACAACTGATCATATTTATTATAAAGAAATCGCAGCAGTAGTTGATGAAGGTATCTTCCCTAAAGGAGAGACATTCAATGCTTTCGATCCACTGAAACGTAGTGACATGGCCTATGCTCTAGTAAATGCCTATGATTTACAAGGTACTTATAACGGGGACATTGTTGATGTTGATAAGGCAGAACCAAATTACCCCTATATCAATACATTAGCTGCTAATCAAGTCACTAACTTATATAGTGATGGCACATTTAAACCAGAAAGTGTAGTCAATAGAGCACAGTTTTCAGTGTTTTTCGCTAGAATTCTTGACGAAAGATTTAAGTAAGAAAGTGATTAAACATGAAATTATATAGGTCCAAGCAACATTTCTATCAAAAATATGTGAAGGGATTGTGGCATTAGCAACAATCCCCTGAAAGCGACAGTTTACACAAAATAAGCATCTAATGAAAAAGATAACATTTTTTTTTCATTAGATGCTTTATTTTTTAGAAGTCCAATCGTACACAGCCCCTTCCTTATCTATCCCTTTTTCTACTTTAATTTTCAATAACATGACAAAAGTTTCTTCTTCGATCATTTCGTCAATTCCATCCTGAGTATAGTAGTCATAGGGGCGTAAAACTGCTTCATCATTATGTCGGAAGATTGCTAACACCCTTGTTTCCCCTGATTGTAATTGAATCGTTTCGTCTAAAAAAGCATAATCGAATTGGCTAGCACCTGTAGAAAAATATGACTCATTTACATCTAGGACTTGTGGAATTTGATAAACCCCGGGACCATATAAAAAGAACAATTCATGATCTGCTGAATCAATCGTACCAAACCCTATTGAGCCTGTTGAAGTTTTACTTGGATTTCTTCCATAGGATAACTGTATTAGCGGAGAAGCTTTTACTTGTTCTCCATCTTCATATCCTTCAACCCAAATATTAACCCAGCTCTGATCTGCATATGGAAGTTCAAGACTAAAATCACGTAGCCACCCTATGTTTAGCTCTCTAAATGTTTTCTGATAAGATGAACCTTCCTTTTTCGTAATATATGCGACGTAGTCAACATTTTCCTCAGTTGTTGTTTCCTTTGAACATGAAGAAACAGCCATTATAGATAAAATTAGTAATATTAAAAATATTTCACGAGGAATCAACTGTCAGTCACCTCCCTAACAAGTATGTATCAACAAATATTTCTAAATGATATGTTCATTATTATGATAAATCCAAATAAATGTTATTTTCATCTTCGACGTATAGAACGTGAGATAATGAAGGGTTTTAATATTTAGTACTATGAGCAACTATATCTCTATTTTGATCTAAGTCATTGTATAAACTTTAAATTTCATCATGATTACTATCTTACTAGTAATATTTCACACAAGAATAGCTAAGCCCTTTAGCTTATAAAAGCTAACTATAAATTCAATAGAACTTTCAATTTCTCTTAAATACACATTACTTATGTTAAAATCTATACTTCCTAGATTTATTTTATTGTTAAATTCTGCTCTTTTATTGAAATTAATCGTTTGTCATAAATGTGCCCCACTTACGATTATCAAAATGAGATCAATTAATCTTTTACTTCAACATAGAATTCTATATAATCATCATCACTAATTAGAAGCTGTTTTAGGTCGTGTATCTCTATAATTTTTCCCATTAATTGAAGCTTGTTTTTCAGCGCAAACATCTTAATACGTTCCGTAAATTTGCTACTCTCCTCAAGTTTTTCTCTAGGATAGTAAAAATGGATAAAAGTAGAATCAACATAAACAACATCTGCATTGTTAGGAACTTCAATATAAATATCATGATTCTCTAAAGACTTTGCACCAAAATCGGTTATGAAGATTTGCTTATCCTTCAAAAAATCTCCATCAGAGAAATTTGCTGGAGTATTTGTATGAACCTTCTTCAATTTAAATGTCTTATTAATAACTTCAAAGTGATCATTTCTAGTAGTTGGCAAGTCTTTTGCCATCTTTAACACATTTCTTTGATTAATCAATTTTTCTATTTCATTATCTATTTCTTTAATATAATGACTAATGATGTCTTTTTTTTCATCAATATCTCCTTTATTCAATAGTTCTTTAATATCTGAAATACTCATACCTAATTCTCGATATAAATTAATTTTAAAGGTTTGGAAAAAGTCCTCATCTGTAAATACATTGTAATTATTGTCATCCTTGTTAATATCAAGTATCCCTTTTTTCTGCCAATGTCTTATAGTATCTTTACTAATTCCTACGTATTTACTTATTTGACCCATTCTATATCTATTATTCATTCCAGAAGATCGACCTCCATGAAGTATTTTATTATATTTTTTTGTTGACTGTTGACTTGGTCAACACCTTAAGGTTTTACTTGAGGTGAAAAAAATGAATAAAACGGAATTCACAAAAATTTACAAAGAATATTCACATAGGGTTATAACGACAAAATTGGTTATGGCTCTTGCATCAAGCGCTGACCACATTATAGCAGCAACTTTTATCAGTTCAGCGGTTCTGGCTTCGATAACATTAATAAACCCAATGTTATTCTTCATATTTGCCTTTGCATTTATGTTTACATCTGGATTAGGTTCCTACATTGGATTACTCGTAGGAAAGCAAGAGATTCATAAAGCTAACCAAACTGCAAGCTTTATAATCATCATTTTCTCTGTCTTAGCAGCATTATTATCCATTTTCACATCTACTAATGCCAGTAAAGTTGCAAGTTTATTGGGGGCATCAGGCGATTACCACATAATCGCTACAGAATATTTGAAATATTTATCTATTGCCTTTTTTCCACAAATGGTTTCATTAGTTTTAGACAGTCTGGTAATGAATGATGGAAGTCCTAAGTTTAATTTTAAAGTAAATATTGTAACATTAGTCATGAATGTTGTTTTAAATATTATCTTTGTTGTAGTTTTCAATCAAGGTGTAATTGGACTAGCTATAGCAACACTTATTAGTCACAGTTACCATTTAATTGCAGATATATTTTATCTCTTATTTAAATCAAAAACAATAAATATTAGTTTTCCTAAGATGAACTTCAAAGCACTTAAGAGAGTGTTATACAACGGAAGTAGTGACTTTTTCAGTGTCTTTATCGAATCAATCATGATTTTTATTATAAATGTTTCGATCTTAAAATTCCTTCCTAACGAATATCTTGAGGCATATGCAGCCTCATCAATATTTACACTATTTATAACAAAGATATATTTAGGATCACAAACTGGATTACAGCCTATAACCTCAAGGTTGATGGGAGAAAAAAAATACATTGATTTAAAAAGGCTTTTTGTTTTCTCTTTGAAAATAAGTACAATATATGCATTTGTGTTCTATGTAGTACTTATTCCTATTGTATGGTTTGGATTACCTTTTTTGTTAAATGATGTTCAATTAAATAAAGTTGCTTTCACTTTATATTTAGGAGTTGGTTTTGCAGCTGTACTATCCAATGTAGGAATACAATCGTCCATTTATTTCACATCAATAAATCGCCCTTTAGAGTCATTAGCTGTTGCTGTTTTAAGAACATTAATTTTAATTCCTCTATTGAGTTATACTATGATTTGTATATTTAAGGTGGCCGGAATTACACTTGGGTTATTAATTCCAGAAATATTGTTAACTATAGGGTTTATCTATTACTTTAACAAATTAGATCTATCACAATTAAAGGTGTAACTGGAATTTTATTTAAAATATATCCCTTTTTAAATTAAAGCTATTCCAAATACTCTTAATGAAGATCAAAAGTAAGGAATAGGAACACTGATATTAATGAAAATAAATAAAAGCTAGAGGGAACCTTATCGTAGAATGGGACTTTTATATAAAAACAAAGCAAATTCAAAGTATTTTTGTAGCAAATGATTAAACAAACATATTATAGTTAGGAGATAATGATATAATTGGTAATAAGTGGGAAATAAGAAAAGCGAAGGTTAGTGATGCAAAGGATCTTAAAAACTGTATGGATGCAGCTTACTCGGTGTACTTGAATAGATTCAAAGAGAAACTTCCACCGATGAATGTTGATTATGAAGAGGAGATAGCATTATATCCTTTATGGGTAGCAGAATCTGATAACGAGGTAATTGGTGGTCTGGTTTTGTTGTTTGAGGATGAATATTCTACTCTAGCTAATGTGGCAGTACATCCTAACTACCAAGGATTAGGTTTAGGAAGAAGTCTTTTACAATTCGCGGAAACAGAAGCAAGGAGCAGAGGGTATATGGAAATACGGTTAGCAACTCATGTATTATTGACAGAGAATATTTCTTATTATCTACATTTAGGTTGGATTGAGTTTGATCGGGACGCTAAGCGCGTTTATATGAAAAAAAATATATAAAGTTAAAGACGATCTACTTAACGTGTCTTAACCTAATAAGTGAATCTATTTTCGTTCTACAGGTTTTAATTCTTAACCGACAAATACATATAACCAAGCGCAAAATTTGGTTATATGTATTTGTAAAATTGTAGAACATTCTTTTTCACATTACTGATATATATAAATAAAAATTATGTATACTTCAAATCTCACTTGTTGAATAGTCAGTGTTTTAAAAAATGGAGATTATCTGTAGTTTACTGTTTCATTTTTCAAGTTCATCTTTTATTTATATACATTTATTCATACGAAAGAAATTATATCTTGTTACTGGCATAAGAAAAAGCCCCGTTATTTTCTAATACCCCAATAACCTGAACCGTCGTTAAATAATGCTTCATCAAATAATCTTTGAATTTCAATTTTCAAACCCTTTCTATTTATGTCGATTTTTCAGGTCTACCTCACCTTTCACACCTTTTAATAAAGGATGTATATGTAGGATGGTATGCTAATCAGTGAAATTTAAAAAAGCGTCCCTTACTTTACACAATATATAGTGAAAGCTAGAGACACTGACATTATAATTCGTTAATGGTAACTTTTCTTCTAGCTAACCACCTGGACAGTAATCCATGCTTGGGTGCTAAGAAAAATGTGATAGCGAAGATGATCCCAGCAGCTGTTGCCATTGCTCCAGCGATTGATACATTCCACAAGACGGCTGCATAGTATCCAAGAACAGCTGCTAACACCCCGATAATAGCACTTATGACGAGCATGATACTAAGCCTTTCTGTTAATAAATAGGCTGTTGCACCAGGTACGATGAGCATTGCAACAACAAGAATTGCCCCTACACTATCGAAGGATGCAACAGTTGAAATCGATACCATCCCCATAAGTAAATAGTGTATAAACATAACTGGAATTCCTAATGCTAACGCCATTTCTGGATCGAAAGAAGCTATTTTTATTTCCTTATAAAATAAAATAATCAAAATGAGGTTTATGACAAGTACAGAACCTAACATCCATACTGCCTTTGGACCTAAATTGTAGCCTGCAATTTCAATTGTATCCCATGGGATAAATGTGATTTCACCCATTAACGCATGATCAACATCTAGATGTACATTATCAGCGTATAATGAGAGCAGAATAACACCGACTGCAAACAGCGAAGTAAAAACAACACCTATAGCTGCATCTGATTGTACTCCACTTGAATCAAGAAGCTGAACAAAAAAAGCAGTAAGTAAGCCTACTATAACAGCCCCTATTAGCATGTTTATCCCGTCTAAGCTATTGCTTATTAAATAAGCTCCAACAATTCCTAATAAAACTGTATGGCTAATTGCATCTGCAAGCATCGCCATTTTACGCAATATTAAAAAACATCCGATCATTCCACAAGTAATACCTACAAGTGAACCAGTAATTATTATCCAAGCTGCATAACTCATGAGCTTGCCCCTCCATGTCCTTTTACCTTTTGTCGATGCGTTTCAGTTGATGTAGGGCTAAAAACAGTGTGTAAGCTGCCTTCCGAACTAGGCACTAGCTTTGGTTGCCTTTCGTATTGAATTAATAATTGCTTCAACTCATCAACTACATTTTTCGGTAAATCTAATATTGATGAATGATTATCATGTTTTACATGAAATGCTGCAAATTTCATCTCGTGCATTAAATAAACTTCCATTAATCTATGTTTTAATACTACATTAAAAGCTTCATTTACCCCTTTTTCGGTTAAACGCCACGAAAGATTATGTTCTTTTTTCACAATACCTTCTTTTGAAAATTGTAATAATACTTTGTTTAACTGTCGACTCGATAGAGGCCGTTTTTTGTTAATCTCTCTTTCTTCCATTGCACGAAGGTAATGACTATTGTCCGTATTAATCATTTCTTCAGCAATATCATATAATGATAGTAATATATTTTCCTTCGCTACGAGTTTTCTAAGCTTTAGTAAACGAATTCCTTTCATTAATAAACCGCGATTTGGCGCAAAAATCATCGAAATAAGAAAGCTGATAGTTGCTGCGACGATAATTAATGGACCTGTAGGCATACCTTTTGTTGTCGTACTAATTAATGTACCTAATATTCCTGAAACTGCACCTATTGCACCAGAAATAATGACCATGTAATCAAGCCTCTCTGTCCAATAACGAGCAGCTATGGCTGGTGTAATAAGCATAGCTGCCATTAAGACAACTCCAACTGCTTGTAAGCCAATGACAACTGCACCAACTATTAGCACCATTAATAATGCATTTAATACACCTGTTGGTAATCCAATCCCTTTTGCAAACTGAGGGTCAAATGTTAGAAGCTTAAATTCTTTAAACAATAGTAATGTAATAACGAGCATCGTTATAGCTACACCAGATATAACTTTTACATCCGTACCTATTAGCGATGCAGCTTGCCCAAAGATAAAGTCGTCTAAACCGCTTTGATTCCCGGAACTGTTTTGTGCAATAAATGTTAATAAGACAATTCCAAAACCAAAAAACACAGATAGAATTAAGCCAATCGCTGTATCTTCCTTAATTCTCGTAAAGGATATTATAGACTGAATAAAATAAGTTGCTATTAAGCCTGAAATTGCTGCACCGATTAGAAATAACACAATTGACTTTGAACCGTAAAGTAAAAAAGCAATACATATCCCAGGTAAAGCAGCATGTGCCATCGCATCTCCTAGTAAACTCTGCTTTCGAAGTAATGCAAAGCTCCCTAACACACCGCTAGCAATCCCTAATAAAACGGTTCCTATTAACACCCATTGAGTATTTGCATCTGATAACGTGCTAATGAGTGTAGCCCACATAATATTTCACTCCTATTGTTCAACTAATGCATTTCCGTGTTCAAGAAATGCCAATCGTCCACCGTATGTTTTTTGTAAATTATCAATTGTAAATACTTCTTCTGTAGGACCAATTGCGATTTTCCTCATGTTTAAAAGCAGCACCCAATCAAAATATTCCTTTACTGTTTGTAAATCATGATGTACAACGAGGACTGTTTTTCCTTGTGATTTTAATTCTGTCAATAAAGCAACGATTGCTTTTTCGGTAGCTGCGTCGACACCAACAAAAGGTTCATCCATAAAATATACTGTTGCATCTTGTGCCAATGCTCTTGCAAGAAATACACGTTGCTGTTGTCCACCTGATAACTGACTAATTTGTCTATTAGCAAACTCCCTCATCCCAACTTTATCTAGACAAGAAAGAGCAAACTCTACATCCTTCTTATGTGGCCTGCGAAACCATCCAACGTGACCGTATCTCCCCATTAAAACTACATCTAATGCATTTGTTGGGAAATCCCAATCAACAGAGCCTCTTTGTGGTACGTACCCTACAAGCTGTCGTTGAGCTTTATACGGCTTTTCATAAATTTGAACATCTCCACTTGCCTTTGGAATTAACCCAAGTATTGCTTTAATCAACGTCGACTTCCCAGCTCCATTAGGACCAATAACACCTATAAGCTTTCCCTCTGGAACAGTGAAGCTCACTTCTTGTAATACGGGTTTGCGATGATATGCAACTGTGACGTTTTCTACTTGTACCGGATTCATCATTTATACTCCTTTACACATTATTTCAACGCTGAAACAATCGTATCAATATTATGCATATACATTCCTTCATACGTACCTTCTTCAGTTCCTTGTTCTCCCATTGCATCTGAATACAATGATCCCCCAATTGTTACTTCATGCCCTTGTTCTTTTGCACCTTCAACAACAGCATTAATTGATTTTTCGGAAATACTACTCTCAATAAATACTGCTTTAATTTTTCTATCAACTAATAAATCTACTAAATTTTGAACATCTTTTAGACCATACTCTGCATCAGTACTTAACCCTTGTAAACCCATTACCTCAATACCATATGCATCGCCAAAATAGCCAAATGCATCATGAGCTGTAACGAGAACACGACTTTCTTCTGGTATTTGAACAAGCTGTTCTTCAGCGTACGCCTTTATTTCTTTTAAAGTGTCAATATACTTTTCAGCATTGGCATGATAAGTATCAGCATGCTCAGGGTCCAATTGTGCTAACCCCTCACTAACGGCTTTTACAGAATATGCCCAAAGGTCAGTGTCAAACCAAACATGTGGATCTACAGCTTTTGTATCTCCTTGTTTTGCTAACAACATATCTTCAGGAACTGTCTCACTTACGGCATACGTAGGCTTTTCAGCTCTCATTTTTTCAAATATTTCGTTCATTTTTCCTTCTAAATGTAGTCCGTTATAAAAAATAATATCTGCTTCACTCAATTTCTTAATATCCCCTTGAGAAGCTTGAAATAAATGAGGATCTATCCCAGGCCCCATAAGAGGCGTTACTTCCACATACTCACCGCCTACATTTTCAACAATATCTGCAATTTGACCGATTGTCGTCGTAACCGTAATAAGGCTATCTGATTTATTAGTTTGTGTTGTATCATCACTACATCCAGCAGCTAAGATGATAAAAGTTAACAAACTAGTAAGCAATAACAATAGTTTTTTCTTCATATTAAACCCTCCGATTTATCTGTTTTTGATTAACGCTATTTTATTGGACTAGCGCAACTTTTGAACAAAAAAATAATGTTCATTAGCTACTTTTGTATATTATGCCAATAATATAGGAAGTTTAAAATACATTTTTCATTACCGCCAATTAAATAGTCAAAGACAATTGTTTTTCCCTAAGGAAACTTTATCAAAAGATATGCCCATTTGTCAATAATGAAATTCATTATTAATCAATTAACAACATATATTCATCTGTATCATGGATAATGCTAAGTCTTTACATCTGTATCATATGATTATTACAGCTTAATAATCAATTCTTCATAAGTGTTCATTGAAGGAAGACTATAGTCTTCCTAAGACATTTGCTGATTTCCTTTATATTCTTTTGTCTTTCCACGAACGTACTTTAGAAATTTTTTCATCCCATTCTTTTCAATACTGAAACATATGTTTCTTGTGAGTCCTGTTTATCAAATATTTCTCCCATTATTGTTGTTACTCGAAGTTATGTTTTTCTTTTAATTGAAATGATAGGTTATAAGTTGAAACTTTTCCATTCAACTCCTCCATTGCTTTCTTCCTAAATTGAAGCATATAAACAGTATGATTATTAGATTATCTAGATTTCAAACTTCCAAAACATTGAGCTATAATAGAAAAAGGCGCTAATCATATTTTGTACTGCACCCCAATTGTTAGACACAACTATCAATTGGAGGTGTTGTTTTTTATTAGTAAATTTTCTGCTGAAGTAAAAATTAATGCGGTAAAACAATTTCTTAATGGGAAGGACAGTGGTGAATCTATTA